>JBOHAU010000001.1:0-1809 GCA_050698015.1 Gaiellaceae bacterium
GAGATCGCGTTCTCCGGACTGCACGAGCTTCTTCGTCCAGCGCTTTCGTCGGTCGACACGATTCCGGAAGCACAGGCCGTGGCCCTTGGTGCGGCGCTCGGGCTCCAAGGCGACGCCGTCGCTGAGCGCCTCACGGTCTTCGGCGGTGTCTTGAGCCTGCTCGCCGCGATTGCCGAAGAGCAGCGGCTGTTGTGCGTGATCGACGATGCCCAGTGGCTTGATGAGGCTTCGGCTGCCGCGATGGGGTTCGCGGCTCGGCGACTGGGCGCCGAGGGCGTCGCGGTGCTCTTCGCCGTACGCGATCCCGAGATCCGCACATTCGCCGCACCGGGAATCCCGGAGCTCCGGCTCGGCGGACTCAATCGCGCAGCGTCGAGACAGCTTCTGGCGACGTGCGTGCCGGCGGATGCTGCGCCGCACGTCGCGGAGCAACTGATCGAGCTCTCCGCTGGCAACCCTCTCGCGCTGATCGAGCTCCCGTCGGGCTTGACCGCTTCGCAGCTCGCAGGACAGGGACCCCTTGGCGAGCCCATGCGCGCACGCCCAGCGGTGGAGCGGATTTTCGTCCGCCGTCTTGCTCAGCTATCGGGTTCGACCCGACGGGCCGTCCTCGTCGCTGCCGCAAGTGATGTCAGCGAGCTGCGACACCTCTCTCGCGCGCTCGCAGTCTTGGGGCTCGATTCTGAGACCCTCGACCAAGCGGAGCACGCCGGTGTCGTCACCCTGGGATCGAGCGTCCAGTTCTGCCACCCGCTCGCGCGTTCTGCGATCTACGGCGCTGCTGACGACAGAGCCCGAAGCGAGGCGCACCGCGCGCTGGCGGTCGCGGCCGGCGCCGCAGGGGAAGGCGATCGGCAGGCATGGCACCTCGCCGGGGCGGCGCGCGCTCCCGACGAGGAGATCGCGTCCGCGCTCGTCCGCGCTGCCGAATCTGCTCGACACCGAGGGGGTGCATGGTCAGAAGCGAAGGCGCTGGAGCGCGCAGCGCGGATGACGCCGAATGCGGAGGTTCGCGCCCAGCGACTCATTCGGGCGGGAGATGCCGCTTATCGCGCCGGTCGACTCGAGCTCGCGGATTCGCTTCTCGAGGACGCGGCGAAGGGTCACCTCGAACTCCCAGACCTCGCCCACGCGCAAGCTCGGCGTGCCTACATCCGGATCGAGCGCGGGGAGCTCGACGACGCCCTCGACCTGATGATCGGTGGGGCGAACGACCTCGAACGCGCGGACCCTCGCGCTGCGGCGGTCCTCCTGACGAATGCGGCAACCGCCGCCGACCACCACCGGCTCGACCTTCGCTGGTCGCTGACGCTCGCAGAGCGCGCCTGGCGGCTCGCAGGCGAGAGCGCAATCGACGATCCGGAGCTGTGTCACATCGTCTCGTTCCAGCGATTGTCTGCCGGCCGCATACGCGACGCCATGGAATTGGCCCGGCGCTGCGCCGAGCTCGTCGAGAACGACGTCGGCCAAGGCGTCGTCGTCGCTGACGCAGCATCGACGCTGTTGTATGCCGGCGAGCACGCTCCGGCCCAGAGCCTGCTCGAGCGCGCCGTCGCTGCGGATCGTCGACTCGGTGCGACTGGTGATTTGGGATACGCGCTGCACATTTCCGCCCAGGTCAACTGGTACGACGGCCGCTTGCAGCGCGCCTACGGTCATGCGCTCGAGGCCGTGCAGATCCTCGAGGAGCTCGGTGCGCGGCAGACCCTCGATGATTGCCTATCGCGGCTCGCCATGGTGGAGGCCGTGCTCGGCCGGGAAAGCGACAGTCACAGCCATGCGCAGCGCGCACTCGAGTCGGCCCTGAGC
>JBOHAU010000002.1:0-32828 GCA_050698015.1 Gaiellaceae bacterium
TCGAACAGCTTCTGACCGAGGACGGCTACGAGGTCGTCCGCCGGGTCGTCCCGGACGATCGAAGCGACATCGCAGAGGCGATCGAGGAGCTGACGGGGGAAGCCCGCGTGGTCTTGACGACCGGGGGGACCGGCGTCGCCCCGCGTGACGTTACGCCCGAGGCGACGACTTCCGTGCTCGAACGCCAGGTGCCCGGGATCGCGGAGGCGATTCGAGCCGATGCCGCGCGGCGAACGCCCCATGGCCTGCTGTCGCGTGGGGTGGCGGGGATCCGAGGCAGCGCGCTCGTCGTCAACTTCCCCGGCTCGCCTGGCGGGTGTCGCGACGGGTTTGCCGTCCTCAAGGAGGCGTTGCCGCACGCACTCGGTCTGCTGACCGGCGAACGCGGCGGTCACCGGCAGACGTGACCACCTGGCGACGTACCATCCGCTCCTCGGATAGGCACACATCCGGCACGATCCCGTGTGCCATGCGCGCGGAGTTCGCGAGTACGATCGCAGTGGGGAGGAGGTTGGGTGTGCCTAAGTCAAGCGCCATCGGCATGCCGACAAGATGATCCACGCTCGCGGGCTCGGCCGCCGCTTCGGCGAGAAGCGCGTCCTCTCGGGACTCGATCTCGACGTCGGCGCCGGCGAGTTCCTGCTCGTCACAGGCCCCAACGGATCCGGTAAGACGACCCTGCTCCGTCTGCTCGCTGGGCTGATCGTTCCGACGGCTGGTGAGCTCGACGTCGCGATCGACCGGGCGCGGATCGGGTTCCTCGGCCACGAGCCGCTCGTCTACCGGGAACTGACCCCGGTCGAGAACCTCGACCTGTACGGGCGCCTCTACCGGATCCCCGAACGCCGCGAGCGGATCGGGATGCTGCTCGAGCGCTTCGGCCTCTGGGAGGCCCGCCGGGAGCAGACCGGCGACCTGTCGCGAGGGATGCTCCAGCGCCTCGCCCTGTGCCGAACCGTCCTGCACGAGCCCGAGCTGCTGCTGCTCGACGAGCCGTTCAGCTCGCTCGACGCCGCCGGCGGAGCGCTCTTGCTCGACGAGCTCGAGCGGCGGGACGCCCGCCGGACGGTCGTCCTGGCCAGCCACCAGCCGGAACGGCTCGGCGACCGGCCGACGGCCCGTCTCTCCCTGGCTCCGGCATGAGCGGATACCTGGCCGACGTCGCCGCTCTCACGCGCAAGGATCTCGTCGTCGAGCTTCGCTCGCGGGACACGGTCCCGGCGATGCTCCTGTTCGTCGTCGCCGCCCTGGTCGTCTTCCACTTCGCGCTTCCGGAGGACTCGTCGCGGCTCGCTGCCGCGGGAATGCTCTGGATCGCGCTCCTCTTCACCGCCTTGCTCGCGCTCGTGCGGGCCTTTGTCGCCGAGCGTGACGAGGCGGTCATCGACGGGCTCTTGCTGGCGCCCTGCGACCGCAGCGCGATCTGGCTGGGGAAGACGCTCAGCGTCTTCGCGTTCCTCGCGCTTGCCGAAGCCGTCGCCCTGCCCGCGTTCGCGCTTTTCTACGAACCGGTCGGCTGGGAGCTGATCGCGGGCGTCGCGCTCGCCAATGTCGGCATCGCCGCGGTCGGGACGCTGCTCGGGGCGATGGCCGCGGCCGCCCGGGCGCGCGAGCTGCTGCTTCCTCTCCTCTTCATGCCGCTTGCGATCCCGATCGTGGTGGGGGGAGTGGGCGCGACGCTCGCCGAGGATTCGTCGCGCTACCTCGCCTTCCTGGGCCTCTACGACGTGATCTTTGCGATCCTCTCCTGGGCGAGCTTTGAGTACGTCGTTACGGAATAACGGCGCGGTCGCCGTGTCTCTCGCCGCGGCCGTGCTTCTGACCGCCGGGCTCGGACTGGCGCTGCTCTGGGCGCCCGAAGACGCCGACCAGGGACCGAGTCAGCGGATCTTCTACATCCACGTCCCGGTGGCGCTGACCGCGTACCTCTGCTTCGGCTGGGCGGCCTGGAAGGCGTTCCGCGTCCTCTGGAAGCGGGACGAGCGGGCCGACCTCGAGAGCTACACCGCCGTGCACATGGGCGTGATCTTCGGCGTCCTGACGCTGATCACCGGCTCGATCTGGGCGAAGATCTCCTGGGGAGTCTGGTGGACTTGGAGCGAGCGGCAGCTCGTGCTCTTCCTGATCCTGTTCCTCTTCTACTCGGCGTACTTCATGCTGCGCTACTCGACGCCATCAGGGCCGCGGCGCGTCAGAACCTCGGCGGTGTATGCGCTCTTCGGCGCCGTCCTCCTGCCGGTGAGCTTCCTCGCCATCCGGCTCGCCGAGCAGCTGCTTCACCCGGCCCCGCTCTTCAACCGCGACGGGCCCCAGATGTCCGCATCGATGTTCATCACGTTCTGCGTCTGTCTCGTCGGGATGGTGACGCTGGCCGCGTCCTTGTATCTGATCGAGCTCTCCGGCAAGCGCGCCGACGCCAGCCTGCGGGAGCTGCGGGAGCAACTGGCGTGAGCACCGGCGAGAAGTACCTCGCGGCGGCGTACCTCGTCCTTTTCGCGGCGGTGCTGGTCTACGTGGTGCTGATCGCGCTGAAGCTGTCGCGGCTCGAGCGCGAGCTGGCCGAGCTCGCCCGGCTCGCGAAGGAGCGGGCAAGTGGCTGAGCTGCTCGTCTGGCCGGCGCTCCTCGCCTATGGCGAGGCCGCCTTCGCGTACGCGGGGAACGCGCGGAATCCGGGCGCTCTCGGGCGCTTCGCAACCTGGGGCGTGCGTCTCGGCTGGCTGGCCCAGACGGCACTCCTCGCCGGCCAGGCCGCGCGCGCGGACGGGTTCCCGTGGAGCACGTGGGCCGGCTCCCTCAACCTCTTCGTGTGGCTCGTCGTCAGCGCCTACCTGATCTGGGGCTGCAAGCCGAAGTTCCGGCTGCTCGGGCTCGCCGTGATGCCGTTCGCCGCGGCGCTACTCGCCGTGTCGTATTTCGCGGGTGGAACCGAGTCCGTGCGCGCGACGGCGTGGAGCGACGTCGTGCTCGTGCTGCACGTCGCTCTCGCGCTGACCGCGTTCGCCGGCTTCACGGTGGCCGCGGGGATCGCCGCGCTCGAACTGTGGGAGGAGCGGCTGCTCAAGCGCCATCGCGCGGCGATCCTGCGGTTCCGCCTGCCGTCGCTGGTCGTGCTCGACCGCCTGACGGTCGCGACGATCGCTGTCTCGCTCTGCGCGCTCACGATCGGGCTCCTCGCAATCTTCGCGCGGCTCCCTGGCCACGGGTTCGACCTGCTCGAGGCAGGGACGCTGGCCGCGTGGCTTCTGTACGCCTCGATCCTGTATCTCCGGGTCCGTGCCGGTCGGCGGACGCTCGCGGCGCACCTGGCGCTCGTCGGGTTGGGCTCGGTGCTCGTCCTCCAACTCGGGTTCCTCGTCACCCACGTCGCATGAAGCTGCTCCTCGTCGGAACCTCGCATCGCCGCGCTCCCGTGGAAGTGAGGGAGCGCGTCGCGGTCGATCCGGATGCCGCCGCTGCGCTCGCTGCTCGGCTGGCCGAGGACGGCGAGGCCGTCTGCCTGTCGACCTGCAACCGGACCGAGATCTACCTCGCCGCGGAAGACACGGGCGAGGCCGATCGACGGGCGACACAGGCCCTGTCCGAGCGTGCGGGCGTGCAGCCTTCCGAGCTCGAGGCCTATCTCTACCGCCTGGAGCACGAGGCTGCGACGGCTCACCTGTTCCGGGTCGCGGCCGGGCTCGATTCCCTCGTGCCCGGCGAGAGCGAGATCCTCGGCCAGGTCCGCACGGCCTACGAACGCGGGAAGGTCGGCCCACTCCTCGACCGCCTCTTCAGCCATGCCCTCCATGCAGGGAAGAAGGTGCGGACCGAGACGGCGATCGCCGAGAGCCCGGGAACGACGTCGTCGGCGGCCGCAGCGCTAGCGGCGCAGGTCTTCGGAGACCTCGAGGGCTCGCGACTCGCGATCGTCGGGGCCGGAAAGATCGGAACGCGAGCCGCGCGCCGGCTGACCAAGCGCGGCGCTTCGCTGTCTTTCGTGGCGAATCGAACCGAGACGCGGGCGCGCGAGCTGGCCGACGAGCTCGGCGGCGCGATTGTTCCGCTCGAGGAGCTCGCCGACGCAACTCAGGACGCCGACATCGTCGTCTTCTCGACGAGCTCGCCGGGCGTCGTGCTCACCAAGGCCGAGCTCGCCCGCGCACTCCCCGCCAGGAAGGGCCGCCCGCTGCTGCTGATCGACCTCGCCGTGCCGAGAGACCTCGATCCCGCGATCAACGACCTTCCGGACTGCTACCTCTACGACATCGACGATCTCGAGGCCGTCGTCCACGAGACGTCGCGCGGCCGGGAAGCCGAGTTCGCAAAGGCTGAGGCGATCGCGGTCGAGGAAGCGGCTCGCTTTCGTGAGTGGTTGGCCGCGCGTGACGTTGCGCCCACGATCGCATCCCTTCGCGAGCGGGCGGAGGCGATCCGGAGAGGGGAGCTGGCAAAGGCGAGCGCGCGTCTCGCCGGCCTGTCCGAGCGGGAGCGGAACACCGTCGAGTCGCTGACGAGCCAGATCGTCAACAAGCTGCTGCACGAGCCGATCGTGCGCCTCAAGGAGGCAGCCGCCGCCGAAGACCGCCGTGGTCCTGAGAATCGGTTCGAGGGGTAGCCGGCTCGCGCTGCGGCAGGCGGAGCTCGCGGTCGAGCGCCTGCGGCAACCCGGGCTCGAGTTCGCGCTCGTGCCGGTGACGACCGCCGGCGACCGGGACCGGAGCAAGCCGTTCGGGGAGATCGGCAGCCGCGGCGTGTTCGTCAAGGAGCTCGAAGAGGCCTTGCTCGCTGGCCGGGTCGACGTGGCCGTCCACTCGGCGAAGGACATGACCTCCACGGACACGGAAGGGTTGTCCGTCGGTGCCTACCTGTCGCGGGAGGATCCGCGAGACGCCCTCTGCGGCGCGTCTGACCTTCGCCCCGGCATGAAGATCGGAACCGCTTCGATTCGCCGTCGCGCCCAGCTCCTCGCGCTCGAGCCGGGCCTCGAGATCGAGCCGCTCCGCGGCAACATCGACACCCGGTTGCGAA
Source organism: Gaiellaceae bacterium (assembly GCA_050698015.1). Lineage (GTDB taxonomy): Bacteria > Actinomycetota > Thermoleophilia > Gaiellales > Gaiellaceae > JACDAN01. The sequence goes on from JBOHAU010000002.1 coordinate 5,009, forward strand.
AGCGGGGGGAGCGCGGGCTCGACGCCGTCGTCCTCGCCGCCTGCGGCCTCGACCGCCTGGGCCTCGATCGCGAGATCGACCGGCGCTTCGAGCCCGACGAGCTGCTGCCCGAGGCGGGCCAGGGTGCGCTGGCTCTCCAGGTGCGCGCGGGTGAGGAGGATGCGGTTGCGGTCGCCGACGATCCTGAGACCAGGCGGCGGGTCGAGGCCGAGCGCACCTGCGTCGCCGTGATCGGGGGCGGGTGCCTCGCTCCGGTGGCCGCACACCACGACGGGAGGACGCTGACGGCGCTGGTCGCCGCCGAGGACGGAAGCTGGGTCGAGCGTCGCTCGGGCGATGATCCGGCGGCGCTGGCCGCCGAGCTCGTCGCGTTGGCGCGGTGAGGATCCTGCTCACCCGGCCGGAGGGTCGCAACGACGAGCTGGCGGATGCGCTACGGGCCGACGGGCACGACGTCGTCTGCGAGCCGCTGATCGCCGTCGAGCCGCTTGGCGACGAGCCGATCGAGCTCGACGGTTACGACTGGGTTGTCGTGACGAGCGTGACCGGAGCGAACGAGCTGCGGCGACGCGGAGATGGCCGAGCCAGGCGGGTGGCGGCGATCGGACGGGCGACCGCGGCGGCGCTCGGCGGCGCGGATCTCGTTCCCAGCGTGTCGACCCAGGAGGGTCTACTCGCGGAGCTACCTCGACCCGCCGGGCGAGTGCTCTTTGCCGGCGCCGCGGGCGCCCGACGCCTGCTGGTGGACGAGCTCGACGCCGACTTCGTCCCCCTGTACCGCACGCTGGAGCTGCGGCCGCCGGACCCACCGGAGGCCGACGTCGTCGTGCTCGCGTCGCCGTCGGCAGCCAGAGCGTTCGCACGGCTCGGCCGCCGGACGCCTGTCGTCTCGATCGGCCCTGAGACTACGAAGGCCGCCGAGGAGCACGGGATGGACGTGATCAGGGAGGCCGCGACGCATGACGTCGACGGCATCCTCGAGGCGTTAGCGTCCATTCGACCGTGATCACGTTCCTGTCCGACTTCGGGCTCGAAGACGATTTCGTGGGCACGTGCCACGGGGTGATCAAGCGGATCGCGCCCGACACGGACGTGATCGACATCACCCACGGGATCGAGCCTCAAAGCATCCTCCAGGGCGCGCTCGTGCTCGCGAACACGCTCCCCTTCATGCCCGAGGGCGTGCACATGGCGGTCGTCGATCCGGAGGTCGGAACACCGCGGCGGGCACTCGTCTTGCGCACGGGCGACGGTCGCCTGCTGGTCGGGCCCGACAACGGCCTGCTCCTACCCGCGGCGGAGCGGCTCGGGGGAATCGAGGCGGCGTACGAGATCACGAACCGGCAGTACGCGCTCGAGCCCGTCTCGCCGACCTTTCACGGTCGCGACGTGTTCTCGCCGGCCTCCGCACACCTGTCACTCGGGCTCGACGCGGCGGAACTCGGTCCCGCTGCTTCGGTTGACGACCTGGTACGCCTCGAGATCCCCCGACCTGAGATCGGCGAGCGAAGAGTCCGAGCGACCTGCCTCTACGTCGACCGCTTCGGGAACATCCAGCTGAACCTCACCGCGCAGCAGATCGAGCCGCTCGGGATCGTCCCGGGACGGAGGGTGGAGGTCGAGCTGGCGCTCGACCGCTTCTATGCGCTTGCGGCCCGGACGTTCGCCGACAACCAGACCGGCGAGATCGTCCTGTACGAGGATGCGTACCACAACATCGCGCTTGCGATCTCTCGCGGGAACGCAGCCGAGACGTTCGCCGTCAAGGCCGGGACGGAGGTCCGGCTACGGGTCGAGTCGGAGTAACCCTCGGCCGTCGCTTCGCGCGGCTGGCCACGAACGCCGTCGTGCGGTGGCCGCGCCTGTGGCCGGTGTTTCGGCCACTGATCCGGCGTCAGTTCGATCGCCTCGCGTCCGTCTGGGACGCGATGCGGCTGGAGGACACGCTTGCGTCGTATGAGGCGGCGCTTGCGAGGATCGACGGCCCGGTCGAGCGGGCACTCGACGTCGGCACCGGCACCGGCGCCGGCGCGCGGGTGCTCCGGGAGCGGTTCCCGAACGCCGAGGTGGTGGGCGTCGACCTCGCCTCGGGGATGCTCGAGGAAGCGCGGAGGCTCGTTCCGGGAGTCGAGTTCGTGGAGGGTGACGCGGCCAGCCTGCCGTTCGACGCCGGCTCGTTCGACGTCGTCGCCAACCAGAACATGATCCCGTTTCTCGACCAGGTCGCTCGCGTGCTACGCCCCGGTGGCTGGACGGTCTTCGCGTTCTCGGCGGGACCGGAAACGCCGATCTGGGTCGAGCCAGACCGGCTTCGGCGAGAGCTGGAGAGCCGGGGATTCACGGACTTTGCGGAAATTGCCGCCGGCCACGGGGTGGGGGTTCTTGCCCGCTCGCCCGACGGCAATTAATCTCCCCTGCAACAGAGGCGTTCGCGACGCGGTTGCACCGGTCCGGACGTCTCTTTTTTGCGGCCTCGGCGGCTACACTGCCGATCCGGGCGAGGTAGCTCAGTTGGTAGAGCACACGGCTGAAAACCGTGGTGTCGCCGGTTCGATTCCGGCCCTCGCCACTCCCGCTCGAAGTCCGGCTTCGGCGGGGCCCGGCGGTCTCGCTTACGCTACGTGGCGAGATGAACCGGGTGAAGGAGATCCTCGACGAGAAGGGCCACGAGGTCCTCCAGATCGAGGCCGACGCAACCGTGTTCGAGGCCGTCAAGACGATGGTCGATGCGGGCGTGGGCTCGCTGCTCGTCAAGGACGGCGGCGACGTTGCCGGGATCTTCACCGAGCGGGACTACCTGCGCCGCATGACGCTCGAGGGTCGAGACGACAAGGACACCGCAGTCCGGGACGTGATGACCTCACCGCTCGTTGTCGTCACGCCCGAGAACACGATCGACGAGTGCATGGCGATGATGACCGACCGACGGATCCGTCACCTTCCGGTGGTCGAGAACGGCGACGTCGTCGGGGTCGTGTCGATCGGTGACATCGTCAAGTTCAAGTCGAAGCAGCAGAGCTTCGAGATCAAGTACCTGACGGACTACATCACCGCGCGCTAGCGACCCGCTCGCCCGCTCGAGAGATCTCGTCGGCGAGCGCGGCGAACGGGTGGCCTTTCAGCAGCACGGCGTCCGCGCCCGCCTCTTCCACGGCGCGGTGCAGCTCGGGCTCCCGGTCGCCTGTGAGCGCGATCAGGCAGAGACTCGGGTGGTCCTGGCGCATGCGGGCCAGTGCGCTGACGCCGTCGAGACGAGGCATGTGCACGTCGATGACGACCGCCTCCGGAGCCAGCTCTTCGACCAGCTCGATCGCCTCGAGGCCATCGCCTGCCACGCCGACCACGGTCAGCCGAGGCTGCTCGTCGACCATCGTCCGAAGGGACTCGATGAACGTTCCGTCGTCGTCTGCGAGGACGACCTTGATGCGCCGCTCGGCCGGCGTGCTCCGCAATTCGGTCACCCGGAGCGACACTAACGCATCGGGTCCAGAATGGGTCCTTCCTGTTAGCGATCCTCTACGACATTCACGGAAATACCGCGGCGCTCGACGAGGTGCTCGCTGCGGCCGCGGGGGTCGGCGCCGACCGGTATCTCCTCGGCGGCGACTATGGGACGCCCAGCCCCGCTCCGACGGAGACACTGGAGCGCCTTCGCGCACTGCCGGACGCGGTCTGGATCCGCGGGAACGGCGAGCGGTGGCTCCGCGAACCGCCGCTCGACCGGCCGGAGGTGATGGAGGCCTACGAGTACCTGAGCTCAGGAGTCCCCGAGCACGAGGTCGAATGGCTCTACTCGCTCCCGGAACGCGCGGAGCTGGACGGGACCCTCTACGTGCACGGCTCGCCACTCTCCGACGTCGACAGCTTCGCTCCGGAGCCTCAGGAAGGCGAGGAGCGGCTCCTCGCCGGGGTCAACGACAGGACGATCGTCTTCGGGCACAGCCACCAGCAGTTCCGGCGACCCGGGCCTGACGGGACCGATCTGGTGAACCCGGGCAGCGTCGGGATGCCGCTCGACGGCGACGCCAGAGCGGCCTGGGCGACGTGGGACGGGGACTTCACGTTCCGCCGCACCGAGTACGACGTCGAGCGCGCGGCGGCGGCCTACCGGTCGATGGGCGACGACTTCGGCGAATTCGCCGCGCGGCGGATCGAACGAGGATCGGACTAGGTGAGCGAGGCGTCGACGGTGACCTCGACGTTCCCCTTCAACGCCTGAGAGACCGGGCAGTTCTCCTTGGCGTTCTCGGCCGCGCTGCGAAAGGCCTCCTCGTCGACGCCGTCGACCTCACCGCGGATCGAGAGGCGCATCGTGGTCATGCGGAACCCCTCGCCCACCTGGTCGAACGTGGCGGTCGCCTCGCTCTCGAGCCGCTTGGGCGGCGTCCCGGCCTGGGCCAATCCATGCGCGAGCGCCATCGACACGCAGGTCGCGTGGGCCGCGGCGATCAGCTCCTCGGGGCTCGTGTTCTCGTCGGCCTGCTCGGCACGGGAGCTCCACTTCACGGTCGCGCTCTGAACCACGTCGCTCTCGGTCGAGACCTCGCCAGAGCCCTTGATCAGATCGCCCTCCCACGTCGCCCTCGCCCTGCGCTCAACGGGCATCCTCGTCCCCCTTTTCCTCGCCTGAACCGGACGGCCGATAGTACCGGCGTCCCTTCAGCTCGTCGGGCAGGTGATCCACCTCGAAACCGCTCGGGTCCGAATGCGGGTAGACGTAGCCCTGGCCTCGGCCAAGCTTCTTCGCGCCGTAGTAATGGGCGTCGCGCAGCGGTGCGGGTGGGCGCAGATGCCCGTGGTCGCGGACATCCTTCTGGGCCTCGCGGAGCGCCGTGATCACTGCGTTCGACTTCGGTGCGCGGGCCAGGTAGATCGCGGCCTGAGCGAGGTTGAGCTGCGCCTCGGGCAGGCCGACGTGCTCGACCGCGTGCGCTGCGGCGACGGCGACCTGGAGGGCCCGCGGATCGGCGTTACCGATGTCCTCGGAGGCGAGGACGATCATCCGCCGGGCGACGTAACGGGGATCCTCGCCGCCCTCCAGCATCGCGGCGAGGTAGTAGAGCGACGCATCGGGGTCGGACCCGCGCATCGACTTGATGAACGCGGAGATGAAGTCGTAGTGGGCGTCTCCGCCCTTGTCGTAGACGAGGGGACGCTTGCGGGCGGCGTCCTCGACGTGCTCTTCGCCGAGCGCCGCACCCTCGGCGCGGGCGGTCTGAGCGGCCAGTTCGAGGATGTTCAGGGCGTTCCGCGCGTCTCCGCCGGCGCGTCGCGCGATCAGCCCGACGAGCTCGTCCGAGACTTCGGCTCCGAGGTCGGCGACACCCCTGCGGACGACGACCGCCAGCTCGTCGTCGGACAACGGCTCCAGCTCGTAGATCTGCGACCGCGAGAGGAGCGCTGAGTTGACTTCGAAGTACGGGTTCTCGGTCGTCGCGCCGATCAGAGTGACGATCCCCTCCTCGACCGCGGGCAGAAGCGCGTCCTGCTGCGCCTTGTTGAAGCGGTGGATCTCGTCGAGGAAGAGGATCGTGCGCTGTCCCGAGGCGCCGAGCCGCTCTCTCCCTCTCGCGATCGTCTCCCGGACGTCCTTGACGGAGGCCGAGACCGCCGAGAGCTCCTCGAACGCCGCGCCGGTGAGGTTCGCGATGATGCGCGCCAGTGTCGTCTTGCCGCTGCCCGGCGGTCCGTACAGGATCATCGAGCCGACCCGGTCCTCCTCGATCGCGAGTCGAAGCGCGGACCCGGGTCCGAGGATGTGCTCCTGGCCGACGAAGTCCTCAAGCCGCTGTGGCCGAAGTCGAAGTGCGAGCGGCGCGACCTCGGGCAGGCGCTGGTCGGCCGCGTCGGAGAAGAGATCGCTCATTGCAGCGAAAAGTATGCTCCCGCGGGTGGCAAACGTCTCGCTACGGGACGAGGCCGCCGGCCTTCTCCAAGAGCTGATCCGCGTCGACACGGTCAATCCGCCGGGGAACGAGACGCTGGCGGCTGAGCACCTGCGGGCCTATCTCGAGTCAAACGGCGTCGCGTGCGAGCTCTATGCGAAAGTGCCCGAGCGGGCCAACCTGGTCGCCCGAATCCCGGGCACCGGCGACGGGCCGAGCCTCCTGCTCCTCTCCCACACCGACACGGTGCTCGCCGACCCGCTGGAGTGGCAGCTCGACCCATGGTCGGGAGAGCTCCGGGACGGACAGGTGTGGGGGCGCGGAGCGCTCGACATGAAGGGCCAGGTCGCCGCGAGCGCCGTCGCCGTCGCGTCTCTGGCCCGCGAGGGGTTCAAGCCGGCGGGTGACCTGATCTTCGCTGCCTGCGCGGACGAGGAGGTCGGCGACGGCTTCGGTCTCCAGTGGCTCGTCGAGGCCCACCCGGACGCCGTCCGCGCCGACTACTGCATCAACGAGGGCGGTGGTGACCGCCTGGTCCTCGGCGGGCGCGTCTTCTGGATCTGCTCGACGGCCGAGAAGATGAGCTCGCCGTTCCGGCTGACGGTCCGCGGGCGCAGTGGGCATGCGTCGAGACCCGGAATCGCCGACAACGCGCTCGTCAAGGCCGCGCCGCTCGCCGAGCGGCTGGGCGTATTCCACGACGAGCCGGAGGTCGGGCCCGAAGTGGCGGCATTCCTTCGGGCGATCTGCGGGGACGTGCCCGAGCCGATGGAGGCCGTCCGCGCCGCGCGCGCGGTGCACCCGCTCGCCGGCGACATCATCGAGCCTCTCCTCGGGACGACGGTCACGCCGACCATGATCACCGCATCGCAGAAGCGAAACGTGATTCCCAACCGCTGCGAGCTGACGGTCGACTGCCGCATCCTCCCCGGCCACTCCCAGGCCGAGGTCGAGGCGAAGATCGCCACGCTGCTCGAGAACGCCGAGTACGACCTCGACTGGATCGAGGGCCAGGGCGGCACCCGGTCGCCGGTCGATTCGCCGCTCTGGGACGTGGTCGAGTCGTTCGTCGCGGAGATCGAGCCCGAGGCGACGACCGTCCCGCTTTTGCTTTCGGGCTTCACCGACAGCCACTGGGTGCGCGAGGCCTTCGGCACGGTCGCCTACGGCTTCTTCCCGATGCGCACGATGGACGCGGAGGTCGCGGCGCGCCTGATCCACTCCGCCGACGAACGGATCGAGCTCGACGACCTCGATCTCGGCGTGCGCTTCCTGCGCTACGCGGTGGAACGAATCGGATCGCTACCGTAATCACATGCCCGAGGAGAAGCTCCGGCTCGGCGGGATGGCGCTCGCGAACGGCGTGCTGGTGCACGGACCGAACGCGTGGGCGTGCGCGGTCCGAGTTCCCGACGGCACGCTCAAACAGGCCTCGGCGCTGAAGCGGTTTCGCGCCGCCGGCGTCGAGCAGCCGTTGCTTCGCGGTCCGGCCAGGGTGCTCGAGGTCTTCGCCCTTCTGCCCGAGGTGCGCCGCCGCCTGCCTGAGGCCCGGCTGCCGTTCGAGCGGCCCGTGGTGGCCATGGCGATGGCGGCAGGCGCCGCTGCGACCCAGCTCGTGCGACGTTCGACGCTCGGCGACGCGGCGAAGGAGCTGCTCGCCGGGCTGGCCTCGCTTGCTCCCGCAGTCGTGGCGCTTCGCGGCACGACGCTCGCCGCCTACCACGGCGCGGAGCACATCTCGATCGGGACCTACGAGCACGGCGAGCCCCGCGAGAAGGAGCACGAGCGCTGCGGCTCACACCTCGTCGGCCCGCTTCTCGTGACCATGGCGGCAGGAAACTCGCTTGCGGCCAAGGCCCCGGAGCACCTGCGGGGACCGGCGCGGCTCGCCGCGTCGCTGGGCGCCCTCGCGACCTCGACCGAGATCTTCGCGTGGATGGCTCGTCACCCCGAAAGCCGGCTGACGAAGCTCCTCGCCAAGCCCGGTCACGAGCTCCAGCACCGGCTGGCGACCGAGGAGCCCACACCGGAACAGCTGGAGGTGGCGGAGACCGCCCTCGTCGAGTGCCTCCGGCTCGAGGAGAGCGTGCAGTGAGCGTCCAGACAAGAGGAAGACGGCTGCCCCCGGAGATCTTCGACCTGCCCGTCGAGAAGATGCGGGAGGGGTACTACACCGACGAGTACTTCAACCAGACCCGGCGCGTGCTGCTCGAGGACGGCAGGCACCCGCGGGTCGTGATGCAGGTGTTCCAGAAGAAGAGCTCGGTGCTTGCGGGCATCGACGAGGCGATCGCGATCCTCAAGCTCTGCGCGGACGACTGGGACGCCCTCACCGTCCACGCGCTCTACGAGGGCGACGAGATTGGCCGGTGGGAGACGGTGATGACGATCGAGGGCGACTACACCGGCTTCGCGCACCTCGAGACGCTGTACCTGGGTGTGCTCGCCCGCCGGACGATGATCGCCTCCAACGTCAAGCGCGTGGTCGAGGCTGCGAACGGCAAGCCGATCATCTTCATGCCCGCCCGCTACGACCACCATCGCGTCCAGACCGGGGACGGCTACGCGGCGTACGTCGCGGGCGCCACGATCGGCGCGCCGATCGGCGTCACTACCGAAGCAAATGCGTCCTGGTGGGGCGGCCGCGCGATCGGCACGGTCCCGCACGCTTTGATCAGCTCCTACGGCGGGAACACGGTGCTCGCGGCGACGAAGTTCGCCGAGCACAGCGATCCGGACTCCAACATCGTCGTCCTGGTCGACTTCGAGAACGACTCGGTCAAGACCTCGCTCGAGGTGGCGCGCGCACTCGGCGGTCGGCTCTGGGGCGTCCGCCTCGACACCTCGCGGACAATGGTCGACCGCTCGATCTGGCACGAGCTCGGCGACTTCGACCCCCGCGGAGTGAACGATCGGCTGGTGATCAAGGTGCGCGACGCCCTCGACCGCGACGGGTTCGAGCGGGTGAGGATCGTCGTCTCGGGTGGGCTGAACGCCGAGCGGATCCGCGAGTTCGAGGAGAAACGAGTGCCGGTGGATTCCTACGGCGTCGGCTCGGCACTGATCCGGGGCGAGAACGACTTCACGGCGGACGTGGTGCTCACCGACGGGCGTCCGTCGGCCAAGGCGGGCCGCTGGTATCGGCCCAACCCTCGCCTCGAGCTCGTTAGCTGACGGGCGTCGGGATCCCGGGCCAGCTCTCGATCGGCTCGGTCGAACGCACGACGTGCATGCCCGCGGCCGCAAAGCGCTCGAACGCTGCATCGGCCTCCTTGGTGTAGTCCATCCCGGGCACCACGACGGGGGACGTGCAGTCCTCGAGCAGGTAGGTGCGCGGCGCCAGCGCCCGCTCGCGCTCGTCGTCGCCTTCGAGCAGGTCGTCGATCGTCCAGGCGACGCAGTGACTCTTCGCCTGCCCGGCGACGATCACGGCGTCGAACATGTGGAGCTCCTCGATCAGAGCATCGTTGCGGCCGGCGATCGTCTCCCCGTCCGGCCCCTCGGTGATCTCCGGGCCCAGCATTGAGTAGTGCTCCGTCAAGGGGTTCTCGCCCTTGACCTCGAGGGCCGGTTGGCTGGAACGCGCGATCGTGTGGAAGAAGATCGCCTCCTCGACGGCAGGGACGAGCGCGTGACCGACTCCGCCGAGCATCGCGTGGTACGGCCAGATCGTCAGGTTGTACTTGCCCTGCTCCGCGAGGGCGCGCGTGTAGTGGACGAGCTGGCGCTGGGCGTACTCGGCTTCGAAGCCCGTGCTCTCGACGGCGGCGGGATTGACCCGCCAGCGCCCCCACTCCACATCCTCGCGGGTGATGAGCGTGAACGGCTCGGGGTGTCGCCCCAGCTCGTCCACGAGCCAGATCGGGTGGAAGATCTGCATCGCCCGGTGGCTGTCGAGCGTCGGGACGATCTCGGTGATCGTGCCGAGATTCCGGTAGAGGAACTCGCACAGCCGGCGGTTGTCGTCCACCGCCCCGGTGCCTGAGCGCCCGGCGACGAAGAGCTCGAATCCGGGAATGCAGAACGTGTTCTGCACGTCCACGGCCACGAGGCAGATCCGGAAGCCGTCTTCGAGCGCCGGTCGAAGGCCGTGCTCCTCGGCCCAGGCCTGCGCTTCGTCGGCGCGCTCCTGATAAGGGACGCGCCAGACCTCGCCGACGCGATCGGGGTCGAAATGCGGCGGGACCGGCAGCTCGGCCACGCCATCAGTCTGCCCTACAGGAGGCCGCTCCGACTGCCGATAGGCCGTTCATGCCGTTCGACCTGGTGGAGGTGCTGCGGACGGTCGGGAGCATCATGTTCGTCTGGCTCCCGATCACCATGTTCGCGCTGATCATTTACCTGCTCTGGCGCACCCTTCAGGTGATGCCGCGGGTGAAGACGACCGAAATCAAGCAGAGTTCCCGCAGCGCCGTTTCCTGGGACGAGGTCGCGGGGCTGGACGAAGCGAAGGCCGAGATGCGCGAGGTCGTCGACTTCCTCCGGCACCCGAAGCGCTTCGAGCGGCTCGGTGCGCGCGTCCCCAAGGGGATCCTGCTCCACGGGCCGCCCGGGACCGGCAAGACGCTGCTCGCGAAAGCGGTTGCCCACGAGTCCGGCGCCAGCTTCTACTCCCAGAGCGCCTCCGCGTTCGTCGAGATGTTCGCGGGACTCGGCGCGGCCCGCATTCGCAAGCTCTTCGAGCAGGCGCGGAAGGACGCGCCGGCGATCGTCTTCATCGACGAGCTGGACGCGGTCGGCATGAAGCGGACCGGCGGGGGCGGCGGTGACCGGGAGCACGACCAGACGCTGAACCAGCTCCTTGTCGAGCTCGACGGCTTCTCGAAGAGCGCCGGCCAGGTGATCGTGATGGGCGCCTCGAACCGGATGGACAACCTCGACCCCGCCCTGCTCAGGCCCGGCCGCTTCGACCGGCAGATCCTCGTGTCGCCGCCGGATCTCGCGGGCCGGGAGGAGATTCTCCGGGTGCACACGCGCGGGAAGCCGCTGGCACCCGACGTCGATCTTCGCATCGTCGCCCGCCAGACCGCCGGATTGACCGGCGCCGACCTGGCCAACATCACCAACGAGGCTGCGATCTTCGCCGGCCGGGAGGACCGCAACGACATCACGTCGGCCAACTTCGAGGCGGCGATGGAGCGCGTTGTGGCAGGCCTCCAGCAGAAGCGTGTCGTCACCGAGAAGGAGAAGCGGATCCTGGCGTACCACGAGGCCGGCCACGCCGTCATGGCCTACCTCATGGGCGACCCAGTGCAGAAGGCGACGATCGTCGCCCGCGGGGAGGCCTTGGGCTACACCTTCCACCTCCCCGAGGAGGAGCGCTACCTCCACACGCGCGAAGAGCTGATCGACTGGATGAAGATCGGGCTTGCCGGTCGGGCTGCAGAACAGGTCGTCTTCGGTCGGGTCACGAACGGCGCGGCCAGCGACCTCGAGAAGGTCACGCTTCTGGCGCGGGCGATGGTGTTCGAGTACGGCATGTCGGAGGGCGTCGTCTCACGGACGATGCGCGCCGACAACTACGCGCTCTCCGAAGAGACGAAGCGGCTGCGCGACAGCGAGCAAGCCCGGCTCACGGACGGCGCGTACCACGAGGCGATCCGGCTGCTCGAGAAGCACCGTTCGGCACTCGACCGCGTCGCGGGTGCACTGCTCGAGAAGGAGACGCTGACCCGCAGCGACCTCGCCAGCCTGCTCGACGACGTCGAGGCCGAGTCCCGCTCCAGCGAGACGGTCGGCACGATCCGCGTCCTGCCGCAGCGCGAGCAGGGCTGAGGCGCCCACTCGTCGGCGCCGGCCTTAGCGGTTCTGCCGGCGTGGCCGTCCTAACTAGCATCCGGAGCGTGCAGGCGCTCCGCATTCATCACGTGGGGATGGCCGTCGAGGACCTGGACGACGCCGTCGCGACGTACCAGCGCCTCTTCGGCGGTGCGGTCGAGCATCGCGGCACGCTCGAGAACCAGGGAGTGGAAGCGGTCTCCGTTCGGGTCGGCGAGGGGCGCGTAGAGCTGATGGCCTCACTCGGCGAGGAGACGCCGGTGGGCAAGTTCCTCGCCAAGCGCGGGCCGGGGATGCACCACGTCGCCTACGAGGTCGACGACCTGGTCGGAGCCCTGAGGGATCTGGCCGACGGCGGCGCGGAGCTGATCGACGAGGCTCCACGGCAGGGCCTCTTCGGCCTCCAGGTCGCGTTCGTGCATCCTGACTCGGCCCACGGCGTACTCTCAGAGCTAGTCACCGAATGAGCCACGGTGCCCCTTCAGGCGATGCCTGTCGGCTTCTGAGCGGCTGCAAAGCGGCGCCAGTCTGTAGCCTCGGGCCTCGCACATATCCTCTGGATATGAACAAGTCCCGAGTCCGCAGCCTGGCTTGCTTTTCGCGCGTCAGAAGCTCAACAACCATCACCTGAATGAGCACCAACGAACACGACACTCGGATCGAGGTCGGCTTCGAGGGAAGTCAGATCATGAGCGCCCTCGTGACCGCACAGGCCGCCGACGCACTCGAAGGCGCGCTCGAAGCGGGAAAGGGCGGCGTGCTGGCGCTCGACGCCGAGGACGGCCGATACACGGTCGCGCTCGGGCGGGTCGTGTACCTGAAGCGCTTCGCCCGCGAAGGCCGCGTCGGCTTCGTGACCTAAACAGGCTGTCGCGTTAGGTCCGCCTGCGACCCGGGCATCTGACTGACGTGCGGGAGAACGGCGTTGCGGCAGCCCCGATCGCAAAGCGGCGGGATGACAACGGGCACGTGCAAGTGCTCGTCGAGCGCGCGCAGAGCGGCGATCGCCTCGCGCTCGAAGAGCTCTACCTGCTCCACTTCGATCGCATCTACAGCTACCTCCACATGAGCGTCGGCTCGAGGCACGACGCCGAGGACCTGACCACGCAGACCTTCGTGAAGATGCTGGAGGCGATCGGGCGCTTCCAGTGGCGTTCGGTCCCGTTCTCGGCCTGGCTCGTCCGGATCGCCCACAACCTCGCGATGGACCACTTCCGCGCGAACCGCCGCTGGCAGCCCGAGGAGGAAGTCTCGGAGGCCGCACACGGCGAGGAGAGCTCGGCCGAGGAGCAGGCGCTCGCCTCGCTGGGACAGACGAGCATGCTGACGCTGATCGAGCGGCTCTCTCCGGAGCAGCGCCAGGTGCTGACGCTGAAGTTCGTCTTCCGGTTCTCGAACGTGGAGGCGGCAGCGATTCTCGGCAAGACCGAGGGCGCGGTGAAATCGCTCCAGCACCGGGCACTCGCGTCGCTGCAGAAGCACGTTTCGCGCTAGAAATGGTTGCATGGGGACAGGATTACTGTCCCCACGAACATTTAGATGGAGATCGGCATCGTCGGCCTGCCGGGTTCGGGCAAGAGCACGCTCTTCGCCGCCTTGACCGGCGCCTCTCCGGAGAGCTACGGGACGGCGCACGTCGGGATGGCGTCGATTCCCGACGAGCGGCTGGAACAGGTTGCCGGGATCATCGGGTCGCCCAAAGCCACGCCGGCCTCGATCCGCGTTGTCGACCTTCCCGGCACCACGGCTGCCCAGCTGGGCGGAGCGCGCGCCGCGGACGCCCTCGTGGCCGTCGTCAAGGAAGAGGCCGACCTCGAGTCCCTGCAGCTCGAGCTGATCGTCGCCGACCGCGACCACGTCGAGCGGCGGCTCGAGAAGGTGCGGAAGGACGCCAAGTCGGGCGATCCCCGGCTGAAGCAGGAGGTCGAGGAGCTCGAGCGGCTGCTCGCCCACGTCGAGGCCGGCCGCTCGCTCGCCGACTACGACCGGGAGCTGCCGGACGAGCTCGAGCCGCTGACGACCAAGGAGCTCGTCCCCGTCGTCAACGGCCCGGGGGGAGTCGACCTGAAGCTCGAAGCCGAGCTTGCAGAGCTCCCGGCGGAGGAGGCGGCCGCCTTTCGCGACGGACAGCCTTCTGCCCTCGAGCACCTGGTCCGGAAGCTTGGAGACTCGCTCGACCTGCTGACCTTCTTCACGGCGAACGAAAACGAGGCGCGCGCCTGGACGCTTCGGCGCGGCAGCACAGCTCTAGAGGCGGCTGGAACGATTCATACCGACATGGCGCGCGGGTTCATCCGCTGCGAAGTCGTGCGCTGGAACGACCTCGTCGAGGCGGGTTCGCGCGCCGAGGCGTCCCGCCGCGGATTGCAGCGTCTGGAGGGAAAGGGCTACGTTGTGGAGGACGGCGACGTCCTAACGATCAGATTTAACGTCTAAGACTCTTTGGGGCCACCCCTCAAGACCCCTTAATCCAATCACAACGAACGTCGTACCTATATTGATGCGTCGATGAGCAGCGTCGGGCCGACCGCCGAGCGCAAAGACGAGCGGCTCGAACGAGCCGTGGACGTCGCCGGGCGCCTGCTCGACAACATCGAGATCGCGATTCGCGGCAAGCGCGAAGAGGTCAAGCTCGTACTCGCCGCTCTGGCCTGCAAAGGGCATGTCCTCTTCGAGGACGTCCCCGGCACGGCGAAGACGGTGCTCGCGCGTGCGATCGCGCAGTCGATCGAGGGAGCGGAGCCGTCGCGGATCCAGTGCACCCCTGACCTTCAGCCGACCGACGTCACGGGACTCTCGATCTGGAACCAGCAGGCCCGCGACTTCGAGTTCAGAGCCGGGCCGATCTTCGCGCACGTCGTGCTCGTCGACGAGATCAACCGCGCAATGCCGAAGACGCAGTCGGCGCTGCTCGAGGCGATGGCGGAGCGCCAGGTGACGATCGACGGTGTCACGCGGGAGCTGAGCGAGCCGTTCATCGTCCTTGCGACCCAAAACCCGATCGAGCTCGAAGGCACCTTCCCGCTGCCCGAGGCGCAGCTCGACCGCTTCTTCGTCCGAACAGCTCTCGGCTACCCGGGAGGCGAGGACGAGCTCAACATCGTCCGCGACCAGCTTCACGGGCACCCACTCGCCGAGCTCGACACGGTGGTGGCGGTCGAGGAGATGAACGCCTTGCAGGAGGCGACGACGGCGGTCTACGTCGACGACCTGCTCCAGCGCTGGATCATCGACCTCGTTCGGGCCACGCGGGAGCTCGACATCGTCGCGATCGGCGCCTCAGTGCGCGGCAGCCTCGCCCTCGAGCGGGCAGTCCGGGGTTGGGCGCTCCTCTCTGGCCGCGACTACGTCGCTCCGGAGGACATCGAGCTGCTGCTCCTGCCGGTGCTTGGGCACCGCATCCTGTTCACGCCGTCATTCCTCGTCGAGGTTCGCAAGATCGGCCGCGAGCAGGCGCTGGAGGACTTCCGCGCTCGCTGCCTGGCCGCCGCTCCTCGGCCGGAGGCCTCGCTCGGCGTCGACGGCGAAGTCGTCCCCCTCGCTCATTCGCACGGTGAGCGCGCCGACTGAGCTCAGCTTCCCGCTCGTCCCCCGCCGCCGACTGATCGGACTCGCCTTCGGAAGCGCGCACAGCGCCAAGCGGGGGAAAGGATCCGACGTCGCGAGCTCCCGTCCGTACCAGCCCGGAGACGACGTCGACGCGATCGACTGGGCGGCCTCCGCCAAGCTGTCGTCGGCGTACGGCACCGACGAGTTCATCGTCCGCGAGCGCTATGCGGAGGAGGCGCCCAGGGTCGTGATCGTCTGCGACCGGAGACCGGCGATGTCGCTGTACCCCGCCGGCTACCCGTGGCTCTCGAAGCCGCAGGTGATGCTCGAGGCCGGCTCGATGATCGCCGACAGCACGGCGAAGGCCCGCGGCCTGATCGGTTACCTGGACTTCGCCAACGGCCAGGACGGCAACGGAAAGGGGCCGCCGTTCTGGCGACCGCCGCACGGCCAGACCGATTTCTGGCGCGTCAAGGAGTCGCATCTCCAGTGGCCGCAGTACCTTGCTCCCGAGGACAACCTCCGGCGGGCGTTCGAGTTCCTCGCGCCGATGCGCCGCGCGCTCCCGGCAGGGACGTTCGTGTTCATCCTCTCCGACTTCTTGAACATGCCCTCAGCGGACGTGTGGTCGCTGATCGTCGAGCTCCCATGGGAGCTCGTGCCCGTCGTGATCCAGGATCCGGTCTGGGAACAGAGCTTCCCGGACGTCTCCTCGGTTGTGATCCCGATGCTGAAGCCCGGGACGCAGCAGGTCCAGCTCGTGCGACTCACGCGCAAGGAGGCCCGTGAGCGACAGGCGAGAAACGAGGAGCGCGCGCAGGCGACCGTGGCTCAGCTGAACGGGCTGGGGCTGGAGCCGATCGTGCTCACGAGCGCCGACCGAAACGAGATCTACACAGCCTTCCTCGAATGGCACGAGCTGCGACGTCTGGCGACGAGGGCCATGTCGTGATCGACCGGCGCCATTTCGCTGTCTTGGCTGCCGCGGTCGTGCTGGTGCTCACGCTTCTCGGGGCGCTCGCCTGGCGCGTCTGGGACCCGGGGAAGGAAGGCTCCCTCACCGAGCCGATCGCCGTGAACGCGACGCTCAATCCGCAGCAGCACATGTTCGGAGATCCGGTCCGCGCCCGCATCGAGGTCGTCCTCGACGCCGAGCGCGTCAACCCCGACTCGGTCAAGGTTCGCGCGAACTTCGCGCCGTACCGCCGGCTGCAGCCGCCGACGGAGTCGCGGAGCGCGGCCGGGCCGATCACCCGCCTGCGCATCGACTACCGGCTCGCCTGCCTGACCTACAGCTGCCTCCCGAACGGCCGGAGGCGGTTCGAGCTGAAGAACGCCGCCGTCGAGTACAGCACCGGGCGCGGCGGGGGCGTGCGAACGGAGGAGATCGACTGGCCGACCTTGACCGCGAGCGGCCGGATCTCGCGCGCGCGCTTCTATGAGGCGCAGACCCGCGCGGACTTCCGCGAGCTCGAGCCGCCTGCATACAGGGTGTCGCCGCGGCTTGTCGAGGGAATCGGGCTCCTACTCGCCCTCATCTTCGCTGCAGCGGCGGTGATCCTGATCCTCCGCCTCTTGCCGCTCGAGCGATTCGCCGAGCGCCTCGGCTTGAAGACGGTCGACACACGGACCCCGCTCGAGCGAGCGCTTGCGCGCGTGCGGGAGACGTCCACCGCGGATCGCGCGGAAGAAGGGCGGCGGGCGCTCGAGCGGCTGGCCCATGAGCTTCGAAAGGCACGGAACCCCGAGCTGGCCGGGGCGGCGAGCGAGCTCGCATGGTCACGCCAGTTTCCCGCCGACGGCCGGTTGACCCGCCTCTCCGGCGAAGTCGAGCGCCTGATCTCGGAGGGCGGCGCATGAACTTCCGGTCTCGTCAGGCGATTCCGCTGGCGGATGCGGCTGCGATGAACAGGCCGGCCCGGCGCCTGAGAGTGATCCGGGCCCTGCTTGCGGTGAGTCTGGTCGGGGCGCTCGCCGGCGCCGTGTTCTTCGCTCAACGTCCGGGGGAGGGCGAGCGAACGCTCGTCAAGGGTGCGGACAGCGGCGTGGTCGTCCTCGACCTATCGGCGAGCATCGGCAAGCCGGGACGCCAGGTCACCGACCCGTTCGAGTACCTGGCCGACACCGGCCAGGAGTTCGGCCTGGTGATCTTCTCCGGCCGGGCCTACGAGATGCTGCCGCCGGGAACGAGCTCCACCGAGCTACGGACGATCATCCGGGCGCTGGTCCCGTTCCCGGACGTCTGTCTGGCGCGAACGGACATCCAGTGTCCGCCGAACACCCGCCGTGTCGTCCCTGACACGAAGGAGGGCGCGCGCATTCGCCGCTTGCAGGTGACCCCCTGGGACAACAAATTCCGAGGCGGGACCGAGATCTCCAAGGGGCTCACGATGGCCCGCGAGATGCTGGAGGAGCACAAGATGACGGAGCACGGCGTGCTGCTGATCAGCGATCTCGACAACGCCCAGCTGGACGACACGAAGCTGACGGGTGAGGTGATCCTCTATCGCGCAGCGAAGATTCCGCTGCACATCGTCGCCCTCTCCCCGTTCGACGACGACCGCTTCTTCTTCGAGCGCCTCCTCGGGAAGGACGCGTTCGTGAACCACGCGGACATGACCCCCGGGTTGGATGCCCGGCGGCGGGCGGAGCGGGCCGGGGTGCCGGAAGGGTTGGCGGGGCTCGCCCTCGTCCTGCTGATGCTGCTCGCGCTCAACGAGCACTACTGCGGTCGACTTGCCTGGAGGTTCGAGCGATGACCGACTACTTACCCGCCATTCGGAAGTTCGCGCCGATCGTCGTGCTCGTGACGCTCTCGCTCGTCGCCGCCCTGGTCGCCCGCGATGCGGCGGCGGTTCACCGGACCGTCCAGCAGGACGACCTCGTGTTCCTGCAGGGTCAGCCGGTCTACGACCGGCTCTGGCGGCTGGAGACCACGCTTCCGTACGTCCCCGATCTCTTCGGGATCGGCGACGACCTGATCTACCGCCATGCCCTGCGGAAGTACGCGGCCGAGGACCGTCGGCAGCGGGGGCGACTGAACGCGTTCAACCCGGGTCTGCGCGCGGAGGCTCAGGCGGCGCTGAGCATCGCCGAGAGGTCGGGGCTCTCGGCGGCCCGCCGGTCGAAGCTTGCGAGCCTCCAGGGCGTCATGAGCTACGACGAGACGCTGACCAACCCGATCGACGCCTCGGCCCTGGCGGGGCAGGCGCTGGAGCACTTCCACCGTGCCGTGAAGACGGACCCGACCAACGTCGAGGCGAAGTACAACCTCGAATACCTGCTTCATCTCGTCGATCCCAACCAGAACCCGGCTCGCCAGCGCCAGTTCGTCCCCGCCGACATCGAAGCGCGGAGTCTCCCGGGCAGCAGCGGCGCGCGGCGCGGCCATGGCTACTAGGCCCGCGTGAGAATCAGCTTCCTCACGCCGGCGGCCGGGCTCGTCGCCTTGGCCGTGATCCTGCCTCTCCTCGCCTTCCTCCGCACCGAGCAGCGCGCGGAGCGGGTGCGGTCGCTGCTGCGGCTCGCTCCACCCGGCGGATCACCGAGGCTGACCGTCGCCGCCCTGACCGCCGTCGCGCTGCTCGTGGGCATCGCCGCGGCGCAGCCGGTGTACGAGCAGTGGGACGACCGGCCCGAGCGCGTCGACGCTCAGGTCTTCTTCGCCCTCGATACCACCCGTTCGATGATGGCCTCCGCCGGCCCGGGCGAGCCGACGCGGTGGGACCGGGCAGTAGCCGCGGCGCGGCGGATCCGCGATTCGATCCGGGACGTTCCCGTCGGCATTGCCTCGCTGACCGACGGCGCCCTGCCCCTGCTCTTCCCGACGACGAACGGCGGCTCGTTCGACAACGTCCTTCGCCACTCGATCGCCGTGGACAAGCCGCTCTCGGACCAGGCCGAGAACAGACAGGCCACGGACCTCGGGGCGACGCGCTTCTTCGCCTCAGGGAACTTCTTCCGAGGCGCCCGCCGGCGGGTCCTCGTGGTCTTCACCGACGCCCAGACGAAGCGCTACGACGTCGGAGAGCTGACGGGGGAGTTCTCCCGCAGCGGCGTTTCGGTGATCCTCTTGCGCTTCTGGCGAGACCGCGAGCTCGTTCATGGCCCGGACGGGGTCGAGGAGGCCTACGTCCCCGACCTGGCAAGCGCCGCGACGGCGGCGGCGGCCTATGCCCAGCAGGTCCGGGGCGAGACGTTCCACGAGGACGAACTCGGCGCCGCGATCGACGTCATCCGCTCCAAGCTCGGATCCAAGTCGACGATCACGCGGGTCAGGACCGTCGATATCGAGCCGCTCGGCCCGTACTTCCTGATCGCGGCGCTGCTGCCGCTGTCATTCCTGCTCGTGCGGCGAAACCTGGCCTAGGCCTACGCAGCAGGCTTCGTCGCGGCGACCGCGTCGAGCTGGTTCGCGTGGTAGAGCACCGCCGCCTCGGCCGTCCTCGCCGCCCGACCCTCGTGATGGACGGCGACGGCGTGCACGATCTCCGCGAGCGCATCGCGGTCGACCTCTGAGGCCCGCGATTCGATCAGCCTGATCCCGAGCTGGACGTGCCCGAGCAGGGCGCCCTCGGCCGTGGGTCGGAACGTCGGCGCCCGGCCGAGCTCCAGCGTCCGGCCGACGTCGTGGAGAAGGGCCGCCGCCACGAGCAGGTCGAAGCGAAGCCGGGGATGGACCTGCGCCGCGTCGCGGCAGATCGTCGCGACGGCCACGGTGTGCTCCAGCAGGCCGCCGGCGTAGTCGTGGTGGATGCCCGGGCTCGCAGGGAGCTCTCTCAGCCTCGCCCTGAAGCGCTCGTCGGCGAGAAAGCTCCCGACGAGGGCTTTCAAGCCCGGATGGCTGAGCTCATCGCCGAGGAACTCGAGGAAGCCGTCGAGCTCGTCCACGTCGCGCCGGAGCCCGGGCGTGAGCGCCGCGGCGTCCGCACCTTCGGCCGGCTCGAGCGAGCGAACCTCGAGCTGAAGGCGATCGCGGTACTTGTCCACGCGTCCGAGCACGCGGACCGCGTCTCCCTCGCCGAAGCGGGCGTCGAGCAGCTCCACGTCGCTCCAGACGCGCGCTTCGATGCGACCACTCGGGTCGACCAGCTCCAGTGCCAGGTAATCCGAGCCGGCCCGGGTGCGCCGCCGCTCCTTTCTGGCGACCGCGTAGACCCCCTCGACGACGCGGTCCTCCTGGAGCTCGGCGATCGCGCTCACGGCCCGAGTCTAGGGAGGAAAACGGATGGTACGCTCGCCGCGATGGCCGTCGTGAAGCCGTTCCGGGCCGCCCGCTACGACGAGGAGGTCGCGGGCCCGCTCGACGAGCTCGTCGCGCCGCCGTACGACGTGATCGACGAAGCCGGCCGCGAGGAGCTGATGGCCCGCAGCCCCCTGAACGTCGTCCACCTGACGCTGCCCGACGACGAGGCCGACGCCGAGCGCCTCTGGGGCGAGTGGCAGTCCGACGGCGCGATCGTGTGGGAGGATGCTCCGTCGTTCTGGGCGCTGGAGCAGGAGTACGTCGGCCCGGACGGCGTCGACCGGACGCGGCGCGGGCTCTTCGCCTCGCTCCGGCCCGAGGCCTACGAGAACCGCGTTGTGCTGCCGCACGAGCGAACCCACGCCGGGCCCAAGGAAGGACGTCTGCGGCTTCTGCGCGCGACCGGCGTTCACTTCGAGCCGATCTTCTTGCTGTACGACGGCGAGCCGCCGTTCACGTTTCCCACCGGCCCACCCGACCTCGAGGCCGAAGGCACGAAGCTGTGGCGCATCGCGCCGAACGGGATCGAGGAGGCGTTCGCCGACAAGCAGCTGCTGATCGCCGACGGTCACCACCGCTATGAGACCGCGCTTTCCTACGGCGCCGACGCGATCCCTGTCGTGCTCGTCTCGACCGCCGATCCCGGTCTGATGATCTTCCCGACCCATCGCATCGCGGATGAGGTGAATGGGGCAGGCGGCGAGCCTTTCAAGGAGGTGCACGACGCGGTCGACCAGCTCAACGCCAGACCAATGGATCGCGCGGCGACAGTGCTGTATCGCCGCGCTGGACCGGAGTTGATCCACGGGAGGCAAGGCGATCTCGACGTTCAGTTGGTCGAGTCGCTCGTTACGGGACCGGTCACGTACACGCCGTCCATCGATGAGGCCGTGGAAGCGGTTGAACATGGACGGGCGGGCGGTGCTTTCATCGTCCGCCCGACGCGGATCGAGGACGTTTTCCGCTTCGCCGAGGCCGGCCAGACCCTGCCGCAGAAGACGACCTACTTCTATCCCAAGCTGCTCTCCGGCCTTTTGTTCCACCCGGCGTAGTGGATCCCTGGCTCGATGTCTGCCGCGCCGCGGCCGCAGACATCCGCGCTGTGCTCCAAGAGCTGCCGACGCGCAGCGAGCGCGAGCCGGTGCTCGCGACGGGCGTGGGCGGCGACGACACGACCGCGATCGACGACGCGGCCGAGCGTGCCGTTGTTCGCCGGCTCGAAGAGCTCCAGCGCACGGGAGAGGAGTTCCTGCTCGTCTCCGAGGAGCTCGGCGAGCGGGCCTTCGGCGATTCTCCGACCCGCGTCGTTGTCGATCCGATCGACGGGTCGATCAACGCCAAGCGCGGGCTCCGACACTTCTGTCTATCGATCGGCGTCGCGAGCGGCGCGGCGATGGGAGACGTATCCTTCGGCTACCTCTACGACTTCGGGACGGGCGAGGAGTGGACGGCGACGAAGGGCGGTGGCGCCCAGCTCGACGGGAAACCGCTGGGTGAGGTCAGGCCGAAGGACAAGGTCGAGATCCTCGCGCTCGAAGGAACGCTGTCGGCGTCGGTCGCGGACAAGGCCGAGGCGCTGGTTGGCTACGCGGACCGGTTCCGGATCATGGGCTCGCTCGCCCTCTCCCTCTGTCAGCTCGCTGCAGGACGGGTCGACGCCGTCTGCTCGCTTCGCGCCGCCCGGGCGGTCGACATCGCCGCTGCGCAGCTCGTCGTGCGCGAGTGCGGCCTCCCGATCGCCTTCGCCGACGCCGGCCCCTGGGACGTCGCGCCGCTCAACACCGCGCCACGGTCGCTGGTCGTCGCCGCGCCGACGGAGGAGTTAAGAGACCGTTTGGCGGAGATCCTCGTCATGTGACGGAAGTCCGCATCGGTTGCTCGGGTTGGAACTACCCCCACTGGCGCGAGCGCGTCTATCCAAAGGGACTGCCGCCGAAGCGCTGGCTCGAGCACTACGCGACGCTCTTCGACACCGTCGAGATCAACACCACCTTCTACCGCCTGCCGACCGTCTCGGCCGTGCAGGGGTGGGTCGAGCAGAGCCCGCCCCGGTTCCTGTTCGCCGTCAAGGCGAGCCGCTACCTGACCCATATCCGACGGCTCACGGACCTCGAGAGCGGGCTCCGCCGCTTCTACGAGCGGATCGAGCCCTTGGCGCGCTCGCCGAAGCTGGGACCGGTGCTGTGGCAGCTGCCGCCGACCTTCAAGCGCGACCCTGAGCGGCTCGCTTCGGCGCTCGACGCGCTCCCGGAGGGTCGCCATGCCTTCGAGTTCCGCGAGCCGAGCTGGTACGTGGACGAGGTCTACCGACTGCTGCGCGAGCACGGAGTCGCGCTCGTGTTCCCAGACAGCCCGAAGTACCCGTTTCGCGCCCTGGAGCTGACGACCGACTGGACGTTTCTCCGTTTTCACCACGGCTCGCGCGGGCGCGGAGGAAACTACTCCGACCGCGAGCTGGAGGAGTGGGCGGAGCGCATAGCCGGTTGGCGGGACGCGGGCCACGACGTGTACGCGTACTTCAACAACGACTGGAACGCCTACGCGGTCAAGAACGGGTTGAAGCTCAAAGAGTTGCTGGGACTCGCCGCTGAAGGCTGAGCCCTCCGTCCCGCCGGGCCGTGTCGTGGGGTCAGACCCCCTTGAGGCTACTTGAGGGTTTGTGCCCTAACACGCATGGAAGGAGGGCTCGTGGTGGGCACCGGGATTCCCCACCAAGGTGTGGGTGTCTAGGCTTTACGCGATGCAGCCCACGCCTGACCAGATCACCGAGGCTCTCGCCCGGGTCATCGACCCGGAGCTCCGCAAGCCCGTCACCGAGCTCGGGATGGTCCGTGGCGTCGACATCGAGGGCAGCCACGCCGCGGTGACGATCGCGCTCACCGTCCCCGGCTGTCCGCTTCGCCACAGCTTCGAGGAGCAGGTGCAGCGGGAGCTCCTCCCGCTTCCCGGCATCGAGTCCGTCTCGCTCGAGTTCGACGTGATGAGCCCGGAGGAGAAGGCGGCGCTGACGACGCGGCTTCGTGGCGGTGTCTCGCCGCGCACGAAGGGGATCTCCCTCGACCGCTCGACCCGCGTGATCGCGATCGCGAGCGGAAAGGGCGGCGTCGGCAAGTCGACGCTGACCGCGAACCTGGCGGCGGCTTTCGCGCGCCTCGGCCAGCGGACCGGCGTGCTCGACGCCGATGTCTACGGGCACTCGATCCCGCACATGCTCGGCGTCCACCAGCGACCGGTCGTGGTCGACCGGATGATCGTCCCACCGGTTCGCGACGACCTGAAGCTGATGTCGATCGGCTTCTTCCTCGAGGACAACGCCCCGGTGATGTGGCGCGGCCCGATGTTGCACAAGGCGCTCGAGCAGTTCCTCTCCGACGTCCATTGGGGCGAGCTCGACACGCTGGTGGTCGACATGCCTCCGGGAACAGGGGACGTCTCGATCTCGCTGGGGCAGCTGCTTCCGCGCGCCGAGGTCGTCGTCGTCACCACGCCGCAGCCGGCAGCCCAGCAGGTCGCGGTCCGGGCCGCGCAGATGGCCGAGAAGACGAACATGCGGCTTGTCGGGGCGGTCGAGAACATGTCGTACCTGGTCGGAAGCCGCGAGGAGCTGTTCGGCGCCGGCGGCGGCGAGGCGCTGGCTCGCGAGATCGGCGTGCCCTTGCTCGGCCAGATCCCGCTCGACCCGGCTCTGCGCGAAGCGGCTGACCGGGGAGAGCCGCTGGTCTGGGAACAGCCCGAGGCGGAGGCCAGCCGCGCGATTGTCGAGCTCGCCGAGCGCATCTCGGAGACGCGCCGGGAGGAGGGGCTCGGCATCACCAAGTCCCTCCCGCTTGCAGGCGCACGAACCTAAGGCCCGTCTCGTCGCCCTCGGTTTCGCCGACCGCGACGCTGAGATCCTCGCCGCCCACTTCCTCGACGCCGAGCAACGGGGCAAGCCGAGCCACGGGCTCGCGCGGATCGATTGGCTCGCCGAGCAGGACCTCGATCCCGGTGCGCGCCCGAAGCGGCTCGTCGCCGAAAACGGTTTCGAGCGCTGGGAGGGCGACGGGACGCTCGGCTACCTCACGCTCGCGGAGATCTGCGGCGCGCAGATCGCCTCGCCGCCCGACCGAGCGCGTCTCGTCGTCGCTTCGAACTGCTTCCCCACCGGGATGCTCGGCCACTGGACGCGAAAGCTCGCGAACGCGGGGTTCGTCGCGCTCGTGACCGCGACGTCGCCGCCGCGACTCGGCCATCCCGAGGGCGGGCCGCCGCTCGCCGGGACGAATCCGCTCTCGATCGCGATCCCGAGCTCGGCGGGCGAGCCGATCGTCACCGACGTCTCGATGGGGCGGGCGACCTACGGCGACGTCATTGCCGGACTGGCATCCGAGGACGAGCTCGTGCCGTTCGGAGGAGACCAGGCGCACAAGGCCTTTGCGCTGGCACTCGGCCTCCAGCTCCTCGTCGATGCCCTCGCCGGAGACGGCCACGGCGCCGTGCTGCTGCTCGCCCGGCCGGAGGCCGACCCGGTCCCGGCCCTCAGACGCCTGGCGGAGGGCATTCGCCTCCCCGGCGACGGACCTACCAAGGCTTAACCAAGGTTTTCACTCGGGCTGGTGCAGCCTTGCCCGGCTGCTGGGTGGCCGTCCGCGAGCCTGTGCCCATGACCAAAGGAGGCCACATGACCAAGCTCGTGATCGGCATTGCCGCGTTCGTGCTCCTGGCGGCCGGCGGTGCGCTCGCCGGCGGCGCGATCACGGACTCGTCGCCGGACGATTCGACGACGACCGGCATCACCACCACCAACGGCACGACGACGAACGACACCACGAGGCTCGGCACGACCACGAACGAGACGACGACGACGCTCGGCGAAACCGGCGAGGACTTGAGCGGTCCCTGCGACGAGGTCGAGCACGCGAACGACCCGCGCTGCACCGGCGGGGCCGCCGCTGACGACGACAACCGCGGTCGCGACGACCGCGGCGGGGATGACGACCGGAACGACGACCGGTCCGGCCCGAATCGCGGCAGCGACGACCGTGGCCACGACGACCACGGCGAGGACCGCTCCGGCTCGAACTCGGGCCGCGGCTAGCAACCCACCGACCCAGAGGAGAACGAACAGATGAAGAAGACGATCGGAGTTCTGTTCGCGTCGGCGATCGCGATGGTCGCTCTCGCGATCCCGGCGCTGGGGACGGGCGCGACCCAGACGGTGCGCGTCAACGAGGTCGACGGCCGCATCTCGCTGTCGGCTCGGCCGAAGTCCGGCCTCGTGAGGTTCGTCGTCCGGAACAACGGCGACGAGGGCCACGACTTCTGGCTCCGCGGCGGCGGCAAGCGCTGGAAGACCCGCGTCCTCGGCGTCGGCAGCGCGGCGACGCTGACCGCCCGGCTGAAGAAGGGGGTCCGCTACTCGTATTGGTGCGGCGTCAGCGACCACGCCCAGGACGGGATGCGCGGGAGCTTCGTCGCCCGCTAACGGGTAGAACCACGGACATGCAACTCGGCAGAAGGACGATTCTCCTCGTCGAGGACGAGGAATCGATCACCACGCCGCTTGTCGAAGCCCTCCACCGCGAGGGCTTCGACACTGCTGTGTCCGCGACGGCCGGCGAGTCGCTGGAGCTCGCCGACCGCGTCAAGCCTGACCTCGTCTTGCTCGACGTGATGCTTCCGGACGGCTCCGGATTCGACGTCTGCCGGGAGCTGCGGGCGAGATCGCGCGTCCCGACCATCATGCTGACCGCCCGCGGCGAGGAGGCTGATCGCGTCGCCGGCCTCGAGCTCGGCGCCGACGACTACGTCGTGAAGCCGTTCAGCGCCCGCGAGCTCGTCGCCAGGGTTCGCGCCGTGCTCCGCCGAGCCGCGGAGGCGGGCGAGCGCAAGGTGGAAGGGGCGAGCGAGATCGGCGAGGTGCGGCTCGACCCGGCTCGCCGCAGCGCCACCTTCCGGCGGAAGGAGCTGGAGCTGAGCCGCAAGGAATTCGACCTCCTGCGACTGTTGATCGAGAACGCGGGCTCGGTCGTCACGCGCGAGCGGCTGATCGACGAGGTCTGGGACACCAACTGGTTCGGCTCGACGAAGACGCTCGACGTCCACGTCAGCGGGGTGCGCAAGAAGCTCGACGACGACCCGGCCTCGCCGCGCTACATCCACACGGTCCGCGGCGTGGGCTTCCGCTTTGCCTCGGCCGACGAGCTATGAGCCTCCGCACCCGTCTGCTGGCGGCGTTCGCGTACGTCCTCATCCTCGTGATCGTCGCGCTCGAGGTCCCGCTCGTCCTCAATGTCGCCCGGCGGGTGGATGCCGAGGTGAAGGGCCAGGCGGCGGCCCAGGCCCAGCTGGTCGCCGCCAGCGCATCGGGGCGCATGGACGACGCCGACGACCTGCAGCGGCTGTCGGAGGAAGCGGCCCAGGATCTCGGCGGCCGCGTGATCGTGGTCGACGAGGCGGGTCAACTCGTGGCCGACTCCGCCGAGTCGACGCCCAGCTCGTACGCCGACCGGCCGGAGATCCGCACTGCTCTCCAGGACGGGCGCATTTCTCAGGGACGCCGGTTCAGCGAGACGCTGGGCGAGTCGCTGCTGTACACGGCAGTCCCCGTCGTGGAGGGCGGCGCGGTGCGCGTGACGCAGAACGTCGAAGCGATCGACCGGCGGGTCCGCCGCGACGTGCTCGGCCTGATCGGCATCGGCGTGATCGCGCTCGTTCTCGGCCTCGCGTTCGCCTGGTTTCTGGCCGGGTCGCTGGCCAGGCCGCTCCAGCGGCTCGCGGCGGCAGCCCGTCGCGTCGAGGCCGGCGATCTCCAGGCACGGGCCGAGCCGGAGGGCTCCACCGAGCACCGCGAGGTCGCGCATGCGTTCAACGACATGACCGAGCGGTTGGGACAGGTGCTCGAGGCGCAGCGGGAGTTCGTCGCCAACGCCTCGCACCAGCTCAGGACGCCGCTGACCGGCCTGCGGTTGCGCCTCGAGGCGGCGGCGCTCAAGGCAGGCCCCGAGCTCGGCCCGGAGCTCGAGGCGGCCGAGCAGGAGGTCCAGCGCCTCGCGCAGCTCTTGACTGCGCTGCTGACTCTCGCTCGGGAGGGCGACCGGCCGACGGCGCGCGCAGCGGTGTCACTCAGCGCCGCGGTGGAGCAGGCGGAGGAGCGCTGGACCGAGCGAGCTCGGAGCAGTGGTCACGAGCTGGCGACGATCTGTAGCGGCAACGCCGTTGCCAGCGCATCCGAGGAGGACCTCGCGATCGTGCTCGACAACTTGATCGAGAACGCGCTCAACTACTCGCCCGGCGGCGTCGTCACCGTCGAATGCGGACGTGACGGCAAGGAGGTCTACCTGACCGTTCTAGACGAGGGGCCGGGCCTCGAGCCGGGCGAGGA
>JBOHAU010000003.1:0-3163 GCA_050698015.1 Gaiellaceae bacterium
GCCCAGGCGACCCGCTTGCCCTCGATCGAGAGTCCGATCGGCGTAGTCGTCGCGCGCCACAGAACTGCGGTCTTTCCGGCACGAATCGTGTAGATCGTGTTGCCGACGCGGAAGACGATGCCGCCCGTGCCGATCGCGAGGTCCCTAGCGCCGGGCATCGTCGTCGTGCCAACGAGCTTGCCTTTCGCGGCGTCATAGCGCTCGATCACTGTCGTGCCGTCAGCCCGTGCCACGAGGGCCGCGAGGTTCGGCCACGAGAGCGCGACGTCGCGGACCGTCCCTTGTGGGACGACACGGGCGAGTCGGCGGCCGGACAGGTTGTACACGTTGACAGGCCCGTTCGGCGCCGCAGCTGGATGGTCGTTCGACACCGCCGCCGGTACCACCGCGACTCGGCGGACGGAGGCCGCGATCGCGAACGCCGGCGGGATGCCGCGGATCGGGTACGACTTCGTTCCGGCGATGCGGTGGACTCCGCCGCCCGCGAGTGACCATTGGCTGCCACTGCAGTTCGTCAGGTCAGTGCATCTCAGGTACGCGTCTCCGTAGACGATCGTCTGCTCACCGTCGGCAGCGAGGCCGGCGAGGTACGTGCCACTCGAATCACTTACACCGAGTGCGTCCACGAGTGTCGGCTTCTTCTGTCCGGGCTTCGACGTGTAGATCCCCGCCTCCCGGGTCATGACGCCTGCGTACTTGACCCAGACAGCCCTCTTGCCGCCGAGGACCAGCGTGGATGGGCCTTGAGACCCAACCGCCCCTCCGGGCCCAGCATTGCCGAGGACCCAACTGCCGTGTCCCGACACGCTGCGCAGGTGGACGATGTAGTCGCGTCCACCGATCCAGGTGATGAAGTCGCCGTCCTGCGCGAACTTGTAGATCCTCCCGTGCTCGATGACGAGCGTGCGGGGCTTCACGAGACTGGTCGTCGCTCGACTCGGCGCTGCACCAGCCGAGGCTGCGACGAGAAGACCGACGAGCGTCATCAAGATCGCGTACGAACGGGCTACATGGATAAACCGCCGCTTGATCATGATCTTCACCTCTTGGACAGATCGTCGCCAACCGGCGGCGAAAGGGCATCGGGACCGGTACTGAGCGATCGAGCGGGGGACTACGGAGCCCGAAGCCTTAACAATCAGCCGCGGGACTCGGGCATCGCGCCCAGCCGGCCGACGCAACGCGCCGCGGCGGTGGCGGCCAGCTCCGGCCCGCCGACGAGGTAGCCGGCCGCCAGCGCGTCGCCTGCCCCCGTCGTGTCGACTACCTCGGCGGGCGCGGCTGCGTAATCGGCGCCGCCGACGATGAACCCGTCGCGACCGCGCTTGAGCACGAGCGTCCCGGGGACCTCTCCCCCGATCGCGGCCAGCTCGGCCTCGTTCGCGAACACGAGCTCGGGCCGGAGGAGCTCGAGCCTCCTGCGCAACCGCTCCGGCCCGTACTCGGCGATTCCCGACGCCGAGGCCAGGTCGACGCTGATCCGCCCACTCTGGGCCTGGACGGCACCGGTCGCCTTCGCGGCGGCCTCGTCGATCGGGCGGCGCAGGAGTGAGTAGCCCGACAGATGGAGCCAGTCGCAACCGGTGAACCAACGAGTCTCGAGCTCCTCGGCCCTCAGTAGCGGCGCCACCCCGCGGTCGGAGAGCATGGTGCGGCTCCCGTCCGGCGAGACGAGCGAGACGACGACGCCGCCGCGCCCGTCGTCGACCGCTCCGAGCAGCTCGACGCCGCGCCCCTCCAGCTCGCGAGCCGCCAGCTCCGCGGCTCCGTCACTACCTCGCTTGCCGACGAATCGCGCCTCCGCGCCCAGCTCGGACGCCCAGGCGGCGACGTTGGCCGACTGCCCGCCCGCGCCGACACGCGTCTCGACCGTGCCCTCCTGGTCCGGTCCGGCGGCATCGCGAGTGAGCACGATCACGTCGAGGAGCAGGTCGCCCAGGGTGCAGATCAACACGCGTACAATCGTCCCATGGACGGCGACGAGCGCCGAGCCGAACGAGTGCGCTCCTTCGTGATCGGCGGCCTGGTCGGGGCCTCGGCCGTGATCGCGGCCGCGAGGCGTCGCCGTGCGAAGAAAGCCTCGCGACACGCCGCGGGCCTGGCGGCGTTCGAGGACGCACCATGTCATCAGGAAACGCTCGAGCGCGAAGCTGCTAATCCGGGCGGCTGAGCCGCGCACGCGCTCGATCGACGGTGACGAGGTTGATGTCCGCGTCGCCGATGTAGAGCGACTTGCCGACGAGCTCCGCGGCCCGCGCCTGCTCGAGGAACACCTTCACCGAGCCGGTGGGCTCTCGACTGCGAATGATGAGGAAGGGCCCGAACACCCGCGCCTCGAAGCGCCTTTTCCGCGTTGGGTAGCGCAGCGGGATCTCCATGCTCTGTGTGAAGTTGTTCGTGTCGCTCGCGTCGAAGACCCAGACACCGCGGCCGAGGGCCGGCGCCGCTTGAAGAGAGTCGAGCGCGAGCTTCGCATCTGCCCTGGGGACCACCGTGTTCGAGAAACCCGACCGGTCTCGCTCCCAGGCTCCGAGGTAGAGCGGCTCATACCCGAAGAGGACGTCGTCGGGGCGACCGTCCGAGGCGAGCCACGCAGAGGCGGCATGGCGGGCCTCGACGCGCGTGGGCGGCTCGCCCTCGTAGAGCGCAGGTGTCTTGTCCCAGCCCCAGGCGACCTCGGCGGCGAGCAACGCAGCGGTCGCGACGACGAGGACGGACCGTCGGCCGCGGGCCGCTTCGATCAGCCCGAGGGCGACGAGGTAGGCGAAGAAGGGCAGGACGAAGACGAGGTGGCGTGACTCCGGCGAGGTCGAGTCGCCGAGGTCGGCCAACGTCAGCGCGAGCGTGGGCACGATGAGGACGCACGCCGTCAGGATCGCCCCGGAACGGTTCTCGACCCAGAGCCGCCAGGCGCCGATCGCGGCCAGGACCAGCACGGCTGCGAGCGCGATCGTGAAGCCGGCCGTGAAATCGCCCGCGACGCGACCGAGATACTCGAGCACGGCGAACGGCCCGACGAGCTTCTTGCCGCCGCTGCCGACGCCGACGTCGAACCGCCCGGCGAGGACGAGGTCGCTGTACCAGAAGGGCGTGCACACCACCGCGACCATGCCGAGCGCGACCATCGCGTCACGCCTACGCGCGCGCGCGAGTACATACAGAC
>JBOHAU010000004.1:0-24207 GCA_050698015.1 Gaiellaceae bacterium
GGATTCGACAGCTCGGGGCCGAGGCGGTCGTCCTCGACGCACTCGCTCCACGGGAGGTGCGCTTGGCAGTGCTCGAAGCCGAGCCCGACGCGATCGTCCACCAGGCGACCGCTCTGGCGGACGTCAACTTCTCTAGGAACCTCGACCGCAGCTTCGAGCGAACGAACGGGCTGCGGACGGAGGGCACCGACGCGCTATTGGACCCACTCGATCCCGCTCCGCTGGAGGGCATGCGCGAGACCATTGCCGCGCTGAACTATCTCGAACAGGCCATGACAGAGGCCGGGGGAATCGGGCTTCGCTACGGCGGCTTCTACGGCGCTCACAACGACGCGCTGGTTGAGCCCGTCCGCAAGCGGCGGTTCCCGATCGTTGGTGACGGCGGTGGGTTCTCTTCGTTCATTCACCTCGATGATGCCGCCGCCGCGACGGTGCTCGCGCTCGAGCACGAGGGCCCAGCGATCTACAACATCGTGGACGACGAGCCCGCGCCGGTACGCGAGTGGCTGCCCGTGCTCGCAGACGTGCTCGGTGCGAAGCCGCCCCGCCACGTCCCGATCTGGCTCGCGAAGATGCTCGCGGGCGAGGTGGCGGTCATGCTGGGAACCGAGGCCCGCGGCGCCTCGAACGCAAGGGTCAAGCGAGAGCTCGGCTGGACACCGCGCTACCCGAGCTGGCGACAGGGCTTCGTGGAGGCGTACGCGAAGCCCGCAGAGCAGACCGAGGTTTTACGACCGGCGGAAGGATTTAGCCACTAGCCTCACCGGCTGACCAGGCTTCCGGAGCGGGTTGAGCGTGATCGATACCGTTGAGCCGCCCGGCCGCTGCTCGAAAACGAGGGGGCGAGCATGGAAGCCACGTTCTTCGCAACGCCGGCAGAGTTCCGCGCCTGGTTCGAGGAGCACCACGAGACCGCGTCAGAGGTCTGGGTCGGGTACTACAAGAAGGCAACCGGCAAGCCAACGATGACGTGGCCGGAGGCAGTCGCGGAGGCGCTCTGCTTCGGCTGGATCGACGGCAAGGTGCAGCGGATCGACGAGGAGCGCCACCGTCAGCGGTTCACGCCCCGGAGGCGCGACAGCAATTGGAGCGCTGTCAACATCGCGAAGGTCGCGGAGCTGCGCGCACAGGGACGAATGACACCGGCAGGCGAGGCAGCGTTCGCGGCGCGGCGTGACGATCGGTCAGCGGTCTATTCCTACGAGCGCCGGCACGAGGCAACGTTCGACGGCGAGCAGGAAGCGGCCTTCCGCGCGCACGAAGCTGCGTGGGCGTGGTTCAGCAACCAGTCCGTTTCGTACCGGCAGCTCGCGACGTTCTGGGTCGTGAGCGCGAAGCGCCCGGAAACGCGCGCGAAGCGCCTGGCGACACTCATCGAATGCTCGGCCGCAGGACGACGCGTTCCCGCGCTTACGTCCTGATCCGGTCGGTGACTCCAGCAGGGAGCGCTTACTTGGCGGGCAGGGAGCGCGCGTAGCTCCTGCCGCGCTCGACCCATTTGGTGAGCTCGCGCTTGCTGCCGAGGTCATCGGCGGCGACTCGCAGCCAGCCTCGCATCTCCCGGCCGCGCATCTCCATCGGACTCGCGTTCGTCTGCCCCACGAGCGTGTCGGACTCCTCCGGATCGACGCGCACCAGGATCCCGCCCTGGGCGCTGGCGCCGACAGCCATGTTGCCGCCGATCAAGAACGCAAGCCCGCCGAACATCTTCTTCTCCGTCACGTCCGGCTCGCCGGCGAGCAACTCGCGGATGCGGCCGGCAAGCTCCTCGTCGTAGGCCATCAGGGAGCATCCTGCCGCGATGAGTTTCGCGCGTCCAGTCGGTCACACTGGATGATGAGAGAACGCCTGGCCGCCGTGCGCAGCTTCACGACCACGCACGCCCGCCTGCTCAACCGGCGGCGCTTCGAGTTGCTCTTCGACGGAGCAGGTCCGGAGCCCGCCCTCGCCGCCCTCCGTGCCTACCGCAATCCCGACGGCGGCTACGGGCGCGGCCTCAAGTCCGATCTACGGGCGCGGGAGAGCCTGCCCGCGGCGTTGCACGCCTTCGAGGTCTTCGAGGAGATCGCTCCCGAGACGGCACCGGAGGCCGCCGAGCAGAGTGAGGACGGAGGCTGGACGGTCGACTTCCAGAGCTACTCGCCCGCGGCAGCGCTCGAGTGGCGCGGCTACGCGACGGTGCGGGCGCTGTCCGTGCTCCGGGCCAACGGAGCCCGATGAAGTCGAGCGAGAAGATGGTCGAGGTCAACGGGGTTGAGCTCTGCGCCCAGACCTTCGGCAGTGCCGACGATCCGCCCGTGCTCCTAGTCATGGGCCTTTCGGCCTCCATGCTGCACTGGGAAGACGAGTTCTGCGAGCGGCTCGCGGCCGGCTCGCGCTTCGTGATCCGCTACGACCACCGAGACACCGGTCGCTCTGTGGCCTACCCGCCGGGAGCGCCGGGATACACGGGCGACGACCTCGACGCCGATGCCGCCGGCCTGATCGACGCGCTCGGAGTGAGCCCGGCTCACATCGTCGGGTTTTCGGCGGGCGGCGGGATCGCCCAGGTCCTCGCCCTCGACTACCCGGACCGGGTTGCGTCGCTCACGCTGATCTCGACGAGCCCGGGGACCGGCGCCGACCTCCCGGGGATGTCGGACGACCTCCGTGCGCACTTCGCCCACCCCCCACCCGAGCCCGACTGGTCTGATCGCCAGGCGGTCGTCGACTACCTCGTCGAGGACGAGCGCGTGTACGCGGCGCGCTCGCGCCCGTTCGAGGAAGCCGAGCGGCGGGAGCTCGCCGGGCGGAGCTTCGATCGCACGACAGACATGGCCGCGAGCATGAAGAACCACTGGCTGCTCGCCGACGAAGGACAGGGCTGGCGCGAGCGGCTCGGCGAGATCCGGGTGCCGACCCTCGTCCTCCACGGCACGGAGGATCCTTTCTTCCAAATCGGCCACGCGCTCGCACTCGAACGGGAGATCCCCGGCGCTCGACTGGTCCGGCTGGAGCGGATGGGCCACGAGCTGCCGCGCGCAGTGTGGGACGCGGTCGTGCCGGAGATCCTTCGGCACACGGCGCAGACAGTCGCCTAGTGTGATGGCGCTATGCCCGGCGTGATCTCCAAGCGTTTCGACGAGCCCGACGAGGTCGTCACGCTGCCGCTGGCCCGTGAGGAGGTCGTAATTCTCGGCGAGGTCCACCTCGGACGGACGACGCACCAGCCGGGATGGAGCTGGGCCGAACACGTCAGGCCGGTGGCCGGCACGCCGAGTTGTCTCTTCCACCATCGGGGCTGGGTGGTCTCAGGGCGGATGCAGATAGAGACGGACGACGGCGCCGTGCGGGTCCTCAGCCCCGGAGATGCGTTCGAGGTGCTTCCGGGCCACAACGCGCGCGTCGTCGGCGACGAGCCGTGCGTGACGATCGACTTCGCGGGCGTCCGCGGCTGGGGCAAGCCTCCGGAGGTGGGTGAGCGCGTCGTGGCGACGTTGCTCGTGACCGACATCGTCGGCTCGACGGCCGTCGTCGCGCGCCTGGGCGACGCCCGCTGGAAGTCCCTCCTCGGCGCCCATGGCGATCGCGTCCGGGGCGAGCTCGACCGGTTCCGCGGCGTCGAGGTCAACACCACAGGGGACGGCTTCCTGGCCATGTTCGACGGCGCGTCTCGTGCGGTGCGCTGCGCGGCTGCGATTGCGGAGGCTGCCGAACACGACGGCCTCCAGATCCGCGCGGGAATCCATTCCGGCGAGGTCGAACGGCAAGCGGGCAATCTCCGCGGCGTGGCCGTGCACGCGGCGACTCGGATCGCCTCCCTCGCCCAGCCCGGAGAGGTCCTTCTCTCGGATGCCTCTGTCGCGTTGCTCGAAGGATCGAGCCTTCACCTCGAGGATGCCGGGGAGCACGAGCTCCGCGGGCTGCCCGGCCCGCGCCGCCTGTACCGCCTGGCCCAGCACGCCGCGCCGGATCGGCGCTGAGCGTCGCTTCAGCTCTTCGTCTGCCAGAGCGCGAGCATGCCGCCGGAAGGCGCGACCAGCACGCTTCGCCAGCCCGCCGGACCTTCGCGCGGCGGCAGGCAAACCGAGGCGCCGAGTAGGTGCGCGCGCTCGGTCACCTCGGCAACGTCGGCCACCTCGACGTAAGGCAGCCAGAACGGGTGCTCAGTGTCGTGCTCGACGACGCCGCCCTCGATGCGATCGCCGAGCGTGAGCGTCAAGTAGCGGCCGGAGCCGGCGTGGACGGTCTCTGCCCGCCAGCCGAACAGCCCCGTGTAGAAGGCGCACGCACGCGGCAGGTTGCCCGTGCGGAGCTCGAGGTGGACGAGAGGATTCGCGTGCGCCATGCCCCTGTCTCTAAGACCGGCGCCGCGGCCCGAAACTCATCGCGTGTGCGATTTGTCGATCTCCGTCCGACGCGTTCGTCATCCATTCGTAGGCTGGAGACCGAACGAACAAGGGAGCGACGATGAAATACATGATGTTGATCTGTTGGGACGCCGAGAGGATGGACGCCCAGACCGAGCCCGACCCGACTGAAACCCGGGAGGAAGAGAGGTTCCCCTGGCTCGACGATGTTCAGGCGCGCGGAATCTGGGTCGCCGGCGACCAGCTGGCTCCGCCGCGCCGAGCACGCTCCATCCGCGTACGTGGCGGGAAAGCGCTCGTGACCGATGGTCCGTTCGCCGAGACCAAGGAGGTCGTCGGTGGCTTCGATATCATCGAATGCGGCAGCCTGGAGGAGGCCGTGGAGGTCGCGGCCGGGCACCCCGCCGCCCAGAACGGGACGATCGAAGTCCGGCCGCTCTGGGGTAACTGACCGCGTCAGGCGAGCCACTCGTCGAGTGGCGCCCTCGACGCGAGAGACGAGAGCTCGCCCCGGTCGCGCATCTCCTCGGCGGCGGCCGCCATCGCACTCGCCGCGACCCACGTGAGGGCGCCGCCGACGCTGACCCTCTGGGCGCCGGCCTCGAAGATCTCGCCCACCGACAGAGCGGGCACGGCGAGGACGTTCACAGGCTTCGTGACCGAACCGCAAACGGCTCGAATCTCCTCGATGCTTCTCAGGCCGGGCGCGTAGAGCACGTCCGCCCCGGCCTGCTCATAGGCCTGGAGCCGCGAGATCGTGTCGTCGAGGTCGGGGTTGCCGCGGAGGTGGTTCTCGGCCCGGCCGGTGAGCAGGAACGGAAAGCCGAGAGCTCGGGCCGCTTCCGCGGCGGCTTCGACGCGCTCGGCGGCCTGCGGAAGCTCGTAGAGGAAGCCGCCGGGATCGTAGTCCTCGATCGAGCCGCCGACAGCTCCGGCCTCGGCGACCCGCTGGACGGCGAGCGCGGCGCTCTCCGGCTTCGGCCCGTAGCCGTTCTCGAGGTCCACCGAGAGCGGCAAGTCGGTCGCCTGGTCGAGCATCGTTACGTGGTGGACGATCTCGTCGAGCGTCACGTTCCCGTCGAGGCGCCCGAGCGTGAACGCGAAGCCGGAGCTGGTCGTGGCGAGCGCCTTGAAGCCGAGCGCGGCGAGCACCTTCGCCGAGCCGGCGTCCCATGGATTCGGGATCACGAACGGCTCACCTCGATGGAGGTCCTGGAAGATCTCCGCCTTCCGGTCTTGCGTCACGAGCTATGCGTATCACCTCCATTCCCAGTCAGGTGTCCTTTGGGCGTCGCGCC
The DNA here is from genome assembly GCA_050698015.1 of Gaiellaceae bacterium. GTDB lineage: Bacteria > Actinomycetota > Thermoleophilia > Gaiellales > Gaiellaceae > JACDAN01. Next base: position 5,648 of record JBOHAU010000004.1, read on the forward strand.
GTTCGTCTCAGAGGCGACCATTCCCACAAGGAGGAAGCGATGAAGTACATGCTGCTGATCCACCAAGGCGACACCCCGGTTCCAGGGACGGAAGCCTGGGGACGCCTCACCGAGGACGAGCAGAGGGAGGTCTACGGCGCCTACCAGGCGATCAACGAGACCCCCGGCGTCACTCCGGCGGATGTCTGGCTCGATGCCCCGGAGACGGCGACCACCGTGCGGGTGCAGGACGGCAAGACGCTGACCACCGACGGGCCGTTCGTCGCGATCAACGAGGGCTACGGCGGCCGGGGAGACCTCGCGGGCGAAGCGATTCGGCTGGGGCGCGCCCTCGCCGGGCTGATGCCCGACGAGCCGGAGGTGCAAGGTCTGCTGGCGCTGATGCTGGTCAACGACGCCCGCCGCGACGCGCGGTTCGCCGAGGGAACCGTCGTTCTTCTCCGCGACCAGGATCGGTCGCTCTGGGATCTGGAGCAGATCGTCGAGGGACGGGCGACCCTCGATCGTGCGCTGGCGCTCGGCGGTCGCGGTCCGTACGTCCTGCAGGCGGCGATCGCCTCGCTGCACGCGGAGGAGCCACAGGACTGGCCGCAGCTCGCCGTCCTCTACGGCGAGCTCGCGCGCTTGACCGGCTCCTCTGTCGTCGAGCTCAACCGCGCGGCCGCGCTCGCCGAAGCGGGCGAGCTGGAGGCCGCGCTCACCCTGGTGGAGGGTCTCGACTTGGACCGCTATCACTACCTCCACGCGACGCGCGCGGAGCTACTCAGGCGGCTCGATCGCCTCGACGACGCCCGCGCTGCATACGACCGCGCGCTCGAGCTCGTCCACTCGGACGCCGAGCGTCGCTTCCTCGAGCAGCGGCTGGCCGAGCTCGCTGCCGACTAGGAACGGAACAACCGCGCTTCGCTGGACGTTTAGATCAGTGGGCCGTGCGACGCCGACGCGCGACGCCGCCTCTCGACTAAGGAAGGAACCTCATGACGCAGCATCCGACTCTCCATCTCATCGACGTGCGCTGCTCGAACTGCGACACGTCGTTCAGCATCCATTCGACGGCGGAATCGATCTCGCTCGAGGTCTGCTCGAGCTGCCATCCCGCGTACACGGGGCGCGACCGCACGGCGGCGACGGGCGGGCGCGTCGAGCGCTTCAACCGCCGGCGCGCGCTCGCCTCCGCCTAAGTCTCACAGCGCTTTGTTCCAGCTTTGCAGCACGGGGGTCTCGCGCTCGTAGCCGAGGACGCTGATCGTGGCGGGGTCGAGCGCGAAGAGCTGCCCCGCGGTCGGCTCGAGGCCGAGCCAACGCGCCGCGAGCACGCGCAGGAGATGTCCGTGCCCGAAGACAGCAGCGTCGCCGTCCAACGCGCGAAGCTCCCGGATCACGCGATCGACGCGGGCGCCTACCTGGGCAGCGGTTTCCCCTCCGGGGACACCGTCCTGCCAGAGCGTCCAGCCCGGCCGTTCCCCGCGGATGTCGACGGTCTTCCGCCCCTCGTAGTCGCCGTAGTCCCACTCCATCAGCTCGTTGCGCGGCTCAGCTACATCGCCGAAGCCCGCGAGCAGGGACGTCTCAGCGGCCCGTTCGAGCGGGCTCGTCAGCACGCGCGCGAACCGCCGAGACTCAAGGGCCGCCCCCACCGCGCGAGCCTGCTCGCGGCCTCGTTCGGTCAACGGGATGTCGGTGCGCCCGGTGTGCTTCCCGGTCCGGCTCCACTCCGTCTCCCCGTGCCGGACGAGCACGACCTCGGTCACGACGGAGTCAGGGTGGCGGGACATCGCGGCGGACCAAAAAGACGTAGCTCGTAGCCGAGACCGGCGATGACGGCGGCCGCCGCCGCAGGCGCCAGGGCGAGCTCCACTAGTCCTTGCTCACAGTGGCGAAAGCCTGTGCGCCGGCTACGCGCACGGCCGCCGACAGCGTGTTGATGTCGTAGGCGCCGTGGTGGCGGCGGCCGTTGATGAAGAACGTCGGAGTGCCCGAGACCCCGCTGAGGTCGGCGCTGTCGACGTCCTCAGCGATCCGCACCGCGCTTCGGTGCTCGCTCAGGTCGCCCATGAACCGCTCGGCGTCGAGCCCCAGCTCCTCGGCGTAGGCGACCAAATCGTCCGGGTTGAGCGCATCCTGGTGTGCCAGCAGGAGGTCGTGCAGCTCCCAGAAGGCGCCCTGATCGGCCGCGGCCTCGGCAGCTTCCGCCGCAAGCTGAGCGCGTGGGTGGACGTCGTTCAGCGGCAGGTGCCGCCAGACGTAGCGCACGTCGCCGAACTCACGCAGGAGCTCGCGGACGACCGGTTCGGCCTGCCCGCAGTACGGGCACTCGAAGTCGCCGTACTCGACGACCGTGATCGGCGCGTCGACCGGCCCGCGGATGTGATCCCGCTCGGAGTCGACGTCGATGTAGAGGTCGACGAGCGGCTCGGCGGTTCCGAGCAGAGCGCGGATCCGCGTTCGCCCAGGCAGCAGCGCTGTCGCCCGGAAGAGGAGCCAGGTGACGAGGGCCGCTCCGAGGGCGGCGCTGAGGATGCCGAGCTTCGCCTCCTCGAGCTGACGGCCCTCGAACGCGAGGGTCGCGACGAGCAAGGCGATCGTGAAGCCGATCCCGGCGATCGTGCCGCCGCCGACGACCGCCACCCAGCCGACCGGCGGTCGCAGCCGACCGCGGCTCAACCGCGCCACGAGCCACGTGGCGCCGACGATGCCAACGGGCTTGCCGACGACGTAGCCGAACAGGATCCCGAGGGTAATCGGCGACGTGAAGCCCTCCGACAGGGCGTCGCCGTCGATCGTGATCCCGGCGTTCGCGAGCGCAAAGAGCGGCACGATCAGGTAGCTCGTCCACGGATGGAAGAGCTGCTGCAGCCGCTCGTTCACGGAGGTTGCCGACCGGAGCTCGAGCCTGGCCTGGCGGGCCAGCTCCGCGGTCGGCTGCTCGCGGAACTCGCGGAACCGCTCGGACGCGCGTTCGAGAGTCGACCGGGGAGTGGGGAACGCGTAGACGAGCAGGCCCATGGCTAGTCCGACTACGACCGGCTCGACGCCCGACTCGAGCAGAGCCACCCACGCGGCGGTTCCCAAGACGACGCAGACGAGGCCGGCCTGGAAGCGGAGCCGCCGCGACACGAGCACGGCTCCGAACAAGGCGACGGCCGCCAGGAGCGGCCAGATCTCGAGCGTCTCGGTGTAGACCGTCGCGATCACGACGAGCGCGAGGATGTCGTCGACGACGACGACCGTGAGCATCCACGCGCGCAGACGATCGGGAAACCGTGGGCCGACGAGCGCGAGCAGGCCGAGCGCGAAGGCCGTGTCGGTGGACATCGCGATCCCCCACCCCGCCGCGGACGAACGGCCGGCGTTGAACGCGAGGTAGATCGCGACCGCCACCGCCATGCCGCCGATTCCGGCGAGCAGCGGGAGCGCGAAGCGCCGTCGCTCCCGCAGCTCGCCGAGGTCGAACTCCCGCCGCGCCTCGAGCCCGAGGACGAAGAAGAAGAACGTCATCAGCCCGCTGTTCACCCAGTGGCGCAGGTCGAGCGACACGCCCGAGCCCCCGAGGTCGATCGAGAGCATCGTCCCCCAGAAGGATTCGTAGGACGACGCGTCGACGTTCACCCAGACGAGCGCGGCGACTGCAGCGGCGAGCAGAACGGCCGCGCCGCCGGTCTCCGTGCGCAGGAACTCCCGCAGCGGGGTGTGGATGCTTCGCGCCCAGGCGGTCCTGCCGGAAAACGGCCGAGCCCTACTGCTCGTGGTGCTCCTTGGTCTTGAAGCCGATCCTTCGGTGGTTGCCGTCGATCGAATCGTTCGCATACGTCCGAGTCGGCTCGTGCCCGCGCGTGGGGTCGGCAGCGCCCATCTGGCCTGGGCCGAGGATAGTTGGCGAGCGGTCCCCCTACAGCACCTTGACATATTCCTATATAGGTATATAATTCGCGCATGGCACGAGCAGCGACCACGACAGATGCGTTCAACGCGGTGGCCGAGCCCCGGCGGCGGCAGATCCTCGACATCCTCGCCGGCGGCGAGCGCCCGGTGAACGACCTGGTGCGCGTGGTCGGGCTGGCTCAGCCACAGGTGTCGAAGCACCTTCGGGTGCTGCGAGAAGTGGGAGTGGTTGAGGTGCGGAACGAGGGACGGCAGCGGCTGTACCGCCTCAACGGCCAGGCACTCAAGCCCATCCACGACTGGGTGAAGGCCTACGAGCAGTCGTGGTCGGAGCGGTTCGACCAGCTGGATGTCGTGTTGGGAGACCTCAAGCAGAAGGAGGAAGGTGATGGCAGGAGTGGCAAGTAGCGGAACCGCGACGGTGGAGCTCCCCACCGACGAGCAGATCCTGATCACGCGGGAGTTCGCAGCCCCGAAGCACCTCGTCTACGAGGCGTTCACGACACCCGAGCATGTCAAGCGGTGGTGGAGCGCCAACCGCGGCGAGGTGACGGTCGCCGAGATCGACCTGCGGGTCGGTGGCAAGTGGCGCTACGTGATGGTCGCCGACGGCGGCATCGAGGTCGGCTTCCACGGCGAGTACCGGGAGATCGTCCCGAACGAGCGGATCGTCTCGACCGAGGTGTACGAGGGAATGCCCGATGCGGAAGCGGTGAACACGATGACGCTCACCGAGGAGGACGGGCGCACCACGCTCACGATCCTCGTGCAGCACGCGAGCAAGGAGCATCGTGACGCCCACATCGAGTCGGGGATGGAAGCAGGCATGCAGGACGCGCTTGACCTGCTGGAGCAGGTCGCGATCTCGCTTCGCTGAGAGGCGCTCTGCGGCCGGGGCCACCGGGAGGGACTCCTCGGTGGCCCCGTACCTTTCAGCCGCCGTCCCCGTAGAGGGCAGCGGTCTCGGCGGCCGCGGCCGCGATCCGCTCGCGTAGCTCCTGCGGGGCCAGCACCTCGACCTGCGGGGCGTACGCCATCACAGTGCGGAAGGCGTGGTCGAGGCCGTCGAACCGTGCGATCACCGTCGGCCGTTCGCCGTCGTCGACGACCCGGGCCCCGCGCAGGTACCGGACCTGGTTGCGCAGAACGCGCACCGTGACCTCGACGGAGGTGCGGCTCCGCTCGAAAGCCTTCGAACGGTCGGCCCAGGCGGCGGCGAGGTCGAAGTCCGGCGGCCGAAAGCCGGGCTCGGCGCGTTCTCTGGCGGAGACGATCCGCGACACGCGGTAGACCCGCTCCTCCCCACGCCGCTGCGCAAGCAGATACCAGACGCCTGCCTTGAGGATGAGGCCGAGCGGGTCGAGGCGGCGCGACACCACCGTCGAGCCCTCGCGGTAGCGCATGTCGAGGCGGCGGCCGCGCCAGAGCGCGCCCGCGATCACCGGCAGGTGCGGGACTCGGTCCTCTTCGCGAAACCAGCCACGCGTGTCGACGTGGAAGAGCCGCGCCGCTCGGCCCGCGCGGTCCTGCAGCTCCGCGGGCAGCGACGCCAGGAGCTTCAGCCTTGCGGCGGCCAGCTCGCGGCCGAGCCCAAGCTCTGCGGCCGGCCCGACGAAGAGCGCCTCCGCTTCCGAGGCGTCGAGTCCGGTCAGCTTCGTCCGGTAGCCGCGCTCCAGCCGATAGCCGCCGGCAGGCCCCCGAACGGAGACGATCGGGACCCCTGCCTCAGCGAGTGCCTGTGCGTCGCGCTGCACTGTTCGCTCGGAGACCTCCAGCCGCTCGGCTAGCTCCTCCGCGGTCAGCTGCCCGCGTGTCTGAAGGATCATCAGAAACGAGACGAGCCGGCTTGCGCGCACGTGTCGAGTCTATGTGGTGAACACGACAGAAGGTGGCGGGAATAGCAAGTAGGTTGCTCTCGTGCGCGTCGTTCTCCAGTCGGGCCGCCGGGTTGCCGTCCATCGCACGACCACGAATGCCACGGGCCGCACCGTCGTTCTCTGCCACAGCGCGCCCGGAGCCGGTGGCTTCGACCCCGATCCGACGGCAACCCGGGCGAGCGGTGTCCGGCTCATCTCGGTCGACCGGCCCGGGTACGGAGGCTCGTCTCCGCTCGCCGCGGGAGAGTGGGCGACGGTGGCCACCACCGCAGATGATCTCGCGGGCGTCCTCGACTGCCTCCCTGTCGAGCGCGTGGGCGTCGTGGGCTGGTCGGCGGGAGGGCGCGTGGCGCTGGCCCTGGCGGCTCGCCGCCCCGACCTCGTCGACCGGGTGGTCGTGCTCGCTACGCCGGCGCCCGACGAGGAGGTCCCTTGGATCGGCGGGAAGGAGCGAGACGAGCTCGAGCGGCTGCGGTGCCTGGTTCCTGAGGAGGCCCATGCTCGCCTGGCCGAACGCCTCGGCTCGGTGATTCCCGAGGATCCTCACTCACCCGACGCCCTGTGGCTCCTCGGCGCCGGTCGGGCCGACGAGGCGTCTCTTCGAGCCGACGGCGTGCGGGCTCGCCTGGGCGAGATGCTGCGAGCGGCGTTCGTCCAGGGCGCACGGGGCCTCGCGGCCGACATCGCCGGGTACTGCTTGCAGCCCTGGGGCTTCGAGCCCGAGGACGTCCAGGCGAAGACGCTTCTCATCTACGGGTCACGCGATCCGTTCGCTGGCCCGCAACACGGGCGCTGGTGGTATTCGCGGCTGCCGAATGCAAGTCTCGAGGTCGTGCCGGGAGCCGGCCACCTGCTCGTCGTCCCGATGTGGGCTCGAGCGCTCTCGCACGTGTCGCCCGATCGCGTTCGGCTCCACCTCGTCGACAGCCCGTCCGGCGTCGAGGAGTTCTCCGCCGCATGAGTCATCCACTCGAGAGAAGGGAAGAACCATGGCAGCCGAGGAGATCGGCGAGCGAGCGCAGGAAGCCCTCGCCGCCATGAGTTGATGATGGCGACCGCGACCCGACAAGCCGCGTTCGGCCTCGAGCTCTTCGCCTTCCTCTCCGAGCTGCGTGCGAACAACGACCGCGAGTGGTTTGCCGCCAACAGAGAGCGGTACGAGGAGCACCTGCTCGAGCCTGCGCTTGCGTTCATCGACGCGTTCGCGCCGCGGTTGGAGAAGATCAGCCCTCATTTCCGCGCCGACGCGCGGCCGAGCGGAGGGTCGCTCTTCCGCATCTACCGGGATATGCGCTTCTCGAAGGACAAGTCGCCGTACAAGACCAACGTCGGCATCCACTTCCGCCACGAACACGCCAAGGACGCCCACTCGCCCAGCTACTACCTCCACATCGGCCCCGGTGAGGTCTTTGCCGGCGGCGGGATCTGGCACCCAGCCACCGAGGCGGCCACGCGCATCCGTGAGGCAATCGTCGCCGAGCCCGAGCGCTGGAAGCGTGCCACTCGCGGCGGCGCCTTCGCGAAGCGGTTCGAGCTCGGCGGCGACTCGCTCAAACGCGTGCCGCCCTGGGCAGACGCGGAGCACCCGTTCGCTGACGACCTGAAGCGGAAGGACTTCTACGCCTTGGCTAGGTTGAATGAGAGTGACGTCGTCGCTCCCGGCTTCGTCGACGAGTACGCGCGCATTTGCCGAGACGCCGCGCCGCTGATGCGGTTTCTCTGCAGCGCGCTCGAGGTGCCGTTCTAGCGCCTAGCCCGCGCGCTTCCTCGCGAGCGGCGCTGGGAATCTAGGCAGCGCGTCCCGCAGGCGCCGCTTCCACGACGTCCGTCGCTCGCTCGCTCGGCGTCAAGCGGTGGCGGCGTGCCAGACGGGCTCGGCGCTCCGCGACGCTGATTCTCCGCATCGCGGGATCGTGCCAGCCGTCGACCGGCTGCTATGTCGCCGACGCTAGTCCTGAGGCCACTCCGGAGGCGCCGTGACGGCGTCGAGCCCGAACACAGCGAGTGTCGCCGCGCTCGGCTTCTCCCCCGTCTCGACCCAGCGCTCGAGCAGCGCCACCGAGGCGCCGATCTCGCTTGGCGAGAGGTTGCAGTGGCCAAGGCCGTTCGTCGACGCCTGGACGAGCAGGTCGCTCGCGCCTGCGGCCGCAACGGTCCTGGCATAGGCCGACTCGTGTCCCCAGGGCACCAGCGTGTCCCACTTGGTATGGATCGTGAGCACCGGGTCGCTGAGCCTCCCGGAGAACGTCGCGTAGTGCGACATGTAGTTGCGGGCGGATTGCTTGCCGGAGAAACGCTCTGAAGCGTTCATCGCCTCCAGCACTGGGGCGGCGTTGAACCCCAGCATCGCGAGGTAGGCCTGCTCGCTCGCCGTCAATGAGTAGTGGTGCGTGACGTTCTGGACGTATGGGCCTCCGGCACGGCGCTCGGCCTCTGCCCGCGCCTCTGTGAAGAAGAAGAAGTTCGTGAACAGCCACGACGGATAGAGCGCGAGCGGCAGCGGTGACGACGGGCCTTTCGCGCCCGAGACCAGCCGGATGAACTCCCACTTCGCGTAGTTGAGCGGGTTGAGGACCTGGCTGAACAACGTCGGGAAGACCTCGGTCTCGAAGTCGACGTCGTCGTCCGCGTCCGCGGGCGTCCCCCATGCGGGACGCGGACCAAAGAGGAGCTCGTATGCGAGCATCCCCGCCGCACCCGTGTCCCAGGCGCGCGGCGCGCCGGCCAGCACGCCGCAGGCGGGCAGGTAGCCGTCGAAGAGCCCACCACGCTGTTCTGCGAGCTTCGCGGTCACGAACGAGCCCAGCGAGAAGCCCATCAGCAGCGCCGTTTCCGGCTTGCCGACGAGCCCGTTGAACCGTGCGCGGAGCGCAGTGATGTCGTGGATCGATTCCTTCACCGCCCAGCCGTTGTCGCGATACGACGTCGCGGCGACCGCGTAGCCCTCCGCCGCGAGGCCGTTCGCGATCGCTGTGAAGCCTGCGTCCATGGCCGATGTGTTATCCACCTCTCCCGGGTGGTCGGCCTTGTCCCGGTAGCCGTGGGCTAAGACGACGAGCGTGCCGTTCCACGTATCCGGCACGACGATCTTGTAGTTCGCGCCCGAGTGCTCGCCTTCGAAGGTCGCAGCCGCGGCGGCCGCGGCGAGCGTCAGGGCACCGAGCAAAGCGACGATGCTGACGAGGAGTCGCTTGACCATCAGTCGAAACCCCCTTTTTTTCCCGGAGCGACCCTACTACTCCGGCCGAGGGTTAGCCAGGCGCCGGCAGAAGCGCGCGGAGGTCGTCGATCGTGTCGGCCTCGGCCGCGTTCTTGTCCGGCCTGTAGCCCTTCACCCTGGCGAACCGCAGCGCGACGCCGCCCGGGTACCGAGTCGAGGCCTGCACGCCGTCGAGCGCGATCTCGACGACCAGGTCGGGACGGACGAAAACCGCGATCCCCTGCCGGCTCGTCTCGCGCTCCAGCAACTCCTTCGTCTGCCAGCCGAGCAGCTCGTCGGTCATTCCCTTGAAGGTCTTTCCGACCATGACGAACTCGCCGGTCCTCGGATCGCGCGCGCCGAGGTGGAGGTTGGAGAGCCAGCCTTGCCGGCGTCCGTGCCCCCACTCCGCGCCGAGCACGACCAGGTCGTACGTCCGGACCGGCTTCACCTTGCGCCAGGCCCTGCCGCGTCGACCCGCCGCGTAGAGCGACGCCGCGTCCTTCACCACCACTCCTTCGTGGCCCGCTGCGAGCGCTTCCTCCAGCACGCGCTCGCTCTCGCCAGGCTCCGCTGTGAAGCGGCTCGGAATCTTGAGTCGCGGGGCGATCGACTCGAGCCTGGCGGCGCGCTTCTCGAGCGGCGTGTCGAGGAGATCGTCGCCGTCGACGTGCAGGAGGTCGAAGAGAAAGGTCACTATCCCCTCCGGCGGCGCCCCGCTGTCGAGCTGCGAGACCGTGTCCTGGAAGGCGGCCGGGCCGGCCTCGCCCATCCAGAGCGCCTCCCCGTCGAACACCGCCTGTTTCACGGGCAGGCCGCGCACCGCCTCGACGATGCCGGGCAGCACGTGCGTGATGTCGTTGAGGTTCCGCGTGTAGATGCGCACCTCGTCGCCCTGCCGGTGGATCTGGATGCGGATGCCGTCCAGCTTCCACTCCACCGAGGCCCGCTCGAAGCCGGCGACCGCGTTGGCCACGCTTTCCGCGGTCGAGGCGAGCATCGGGAGGATCGGGCGGAAGAGCTCGAGCCCGACCTCGCGGAGGCCCTCCTCGCCTTCGGTCATCGCGATCTCCGCCGTCCGCGTGAGGTCGCCGGAGAGCATCAGGGCCCGTCGGGCCAGCTCGGCGGACACTCCCGCGGCTTTCGCAACCGCATCGACCATCAGGCCGGCGAGCGCTCCTTGTCTCAACTCGCCCGTGAAGAGACGCTTGACGAAGTCCGCCTCCTGCTCGGTGGCTCGACCGAGGAGCTCGCCGAGGATCGCCGTACGCCGAGCGGCCGATCCGGGGCCGGTCGCCGCCTGAACGTCGGTCATCGCGCGGTCGAGCTCTTCGATCGCGAGCGATGCGTCCTGGACAGGCACATGCTCGATGCCGTAGATCGTCGAGTAGCCGACGCCGACCCGGCCCTGGCGAGGCGCGCCAGAGAGGAAGCCGACAGCAATCGGCACCTCATGCGGCTCGAGGCGCCGAAGGAGGTCAGCCAGGATCGCCACCTTTCGCGAGCGAGCGCCCACCTCGGTCACAGCGGCGGAGGCGGCGACGAGGTCGGCGAGCAGGGTCACGAGAAGAGACTGCCCCGGCAGAGCGTTTCCTGAAAGTAACCGGGCGAACGCATCTGCGAACATATGTTCGCAGATGCACCCGGCGACGATCCTCCACGCCGACCTCGACGCGTTCTACGCGTCGGTCGAGCAGCGCGACGATCCTCGACTGCGTGGCCGGCCCGTGATCGTCGGCGGCGGGGTGGTGCTCGCGGCGAGCTACGAGGCGAAGGCGCACGGCGTCGAAACGGCGATGGGAGGCGCGCAGGCCCGCCGACTCTGCCCGCAGGCGATCGTCGTCAAGCCTCACTTTTCCGCGTACGCCGAGGCGAGCAAGGCGGTCTACCGGGTGTTCGAGGACACCACGCCGCTCGTCGAGGGCCTCTCGATCGACGAGGCCTTTCTGGACGTGCGCGGGTTCGAGCGCCTGTCAGGCGCTCCCGCCGAGATCGCCGCCCGGCTTCGGCGCCGGATCCGTGAGCAGATCGGTCTGCCGATCACGGTCGGAGTCGCGAGAACGAAGTTCCTCGCCAAGGTGGCGAGCGGCGTGGCGAAGCCGGACGGTCTCCTCGTCGTGCCCCCGGACGGCGAGCTGGGCTTTCTCCACCCGCTCCCGGTCGAGCGCCTCTGGGGCGTCGGGCCGGCGACCTCCCGGAAGCTCCGCGCACTGGGAATCAGAACCGTCGGTGAGGTGGCCGAGCTCCCGGAGGCAGTCCTCGTCTCTATCCTCGGCCGGGCCGCCGGTCGGCACCTTTACGCCCTCGCGCACAACCGCGACCCCCGGCCCGTCCAGGCCCGGCGCCGTCGGCGCTCGATCGGGTCGCAACGCGCGCTCGGCCGCTCGCGGAGACCGCCCGAAGCGGTCGACGCCGATGTCGTCGCCCTCGTCGACCGCGTCACCCGCCGCCTGCGCGCCGCTCGGCGAGTGGGCCGTACGGTCGTCCTTAGGCTCCGCTTCGACGACTTCTCCCGAGCGACACGGTCGCTGACCCTGCCCGGTCCGACTGCAAGCACGCACGCGATCCTCCTCGGCGCGCGCGTGCTGCTCGCAGCCGCGATGCCGCTGATCCGGCGACGAGGCCTGACGCTCGTCGGGGTAACGGTCGCGAACCTCGAAGACGCCGGGGCGCAGCTCGCCCTCCCCCTCGACCCCTACGTCGCGCTCGACGCCGCTCTAGACGAAGTGCGCGACCGGTTCGGCACGGACGCGATCACCCGAGCGGTCCTGCTCGGCCGGTATCAGGGCTTCGACCTCCCGCTCCTGCCCGATTGAGGCCCGAGCGATGAGTTCTGCGAGTGAGCGCGGTCTAACCTTCTGAGATGGCTGTTACGGCGCCGCGAGTAACGCAGGAACACGAGCTTCTCGCCGCGGCGCGCGGCGGGGACGAGGAAGCTTTCCGACGCATCGTCGAGGAGCATCGCGCCGCGCTCCACGCGCATTGCTACCGGATGCTCGGCTCGCTGCACGACGCCGACGACGCACTGCAGGAGACGCTGCTGCGGGCCTGGCGCGGTCTGGCCGGTTTCGGCGGGCGCAGCTCCCTGGGGTCCTGGCTCTACAGAATCGCGACCAACGCCTGCCTGGACGCAATCGAACGACGCCCCAAGCGCGTGCTTCCGATCGACTACGGCCCGCCTACCGAGCCCGGGGCCGACGCCGGCGAGCCGCTCGTCGAGTCGGTCTGGGTCGAGCCCTACCCTGATGAGGCCGTCGGGCTCGAGGACGGCCAGGCGACACCGGAGGCTCGCTACGAGCTGCGCGAGGCGATCGAGCTCGCCTTCGTCGCGGCGCTCCAGCATCTGCCGGCGACGCAGCGGGCGGTGTTGATCCAGCGCGACGTGCTGGGCTTCTCGGCCCGTGAGGTGGCTGAGTCGCTGCAGACGACGGTCGCCTCCGTCAACAGCGCCCTTCAGCGCGCGCGCAAGACGGTGGACGAACGGCTGCCCGAGCAGAGCCAGCAGGCGACGCTGCACTCGCTCGGCGACGAACGGATCCGCGAGCTCGTCGCGGCCTACGTCGATGCGTGGGCCCGAGGGGATGTCGACGCGGTGCGCGCGCTTCTGGCCGAGGACGCCGTCTTCTCGATGCCTCCGTGGGCAGCTTGGTGGCGCGGCCGAGACACGATCGGCGGGTTCGCAAAGGAGGCCGTCGAAGTCTGCGCCGAATCGCTCCCGGTGCCGACACAGGCAAACGGACAGCCCGCGGTCGCCTACTACCACCTCGACGCGGAGACCGGCAGGTACAAGGCGACGGCGATCGACGTCATCAGCTTCGAAGGCGCGTTGATCAAAGAGGTCACGGCCTTCGTCACACCAGACGCCTTCTCGCGTTTCGGGCTGCCCGCAGAGCTTGCGTGCGCCGTCCCGTCGTGAAGATGCTCGGGATCGACACCCCGCACGGGCGCGCCAACGTCCACCTCTATCCGGCCGACCGACCCGAGGCTGCGCTCGTCCTCGGCCACGGGGCCGGCGGGGGCGTGACCGCGCCCGACCTGGAGACCGCCCGGGACGTCGCCCTCTCGGAAGGGCTCACCGTGGCACTCGTGGAACAGCCCTACCGCGTCGCCGGACGGCGATCGCCCGCTCCGGCGCACCAGCTCGACGTTGCCTGGACCGCCGCGCTCGACCGGTTGCGTGCCGACGAGCTCAAGGGGCTCCCGCTCGTCGTCGGCGGGCGGTCGCTGGGCGCCCGAGTGGCGTGCCGCACCGCCGAGAAGGCGGGCGCCGTCGCCGTGCTCTGCCTTGCGTTCCCGCTCCAGCCGCCGCGCCGGACCGGGTCATCCCAGAGCCGCCTCCCCGAGCTGGACGAGGTTCGCGTGCCGATGCTCGTCGTCCAGGGTGCGCAGGATCCGTTCGGCATGCCGTCGGCCTCGAAGCGCCGCAGAGTGGTGCAGGTTCCGGGTAATCACAGCCTGCGAACCGACCTCCCGGCCGTGGCCGCCGCCGTCAGGGAGTGGCTGAAGAGCGTGGTGGTCGAAGAGCGCGCGGCCGCGCTCGTGACGTAGCCGCCTCACCGGCGGATCGAACGTCACGCCAACGTCGGAAGCGCCGCCGTCGCTTCGGCCATGAGCGCCCTCACGATGTCGGCAGCGGGGTCGCTCGTGCGAACGAGCCCGGCGGACTGGCCGGCGTAGAGCGCCATCGCCTCGAGGTCACCCTCCATCCCGCGTAGCGGCATCATGTCGTCGTAGCGCAGGAACGTTCGGCCGTCGCTGGCGGTGGCGACAACGTCGCCCTCTCCCGGGCGCCTTGGCGCTCGTGGAGAGCCAGCCTCCTCCCAGTCCGTCATGGTTGAGTTAAGGAGAGCCCGATGCGGCGCGTTCGGCCAGCCGCCGTCGAAGCAACCGGTGTGGACGGCATCATCCCCGCTGGACTCGAGCACCCGGCGGCGGTAGACGTCGTGCGTGGTCGCCTCGGTCGCAGTGAGAAATCGTGTCCCCAGCCAGCCCGCTTGCGCACCGAGCGTGAGCGCGGCCGCGAGTCCGCGTCCGTCTCCGATCCCGCCGGCGGCGACTACGGGCACAGGCGCGACCGCATCGACGACCGCAGGCGTGAGCGCCATCGTGGTCACCCGACCGGATACATGGCCGCCCGCCTCCCAACCTTGGGCTACGACCACATCGACGCCAGCAGCCACGGCCCGTTGAGCATCGTCCACCGTCCCGACCGTGTGGAAGTGCAGAGCCCGGCCGCCATGGATGCGGTCGCTCGCCGCGTCGGGATCACCCCAGAAGGTCGAGACTATCGGTACGCGCTCGTCAAGGCATGCGTCCAGAAGATCGGCGATCGGGAACGCAAGCACGAGGTTGACCCCGAACGCTCGGTCGGTCAGTTCCCGGACGCGACGCACGCGCCGGACTGCCTCGTCGACGGACGCCCACGTGAGCGCCAGCATCCCGAGCGCGCCCGCTTGCGCTACGGCAGCGACGAGCTCAGGCGTGGACGCCGAGCCGATCGGCGCCTGAACGATCGGCACGTCGATCCCCAGCCTGTCGCACAACGGCGTCCGGAGGGCAGCACTCATAGCTCGAGTCTACGAACTCGTCGATCAGACGAGTTTCCGCCCTTCTGAAGCAGACGAGCCAGCACGCGCTCGCGAGGAAGGTCCGTGCGGCGCCGGCCTAGCTCTCGGCCGCGAGGCGCTCGGCGATGCGGTCGAAGAACGAGGACCAGCCCTGGCCGGCGCGCTCGTACTCCTCGGGCGAAAGGCCGCCGCCGCGCTGCTCGAAGTGCATCTCGGTGCGACCCTCGCCGAGATCGGTGAGGAGGACCGTCACGAGCTCGAACACCTCCTCCCCGGGCTGGTCGGTCACAGTGAACACCAGCCTCTTGGGCTCGTCGACCTCCCGATACTCGCCGTACCAGTGGATCTCGCCCCGCGCCGCGAACATGGTCAGTCGCCAGGAGCCTCCCGGCCTGACGTCCATCGACACGCTCGATAGCGGCACCTCCGACTCGCTGCCGCCGAACCAGTCCGCGAAGCGTTCCGGCTCGGTCCACTCCCTCCACACCCGCTCGCGCGGCGCGTCGAAGACACGAACGATCGTGATCCCTGGCTCAGTCATTCTCGGTCGGGCGCAGGCGCTGCTCCAGCCGGTCGAAGCTTCCCTCCCAGAGCAGACGGTACTTCTCGAGCCAGTCGGCGGCGCCCTCCAGCGGCGCACCTTCGAGACGCGCGGGGCGGCGCTGCGCCGAGCGGCTGCGGGTGATCAGCCCGGCCCGCTCGAGCACCTTCAGGTGCCGCGAGACCGCCTGGACGGTGATCGGGAAGGGCTCGGCCAGCTCGTTCACGGTCGCCTCGCCCTCGGCGAGGCGTTCGAGGATCGCACGCCGGGTTGGATCGGCAAGCGCGGCGAAGGTGCGTGTCAGCTCGTCGACGGCCATCTTATTCAAGGAATACGTTTATCAACTCTCTCGTTGAGTATGGTACGGCCACAGCCAGACGAATCAGGAGGAACCAGAGATGGCAAGAATCGTCGTAACCGAGTTCGTGTCCCTGGACGGCGTCATGGAGGCGCCCGGCGGAGGCGAGGACTTTCGCCACGCAGGCTGGAGCTTCGAGATCGAGCGTGGAGACGAGGGCGACCAGTTCAAGCTCGACGAGACGATGGGCTCGGAGGCCCTGCTCCTCGGGCGGGTGACCTACGAGGGCTTCGCCACGGCGTGGCCAACCAGGGAGGGCGAGTTCGCCGACAAGTTCAACTCGATGCCCAAGTACGTGGTCTCCTCGACCCTGGAGAACCCTGAGTGGACGAACTCGACCGTGCTGAACGGAGACGTGACGGAGGAAGTCGGCAAGCTCAAGAGCGAGCTCGACGGCGACATCGTCGTGCACGGAAGTGCGCAGCTTGTGCAGGCACTGCTCGAGCAGGACCTCGTCGACGAGCTTCGACTAATGGTGTTCCCGGTCGTGCTCGGCGACGGGAAGCGCCTCTTCGGCGAGACGAGCGACAAGAAGCCGCTGCGACTCGTGGATTCGAAGGTCGTCGGCGACGGCGTCGCGATCTTGACCTACGGGCGCGTCGGCTAGGCGGCGTCCCGGACACCGAGGCTCGCCGCGACCGGCTCGATGCTCAGCTCCATCAGGAACTGAAGCTCGTTCGTCGGCAGAAAGCTGGTCATCCGCTCGACGACGGAGGCCTTGGCCTTGTCCGGGTGAGACCAGTCCGCCGTGCGAACGGCGTCGAGGAACGTCGTGATGTACTCCCGTTGCCAGTCGAACTGCGCCGTGGTGACGGGGCCGCCGTGGCCGACGTGAAGCGTCGTGTCCGAAGGCAGCTCCCTCTCCAGGCGCGAGATGTTCGCAAGCCATTGCTCGTAGAAGCAGTCGGCGAGGAAGGCGTGCTTGCGGTCGTAGACCTGGTCGCCGAGGAAGACGGTACGACGGTCGTCCCCGAGCAGCCAGAGGCCGTCGTGCGGTGACTCGCCGGGCCCCAGGTCGACGACGGTGAAGCCGACGCCGCCCAACTCGAGCGTCTCTCCGTCCGAAACCCTGCGGTTAGGGAACATTCGCTCCTTCGGCCACTCGTCGCCGAACATCGGACGGAGGATCTGCTCCTTGACGCCGTCGTCACGGCGGATCACGTCGTCGACCCCGGCCGTCGCGACCACTGGGACGTCCTCGCCGGCGACGAGCTCGACGACCCCGCCGTAGTGATCCGGATGGGAGTGCGTGAGCAGTACGGCAAGAAGCGGCTTCTCGAGTGACTCGACCCGGGAGCGCAATGCTCGGCCCCCGGAGACGGTGAGCGTCGCGTCCACGGCCACGACGCCGTCTTCGGTCTCGACGAGGTAGGCGTTGACGAGGGCCTGGTCGGGTCCAGTGGAGTGAGTGTGGATCTGCACTGCTTCCTCCTCTTAGCTGTAAGTTCTCTAGTTATTCACTTGTAAACTACTAGCACAAGAGATCCGGCTCGGGCATGCTCTTCTCGATGGCACGGGATTTCGTCGACTGGGTAATCGAGCGCTGGCAAGACGAGCGTCCCGAGCTCGATGTCTCGTCGATCGCCATCATCGGCCGCATCCTGCGCATCGCAGGCCTCTTCGAACAACGGGTGGAGCGGATCTGCCGAGAGGAAGGCTTCGGCTTCTGGGCGTTCACCGTACTGACCGCGCTGCGACGCGCCGGCAAGCCATTTCGCCTCACTCCGGGACAACTCCAGAGCGCCGGCATGGTCTCCCCCGCCGCGGTGACGAAGCGGATCGCGCGCCTGGAGGAGCTCGGCCTCGTGGAGCGGATGCCCGATCCGAACGACGGGCGCGGTGCTCTCGTCGGGCTGACCCGGCGCGGGCTTGAGGTCGTCGACAGACTGAGCGAACGCGTTCTCGAGGAGGAACGCGCAGTGATCGCGGCGCTCAGCGCCGACGAGCAGGAGACTTTCGCCACGCTCCTGCGAAAAGTACTCCTCGGCCTGGAAGGTCCTCGGACGGGGCCTACGCCACGACAAGTGCGTGAAGCTCGGTGAGCGAACCGCTACCCGTGGCGCGGCACGCCAGGTGTCGCCGCGGTCGCCGCTCTCCCAGATTTGTCCGTCGGCGAGCCCGGCGAACAGGCGGTCGGCGGCGGCGGCCAGAGCGTAGGGCATCGCCGTCAGCGGCGCCGGGAGCCCGCCGGCAAGCGCCGACCACGGCTCCCCCGCGCGGCGTCGGTAGATGCGCGCCTGCGGGTCACGTCGGCCGTGCGCGGCAAAGGGGCCGGTGCTCGCGGAGACGTACCAGAGGTCCGGGTCGTGCGGGTCGACGGCGACCGACCACATGTGGTGGCGGTCGCGGCCGTCGTCGGCGGCCTGCCAGGTCTCGCCCGCGTCTTCGCTGAACGCGGCGCCGCCGCCGCCGGCTTCGTGCGCCCGACCAGGAACGCGCGGGTGCCACGCCAGGGAATGCACGTCCGGCTGCGCGCCGGGTCGGTGGTCGGCTCAGGTGGCGCCGCCGTCGGCCGAGCGCATCAAGCCGCCGAGCTCGATTCCGACGAGGATCAGGTCGCCGTCGTGCGGGCTCGGTGCGATCCAGCGCACGTGCGACGTCCACGGCCGCGGCGGGAAGCTCCAGGTCGGCTGCGACGGCAGGTCGAGGAGCGTGTCGAGCTCACGCCAGTTCTCGCCGCGATCGTCGCTGCGGAAGAGGCGGCCGGCTCCGTCCCGGCATAGACGGCGCCGTCTGCAGCGCTAACCGCAAGCGAGAACACTCCGGGCTCGGGGAGCGCGCAGTCGATCCACGTGGCCCGCCGTCGTCGGTCCGTCTCAGCCCATGCTCCCGGAGCCCGGCATAGACCCGGTCACTACAGAGTTGTCTTTATCCCCGACTGCCTCTCGAGCGACAGAACGCTCGCCCAGGTTGCGGTCCTAGTTCGCTTCGTACTCCAGATCCTCAGGCTTCGATTCGGCCGGACGGACTCTGCTGCGACCGATCGGCTGCCGGCCCGAAGTCCGTGGGAGTGCACGGCGCCCAAACGATCCAGCAGTGCCTGGACGCCGGGCTGCTCGACGAGATCCACATCGATCTGGCTGCCGTGTTGCTAGGCGCAGGAGTGCGGCTGTTCGACCACCTCGCGAACACACCG
>JBOHAU010000005.1:0-25602 GCA_050698015.1 Gaiellaceae bacterium
CACCGACAACGCAACCAAGCGCTGCCACACTGGACCGACCACTACAACCGGCACAGACCGCACAGCTCGCTCGGAGACCGGCCACCAATCAGCCGCGTTCACAACGTCCGTACGTAGGACAGCTAGACCGCGGCCGTCTCGAAGCGCAGCTTCTCCAGCCTCCGACCCGCCGGCAGGCGGGTCGGGTAGCTGCGCGTGAAGCAAGCGCGGCAGAACTCGGAGCCCGGCCGCCGCGTCGCTTACTGGACGCCCTCGAAAACGCGAGTGCGCTCGTCACGCAGGCTGCGAGGCAGCTCGACGTGACGAGGGGGAAGCTCGTTCAGGCGATCGAGGATGCCGCCGTGGCGCGGATCACAACGCCGTCGCGAACGACAACCTCGAGGATTCCTTGTTCAAGCCCTCTTCCTGGACGCGCGGGGCGATCCGGCGCACGGCACGGTCGAGCCGCGTCCAGCTCGCGTCGATGCCGCGGGATCCATGCGGCGGGAACCACGCGACCAAGAGGTTGCGGGCGTAGACCGTGACCGCGATCCAGCCGCCCGCTCGATCGGATACCCAGTGGATCCCGCGGGGGTCCTGCCTGACTCCATGCGTGAACACCCGCCGCATCTCTCCGACCTTGCGCGGGTTCAGCACGAACAGCTGGAAGGTGCCGAACCGGTAGGTGCGGTACGGCTTCGTGCGCAGCGACGTCGCGTCGGGGGTCGAGGCAGCACGGAAGTGGACGAGCCGCACTCCGGTCGCTCGCAGGAAAGCCGACTTCGCCTCGGGCACCGAGAAGGTCCGCGCCGGCGCAGCGCCGGCAGACGAGGCCAGGACGACGGCCGCGAGTACGACTCGCGCGATCACGCGGCGACAGCGTCCGCACCGAAGAGCGCGGCTCCGACCGCACCCGCATCGGCACCGAGCGTGGCGAGGACGATGTCGATCGCGTGGAGGGGGGCCACGCCCCCGGCGCGGCGCTCGACCTCCTCGCGAAGCGGCCTGAAGAACAGGTCGCCGGCTTCGGCGACGCCGCCGCCGACAACGATTCGCTGCGGCGTGAGGAAGATCGTCAGGTTGGCGATCGCAATCCCGATGTAGGCAGCCGCGCGGCGCAACGCTTCGCGGGCCCGGCCGTCACCCGCGCGGGCCGCCGCGGCGACATCGTCGAAGGACGCGTGGCCCGCAGCCGCTGCGATCGCCCGCGCACCGGCCAGCATCTCGAGGCAGCCGTGGTTGCCACAGCCGCAGAGCGGACCATCCTCGACAACCGTGTGGTGGCCGACCTCGCCGGCTCGATCCTCGACCCCGAGATGCAGCCGGCCGCCGATCACGAGCCCGCCTCCGATCCCCGTTCCGCAGACGATGCAGATGACGTCGTCCGCGGCGCGCGCCGCGCCGACTCTAGCCTCGGCGAGCGCGAATGCGTGACCGTCATTGAGTAGGTGCACGGGCCGGCCGAGGGCCTCGCTCAGCGGCTCGGCAATCGGCTGTCCGACCCAGTCTCCGTGAAGGTTCGGGAGGAGGACGCCGCGGCCTGCGGCGTCGACCAGCCCCGGGAGCGCTACGCCGACGGAATCGACTGGACCCGCTTCGCGCGCGAGCGCCGCGAGGCGGTCGAGGACGGCGCGCACGCCGTCCTCGGACCGCGTGGGCTGCGAATCACGCTCCACGATCCGGTCGCCCTCGAGCAGCACGCGCTTGATGTTCGTCCCGCCGAGATCGAGGCCGAGCCTTCTCACCGTGCCGTCCAGCCCCCGTCGACAGTCAGGACCGCCCCCGTGACGAACCGCGCGGTGGCGAGGTAGAGCGCGGCCTGCGCCACGTCCTCCGGCGTGCCGAAGTCGCCGGTGAGCGGTTGAAGTTCGCGAAGGCGGGCGCGGACCTCGGGATCGTCCTGCGCACGGCGGCTCATCGGCGTCGCGATCAGCCCGGGGCAGAGGACGTTGCATCGAATTCCTTCGCTCGCGTAGCTCGCCGCCATCGCGCGGGTCAAGCCGATGAGGCCAGCCTTGGACGCGGCGTAGGCGTGCGTGGCGAAGTCCCGGTCGCCGCCGGCGAGGCCGAGCACGGAGGACACCGTGACGATCGCCCCGCCGCCCGCCGCGCGCAGAAGCGGGATCGCCTGCTTGCAGTAGACGTAGACGGACCGGAGGTTTGCGTCCAGCACCGCGTCCCACGCCTCCTCTGTGCAGACGTCGACCGGCCCGTCGCCGAGCTTCCGGCCGCTGATGCCGTGTGTGCAGACGAGCGCGTCGAGTCGCTCGAGCCCGCCGAACACCGCGGCCGGGTCGTCGTCGACGTCGATGCCCCCGACCGTGAAGCCGGCCGCCTCGAACGCGCTGACGGTGGCCGACCCGATGCCGCCTCGGGAGCCCGTGACGACGGCGGACGTCATGCTCTTCGAGTGACGATGACGCTCGATCGTATCCGCGCCGAACGCGTCGTCGCCGTGCTGCGGCGCGTGCCGGATGTCGAGTCTGTGGTCGACGCAGTCACTGCCGGCGGCATTCGCATCGTCGAGATCACATTGGACTCGGACGACGCGCTCGGCGCGATCCAGCGCCTGCGGTCCAGAGCTGACGTGACCGTCCTCGCCGGAACCGTGCGGACCGCGCGCGACGCGGAGGCGGCCGTCGCCGCAGGTGCCGAGGCGTGCGTCGCCCCGGCGCTCGCACCCGAGATGGTCGAGCGCTGCCGCGCGCTGGGCGTGCCGGCGATCCCGGGAGCACTCACCCCGTCGGAGCTCGAAGCGGCCTCTGCGCTCGGGGTGGATCTCGTCAAGGTCTTTCCGGGCAGCCTCGTGGGCCCGGACTACGTTCGGGAGGTCCTGGGGCCGCTCGCCGGCCTCGAGCTCGTCGTCACCGGGGGTGTGGATGCGGACAACGCGCGCGCCTACCTCGACGCCGGAGCAGTCGCGGTCGGCGTCGGCTCGGCCCTGACGCGGGCTACCGACATCGAGGAGGCAGCTCGTGCAGTCGTCACAGCGGTCAGCGCGTGAGAATCTGCTCGCCTTCGGTCACGACGTCGCTGAACTCGCCCGTGGCCTCGTCCTTGACGATCAGCTTGAGGCGCCCGTCGGGCATCTGCTCCTGCTTGATCAGCGTCTTCCCGTCCCACTCTCGTCGCGCCGGCGCGATCCGGCCGACGCCCCGCCCGCGCCAGTCCTCGAGCTGCACCGGCTCCCAGCGGCCGGACTCGGCCGAGCGGTAGCACGCGTCCATGACCGCGTTCACGACGTAGCCGTCGTAGAAGGTCTCGACCGGCTCCCGGCCGTCGTCCATCGCCTCGAACATGTCCGCGAACATGTCCACGTAGCCGAGCTCGACCACCTCGTCGCCCACGGGGAACATCCAGCCGCTCGATGTCTCCGCCTTCTCGGCGACATAGCCGGCGCCCTCGCCGGAGGAGAAGACCTCGAAGCCCGTACGAAGGAAATGGTTCGTCCAGATCGTCCCCTCGGTGCCGGCGACTTCGTCCCGGAGGTCCATGCCGCCGCGAAACGTCCAGGAGACCTCGAACTGGCCGATCGCCCCGCTCTCGAAGCGGATCAGTGCGATCGCGTTGTCCTCCGCCTCAATCGGATGAACGAGCGTGTCGAGCCAGCACATGACGTCGACGGGGCGGTTGTCCTTGCCGACGTAGCTGCGGATGATCTCGGTGCAGTGGCAGCCGAGGTCGACGATCGCACCTCCGCCCGCCTGCTTCGCGTCCCAAAACCAGGCGCTGTGGGGACCGGGGTGCGTTTCGCGTGAGCGGGCCCACGTGACGTCGCCGACCTGGCCGGACTGCACGGCCTTGACCGCCTTCAGCGTCTTGGGCGTGTAGACGAGGTCCTCGAGGTAGCCGGCGAAGATCCCCGCGCCCTCGGCGGTGTCCAGGATCCGCTTGGCCTCCTCCGCGCTGCGGGCGAGAGGCTTGGTGCAGAGCACAGCCTTGCCGTGCCGGGCGCAGAGCTCGACCGCCTGCTCGTGAAGATGGTTCGGGAGACCGATCACGACCGTGTCCGTCTCGGGATCGGCGACGGCCTCCTCCAGGTCTGTCGTCCAGCGCGCGACGCCGGCCTGCACGGCGAACTCCTCCGCCCGCTCCGGAGAGCGTGAGTAGACGAGCTCGACGCGGTCTCGGTTCCGCTTCCCGTGCAGCGTCTGGGTGTAGAAGAGACCGATCAGCCCGGTCCCGAGCATCGTGACCATGTGGCCGTTCATGCGTTAGCGTCCAGCTTGTCTAAACGTCTATACAGCTTGATGGCTGACTCTACTTCGTTCCTCGACGCGGCGAAGGCACTGCTCACCCGCATCCAAGAGACGCAGGCCGGTGCCATCGCGGAAGCGAGCCGTCTCTGCGCGGATGCCATCGCTGTGGGCAGGCTCGTCCACTGCTTCGGCTCCGGCCACTCTCGGATCCCCGTCGAAGAGCTCTTTCCACGCTATGGCTCGTATCCAGGCTTCAACCCGATGGTCGAGCTCTCGATGACGTTTCACACGCAGGTGGTCGGCACGAACGGCCAGCGCCAGGCGATGTTCATCGAGCGCGTGGAGGGCCTCGCCGAGGCGATCCTCTCGAACTTCGAGCTCGAGCCACCGGATGCGATGATCGTCTTCAGCGTCGGTGGCCTGACCGCCGTCCCGATCGAGATCGCGCAGGGAGCGCGACGTCGCGGTCTTCCGGTCGTCGCCGTGACCTCGGTGAAACACTCGCTGGCTGCCGCACCGGCCCATTCGTCCGGGACGCGGCTGCTGGACCACGCGGATGTCGTCATCGACCTGTGCACGCCCCCGGGCGATGCGCTCGTCGCAATCGAGGGGTTGGAGACACCTGTGGGGCCGGGCTCGACGATCGCCGCTGTCGCGATCGCGAACGAGCTCAAGTCGAGGACCGCCGCGCTGCTCGTGGAACGCGGTGCGATGCCCCCCGTGCTGACAAGCGGTGCGCTCGTCGGCCTGGACCGCTCTCGGCAGTTGTTCGAGGACGCCTACGCCGAGCACGCACGCCGTGTCGCCCGTGTGTTGCGAGGGGTGGACGTCATGTAGCAACATGGCGCACACGTGCCGGAATCAATAGGAGGGAGTAGGCGTATGAGTAAGAGACCGAGTCGTCGCGGCGCCGTACGTGGGGGCGCACTGTTTGCCGCCTTGGGTCTGCTCGTGGCGGCGTTTGCCGCGACGGGTCAGGCGACGACGAGCGCGCCGGGGAAGAAGTACACGCTCGGCATCTCGAACACGCTCGTCGGCAACGGCTGGCGTGAAGGAATGATCTGTTCGATCAAAGCCCAGGCATTGGCAAGCGGAAAGGTGAAGTCGCTTCGCATCGCACATCGCCAGACCGACACGGCGGGCCAGATCGCGGACATCCGGACGATGATCTCCGCAGGAGTCGACGCGATCATCATCAACCCGTCGAACGCCAACGCTCTGAAGCCCATCGCCGCACAGGCGCGGAGCAGGGGCATCGTTGTCGTGTTCATCGACCAGTACGTCGGTGCCCCAGGGGTGTACAACGCGACGAACGACCAGGTCGCGTACGCACGCCTTGGTGCCACGTGGCTCTTCAAGAGGCTCGGGGGCCGCGGCAACGTGGTCGAGATGCGAGGCATCGCCGGCGTGCCCGCCGACACCGATCGGCACAAGGGTTTCCTGCAGGCGAAGCGCAAGTACCCGAACATCAAGGTCGTGAAGTCGGTGTTCACCGGCTGGCAGTTCGCTCCGGGCGGGAAGCAGATGCTCGACATCCTCAACTCCGGTACGAGGGTCAATGGGGTCTGGACGTCGGGGATCGACTACACGGTCGTCAATGCGTTCAAGACGGCAAGGAAGAAGTACGTGCCCGTCGTCGGGGCTGACAACTTCGGCTTCATCCGCCAGGTCAAAAGCCGCTATCCGGCCTTCAAGGGCGCGGCGGTGACGAACCCGTCGTCGATCGGCGGCGTCGGTGTGACGGTGGCGTTGAGGGCCCTGGACAAGCAGTCGGTGCCCGCGTGGGTGAAGCTCAAGCCGGCTGTCTGGACGTGGCCCGCGTCCAGGGCGACGATCAACAAGTTCGCCCAGGCGGGCGCGGCGGCGGATGCGAGCGCGCAGCTCCAGATTCCGCCGTGGACGACTTACACGATCGAGCAGTACAGGGCGTGCAAGGGGCCGTAGAGCCCGGCCGCGACTCACGAAGGGGGCGGCTCGCCGCCCCCTTCGTCTTCTCGATGCCGTGAACGAGGAGGCGGCGCCGCTTCTCGAGGCACGCGGAGTCGCAAAACACTACGGACCGGTCGTCGCACTTCGCTCCGCCGACCTCTCGGTCGCCCCGGGTGAGGTCCATGCTCTGCTGGGGGCAAACGGCGCGGGCAAGAGCACGCTCGTCAAGTGCGTTACCGGAGTCGTGCGTCCCGACGCCGGCACCATCTCCGTCCAGGGTCGTGAGGCTCGGCCTCGCTCGCCGACGAACGCCGCCCGCCTCGGCATGTCCCCGGTGTTCCAGGATCCCGCGCTCGTGCCCGACCTCACGGTGGCGCAAAACCTTCGGCTGACGGGATCGTCGGTGGACGCGGTGCGTACGCAGCTCGCGGAGATGAATCTCGCCGTCAACTTCCGCGAGCTTGTCGGAGATCTGCCGCTTCCGATCCTGCGGATGCTCGATCTCGCTCGAGCGCTCACCTACGACCCGCAGCTGCTGATCCTCGACGAGATCACGGCCGCGCTGCCGTCCGACCTCGCCGAACGCGTCTTCACCGTGATGCGCGAGCGACGCGACCGCGGGCGCTCCGTCCTCTTCATCACGCATCGCCTTGCCGAGGTGATCGCGACCTGCGATCGGGCGACCATCCTCCGCGACGGGAGCGACGTGGGGACGATGATGCCGCAGGAGGGGGGCGAGGCACGGATCGTCGAGATCATGCTCGGGCCCGAGGCAGCTCGCGCCGAGGCCGAGGCGTCCGAGCGCGAGGAGGCGGAAGTGGCCGCGGCTGCCGCGGGGGAGGCGGCCGAGGCGCCGGCCGTGCTGGAAGTCGACAATCTCCAGGTCGGCGGCGTGCAGGGAATCTCGTTCACGTTGCGACGTGGCGAGGTCCTGGGCCTCGCAGCGCTCGAGGGGCAGGGACAGGACGAGCTCTTCGAGGCGCTCGCCGGCCAGCGCAAGCTCGAGGGCGGCGAGCTTCGGGTTGCCGGCAAGGCGTTCCGTCCCCGTCACCCGTACGACGCTGTGCGCCGAAAGGTCGTCCTCGTGCCGCCGGATCGCCTCCTCGCGCTGCTACCGCAGCGATCCGTGCGCGAGAACGTGGCGGTGCCGCTCTACAACTCGCCGCTTCGCTGGGGGCCGATCAACATGCGCGAGGAGGGGCGGCGGGTGCGGAAGGCGGTCGACGCGCTTCAAATCGATATGCGGGCCGGCCGCCAGGTGCGCCGTCTGTCGGGCGGCAACCAGCAGAAGGTGACGATCGCCCGCTGGCTGGCGTCGGGCTTCGCGGCGCTGCTCTGCAACGACCCGACGCGGGGGATCGACGTGGGCACAAAACGTCAGGTGTACGGCCTGCTCAGGGAGCTTGCGTCAGATGGCGCGGCGATCCTGTTCTTCAGCTCCGAGCTGGCCGAGTTTCCGCTCGTCTGCGACCGCGTCCTGACCGTGTACGGCGGGCGCATCACCGCCGAGCTGGCCGGCGCCGCGGCGGACGAGGCGACCTTGCTGCAGGCCATGCACGGCCTCCAGCTCGACGAGGCCGTCGCGTGAGCACCCCGGCCGCCACCGCGCAGGCTCTCGAGTTTCGCGGCTCGGCGCCGTGGCGGAGGTCGCTGCGGCTCCACGGCTGGACGATCGCAGTCTGGCTCGTCCTCCTTGCCATGGTCCCGTACTGGCGCTCCCTCTCCGAGCAGGACTTCAAGTTCGACCTCCGGGCCCTCGCGATCGACGCGCTGCCGCTCTGCTTCGCGGCGATGGCCCAGGCCGTGATCGTGATCTCCGGGGGAATCGACCTTTCGATTGGCTCGCTGATGGCTGTCGTCAACGTGCTTTCCGCGCGCGAGATGGTCGACATGAGCTTCCGCCAGGCGATCGCATTCTCCGTTCTGCTCGTCGCGCTGACCGCGCTCGCGAGCGGGCTCACCGGGCTCGTGATCGTGCTGACGCGCGTCCCGGACATCGTGGTGACGCTTGGGATGCTCTTCGTCTGGCAGGGGGTCGCGCTCTGGATCATGGAGATTCCCGGCGGCGGCGTCCCGCTCAACTACTCGGACCTCGCGGTCGGCGATGTCGGAACGACCGGGATTCCGAACGCCCTCGTGGTCGTCTTCGCTGCGCTCCTGCTCGTGTGGGTGCCGCTGCGCTGGCTGCGACCCGGCCTTGCGTTGTATGCGATCGGCTCGAATCGCAACTCGGCGTATCTGAGCGGCATCAACGTCGCTCGCACGCGCATTGGCGCCTACATGCTCGGCGGCGTCTTCACCGGGCTCGGGGGCCTGGCGTTGTCAGCCTCGTCGGGGATCGGCGACCCGAACTCCGGAGCTACGTACACCCTGAACAGCGTCGCGGCGGTCGTCCTCGGCGGGGTTTCACTCCTCGGCGGCGTCGGTGGGCTGATCGGCGTCATCGCCGCCGCCTACGTCCTGACGCTGTCGAAGATCATCCTCCTGCTCCGCGGCACCGACCCGAACTACGCCAACGTCTACCAGGGCGCGCTGATCATCTTCGTCGTCGTGATCGGCGGGCTGCTCACGAGGAAGACGAAAGCGTGACCACCGTCCCGGAGGCACTGGAGCGGGAAAGCCGGCTGCGGGCCGCCCAGCGGTTCCTGCTCGACAACCCGGTGATCGTCCTCGTCGGGGTGCTCGTGCTCCTGTTCGTGCTGACGGACCTCGTCAACCGCAACGAGGTCGGCGAGCCGTTCGTGACGTGGAATCAGCTCTCGACGACGCTGCTCGTCGCGGCGCCGCTCGGGATGATCGCGGCTGGCCAGACACTCGTGATGCTCACGGGCGGCGTCGACCTATCCGTGGCGTTCACGGCGACGGCCGCCGCCTTCGCTATCTCGTGGCAGGGCGGGAACGGCACTGTCGAAGGGATCCTGGCCGGGCTCGCGGTCGGCCTGGGGATCGGGCTCGTGAACGGCATCGGTGTCGGGATCTTCCAGGTGAACCCGCTGATCATGACCCTGGGCACTTCTTCCGTCACCTTCGGGCTGCTGTCGATCTATGCGGGAAAGGCGTTCGAGAAGGTCGTGCCCGACCTCGTCTCGACGCTCGGCTCCGAGCGCTTCTTCGACTACTTGCCGGCGAACCTGATCCTCTGGGTCGTGCTGGCGGCGGCGCTGATCCTGGGGCTCCGCTACACGGGCTACGGGCGCATGCTCTACGCGGTCGGCGACAACCCGATTGCCGCGCGACTGGCGGGTGTGCGTGTCTGGCAGGTGCTTGTCCTCGTCTACGCGCTCTGTGGGCTCTTCAGCGCCGTCGGCGGCCTGCTGCTCGTCGGCTTCACGAACAACCCGGATCTTGGGCTGGCCACGCCCTACCTGCTGCAGTCCGTGGCCGCCGTGGTCATCGGCGGCACGTCCATTCTCGGCGGGTGGGGAAGCTACAGCGGCACGATCGTTGGTGCCCTGATCTTGACCGTCCTCGGCTCGCTGCTGACCCTGCTCGACGCCGAGGAGTGGCAGCGTCAGGTGATCTACGGCGCGATCATCATCGTGCTCACCGCGATCTACGCGCGCGTCTCCGGCTCGGAGTGACCCTCGAGGTCCTGACGGTCGGTCGCGTCTCAGTCGACCTCTACCCGGAGCAGTCCGGTGTGCCGCTCGCGGAGGTGCGGGCGTTTCGCAAGCTGCTCGGCGGGAGCCCGACGAACGTCGCGGTCGCCGCCGCAAGGCTGGGGCGGAAGGCGGCCGTTGCAACCAAGGTTGGCGACGACCCGTTCGGCGAGTACGTTCGGCGCGCCCTCGACGAGTTCGGCGTCGACGCGTCGCTCGTCGGCACACATCCGACACTGCGAACGCCGCTCGCCTTCTGCGAGCTCTTCCCACCCGATCGCTTTCCGCTGCTCTTCTACCGCGAGCCGAAGGCGCCAGACCTGGAGCTCGACGATCTCGGTGCGGTGGCTTCCGAGGCGGAGTTGTTGTGGACGACCGGGACGGGGCTCTCGGAGGAGCCGAGCCGCTCTACGACGCTGTCGGCGCTCAGTCGCCGGGACCGTCGCCCGTTCGTCGTGCACGACCTCGACTACCGCGCGGTGTTCTGGTCCTCATCGGAAGAGGCCGGCCGCTGGAACCGCGAGGCGCTCGCCGGCGCCACGGTCGTGGTCGGAAACCTGGAGGAGGCCGCCGTCGCGCTCGGCGAGGAGCTCGAGGCGGAAGAGGCGGCCCGATCGTTGCTCGAGCGTGGCCCCGACCTTGCCGTGGTCAAGCGGGGGGCCGAAGGAGTCCTGGCCGCGACGCGCGACGAGCTCGTCGAGGTGCCGGCGGTCGAGGTCGAGGTGGTAAACGGGCTCGGCGCCGGAGACGCGTTCGGCGGTGCGCTCTGCCACGGGCTGCTCGAGGGATGGCCGCTCGAGCGCACGCTGCGCTTCGCGAACGCCGCGGGTGCGCTCGTTGCGTCGCGCCTGGGCTGCGCGGACGACATGCCCACCGCCTCCGAAGTCGAGGAAGTGCTCTGCGCGGCCTGACGAAGCTTGCGTCCGGTGCGGGCAACGTGGGTCTGGCGGATCGGCCCGATCCGGTCGCACTGGACGGCCATGTAGTGCTCGACGTCGTCGCTGCCGGGATCTGCGGCACGGACCTCCACATCGCCGACGGCGAGTACGCGACGGTGACACCGGTGACTATGGGCCACGAAGTTGCCGGCGTCGTCGCCGAGGTCGGAGCGGACGTGGACCAGTCCTTGCTGGGTTCGCGCGTCGTGAGCGAGACCTATTTCTCCACGTGCGGGGAGTGCGCGTTCTGCCGGGTGGGCCGGCCCAACCTCTGTCCCGAGCGCCGCTCGATCGGCACTCACGTCGACGGGGCGTTCGCCCCTCGCCTGCTCGTCCCGCTGAGCAACCTTCACCCGCTGCCCGACTCGCTCGATGCGGAGGCGGCGCCGCTGTGCGAGCCGCTCGCCTGCGTGTGTCACTCGCTGCTGGAGCCTCAGCCGGCAGTGGAGGAGGGCGAGGACGTGCTCGTCACCGGGCCGGGACCGGTGGGCCTGCTCGCTGCGCAGGTCGCGAAGGCGGCGGGCGGCAACGTCCACGTCCGCGGGCGGGTGGGCGACGAGCGGCGGCTCCGCGCAGCTCAAGAGCTCGGGCTCGAGGCGAGCACCACGGACGACCCGGCGGTGGAAGCAGACGTCGTGATCGAGTGTTCTGGGAGCGAGGCCGGGATGGCCGCGGGCCTCGCGGCGGTGCGCCGCGGCGGCCGCTACGTCCAGATCGGCCTCGCCGGGAAGCCCGTGATGCTGCCGTTCGACCTCGTCTGCTTCCATGAGCTCAGGGTCACGTCAGGGTTCGCGAGCACGCCGAGCTCATGGCGCACGGCGCTCAACCTCGTGTCCGAGCGGCGCGTGCAGCTCGAGCCGCTGCTCACGGAGGTCGTCCCGCTGGCCGACTGGGAGCGCGCTTTCGCGGCGACCCGCGCCGCCCACGGAATCAAGTTCGTTCTCGCCCCTTAAGGCCGCGTCCTGGGGCCAGGCCCCTGGACGCGGCCGGAGCGGCCGCGTCGCGGAGTCCCGCGGCGACGAACTCGACGTACCGGAGCGCCGCTCGCCGCGCGTCGGCGCCGAAATGGCCGAGCACCCAGTCGGCGGCGAGGAACGCGGGGCGCGACACGTAGCCCGCGGTCGCGCGATAGCTGCTCCAGCGCCAGTCGCTCGGGCGACGGCAGAGGCCCGCTCTGACCGGGTTGAGGACGATGTAGCGGCAGGCTTCCAGCAGGTGTGCCTCCCGCTCGACGAGCACGGAGCTGTAGCGGGCCTGGAAGAGGTGGCCGACGTGGTCGTGGCGTCGGTTGAAGTAGTTCGCGTGGGCGCTGTTCACGCGATGCATGCCGATCGCGAGATCGGCGTGCGGCGTCTGGACGAGGAGATGGAAGTGATTGGTCATCAGGCAGTAGGCAAGACACAACCACTCACGTTCCTCGACCGCGCCGGCCAGCACGGAGACGAACCGGCGCCGGTCGCGATCGTCGAGAAACACCGGCCGTCCCTCGGTGCCGCGGGACGTCAAGTGGTAGATCGCGTCAGGTGCCTGAAAGCGGGGTCGACGAGGCACTCGGCGAACGTAGCGGCGGGTGCGCCCCGTCTCCGAGCCGGAATCGCCACATTTCGCCCCGAGCGGACATGTCCCGGGGCCAGGCCCCGGGAGGGGTCCGAAGTGGATCAGACGACGTAGGGCTGGAGGACGTCCCGTGCGAGCAGGAAGCCGCGCTTGACGAGCTCCTCGTCGCCCTCGAACCGCCGGTCCTCGTGCTCGATCGACAGGACATGGTCGTAGCCGACGGCGTAGAGCGCGGCGACGAAGCGGTCCCACCGAACCTCGCCGAGGCCGGGCAGGCGCGGCACTTCCCACCCAATCCCGGCCGAGAACGTCCCGTGGCGATAGAGGCCCTCCGGACGCACCTCTAGGTCCTTCGCGTGCGCGTGGAAGATCCGCTCGCCGTAGTCGTAGACGGCCCGCTCGTAGTCGATCATCAGCCAGACGAGATGCGACGGGTCGATGTTCAGCCCGAAGTTCTCGGACGGGATCGCTGCGAACATCTCGTCCCAGATCGCCGGTGACCAGGCCAGGTTGTTGCCGCCAGGCCACTCGTCGTAGCTGAAGATCATCGGACAGTTCTCGATCGCGATCTTGACGCCGCGCTGACCGGCGTAATCGACAAGCGGCGGCCAGATCTCACGGAATCGGTCGAGGTTCGCCGGCAGCGGACGGTCCTTGTCGTTGCCGACGAAGGTGCCGACGATCCCGACTCCGAGTCGCTCGGCCGCAGCGATCACCTTCCGTAAATGCCCGTTCACCTCCTCGCGGTGGGAGTCGTCCGGGTGCAGGTTGTTCGGGTAGTAGGCCAGCGACGAGATCACCAATCCATGCCGGCCCATGAGCTCGTGGACGTCGTCCGGGTCGAAGCTCTCGACGTCAATGTGCGTCACCCCGGCGTAGCGCCGCCTTTCTCCACCCCCGGCCGGCCAGCACGCGATCTCGAGCGCCTCGAAGCCCTCCGCGGCGGCCCACTCGGCCACCTCATCGAGCGCCAGGTCCGGAAAGGCCGCAGTCAGAAGACCGAGCTTCACGTGGTCACCTCCACCCATCGTCGTTCACGGTTGCTGAGCAGGACGGCGTCGCCGAGCACGTTCTCCCAATGTCCCGCGGCAAACGTCGGATAATCCGGCTCGTCCGGCGGCCCGCCCGCAGCCACGGCGGTATAGACCGCGCGGTAGAGCTCCTTGAACGTCTCCGCGAAGCCTTCGGCATGGCCGCCTGGGAGGCTCGTGCGCGCGCGGGCCTGGGGCGCAAAGAGAACGGGGTCCCGAAGCACGTGCTCGTTTGGCTTCCCGCGGTGGCCGAGCCACAGCTCCTCGTTGCGCTCGGAGTCCCACGCGACCGCGCCGCTCGAGCCGTCGACCTCGAAGCGGAGCGAGTTCTTGCGGCCTGCACTGACCTGCGAGACGACGAGTGACCCCCGCGACCCGCCTTCGAAGTGCAGGAGGATGTGGGCGAGATCCTCCGTCGCCATTGGCGCGTCTTCACGCTCGACGTCCTCGGCGGACGCGAAGGTCTCGATCTCACGTGCCGGGCGTTTCCGGACCGGGATCGTGGTCGCCAGGTCCGCGAGGAGCGACTCCACGCGCCTCCCGACCACGAACTGCACCAGGTCGAGCCAGTGCGAGCCGATGTCCGCGACTGCTCGCAGCTCGCCGCCCTTCTCGGGCTCGAGCCGCCAGTTCCAGTCGGTGGGTAAGAGCAGCCAGTCCTGCAGGTAGCCGCCGTGGACGTTCCAGACGTCGCCCACGGCCCCGCCGGCTACGAGCGCGCGCGCCTGCTGCACCTGCGGGTAGATGCGGATGTTGAAGTTGGTGCAGTGGACGCGGCTGCTGCACTCAACTAGCTCCACCAGCTCGGCCGACTCCTCCGAGGTCAGCGCGAGCGGCTTCTCGCACACGATGTGCTTCCCGGCTTCGAGCGCCTGCTTGACCTGCGGGTAGTGGAGGTGGTTCGGCGTCGTCAGGTGCACGACGGCTACGCGATCATCCTCGAGCAGGGCCTCGTAGCTGTCGATCACGGGAGCCAAGGTCTTCGCCCGCGCTCGTTCGGGCGACGAGCCCACGACGCCGACCACCTCGACGCCGAGCCGCTGAAGCGCCTCGACGTGGACGGCACCGATGAAGCCCGTGCCGACGACGCCGGCGCGCAGCTCGGTGATGTCGCTCAGCCCAGCTCCTCCACGGTGATGGCGATTCTCGTGGTTCGCTCATCGCCGGGACCGAGGAACGGGAGCGATCCCTCGGCGCGGTCGTGCGCGCGCCCGAGCACCGAGCAGTTCGCGGGCTCGATCCCGAGGGCATAGACGGTCGGCGCCGGGTCGACCCACTGCCAGAGGCGCGGAAGGTTCGACTCCACCGTGAGCCGAAGGCCAAGCGCCTCGTTGCCGACCGCCGCCCGTGACGCGCCGACGTGTTCCCAGACCCGCTCGGGCAGCTCGGTGGGCTCGGGCGGCGCCAGGCTGTAGTCGTGGGACGCCGCGTCCTCGTCGCGCGGCCGGACCTCGCCGGCGTCGGACTCCACACGCGCGCCCTCACCCCAGAGTGGCCAGCCCAGGTTCACGTGGTAGAGCACCGGCGACTCGAGCGCCTCGCCGACCAAGTTCGTCGTCCGGTCGACGAGCTCGACCCGCGCCGAGCCGACCGACAAACGGATCGTGCGCTCGACGCGCAGGCCCCGGGGGTCGTCAACCACTCCCGCGACGAGGATCTCGGAAAGTGAGCGCTCGAGCTTGACGTCGCTCGCCTCCAGGAACGTGTACGTCCCGTGGAGCCCGATCCCCTCCGACGCTGCCCCGACGTTGTCGAGCCCGCAGGTCGTGACGAGTCCGCCGCCCCAGGCCTCGCTCCAGTTAGCTGCGTCGCCGCCTCCTTCGCCGGCCGCACCGATCCACGCGAGCGGCACGCCGCCGAACCATGCGGCGCCGATGTCCAGTCCTCGCAGGGGATGGACTCTGATCGCGAGCCCGCCCAGCGCGCGGACGTCGAGCGCCGGCCGCTCCGTCGCAAGCGCAACCTGGTCGAGGTGTCCGAGCCGCTCTAGCGTGGAAGCTCCACGTCGAACTCGACGTCGATGCCGTAGCGCGACCCCACGTACCGACTCTCGGTCCACTCGAGCGGCTTGCCGTCCTGGTCGTGGATCAGGCGCCGCTCGACGAGCAGCGGCGCGCCCTTGCGGACGCGAAGCAGGCGCGCATCCTCCGCGCTTGCGGCCTCCGCGGCGAGCGCCGCGGTGCCCGTCGTCGGGATCAGCCCCGCGGCGACGAGCTTCTGAAAGAGCGACCGGCGCTCGAGGTCGCCCTGGAGCGCGTCACCCACGCGATCGGCCGGGAAGGCCGCCCGCTCGACGGCGACGGGCTTGCCGTCTGCCAGACGGACGCGTCGCAACAGCACGATCTCCGAGGCTCCAAGCCGCCGCTCCTCCTCGGCGGTCGCCCGACGCCGGCGGCGTTCGATGACTCGGGAGCTCGGTGTGCGGCCCTTCCGCCGCATCTCGTCGGAGAACGACAAGACGTGCGCGGCGGTGCGGTTCGCTCGCGCCGCCGCCACGAAGGTCCCCCGCCCCGGGACGCGGTAGACCAGCCCGTCCTGCACCAACCGCTGAACCGCGGCGCGTGCCGTCATCCGCGAGACCCCGAACTCGTCGCAGAGCTGTGCCTCGGAGGGCAGTGGGGAGTCCGGTTGCAGGGCGGAGACCCGTTCACGCAGCGACTGCTCGATCTCGAAGTACCGCGGGACGAACTGGCTCATGCGTCCGCCGCCCAGGTCTCGGGATAGTGAAGCGGCACGCCCTGCAGGCCGGACTCGACCAGCGCGAGGTGCCAGCGCCCGAAGTTCGCGCAGACGAGGCGGTCGAGGTCCGCACCGGCGAAGGCGACGTTCGTCGGAGCCCCGAGCAGCGTGCCTTGCGGATCCTCGGCGACGATCTCGATCGCACCGGTCGCATCGACGTGGACGATCCGGTCGGGGCGGTAGCACGCCACCAGCACGCCGCCGTCGGCTGTGAAGGCGACGCCGTCAGGCACGGTTGCCGGCAGGCGCGTCACCTCCTCGAGTTCGCCGGTGTCGAGGTCGAACCGGTTCACCGTCGGCACCCGGCTTTCGACCACCCAGAGATACCGGCCGTCCGCCGTCACCGCGCAGCCGTTGGGGAAGTGCTTCAGGGCGTCCGAGAACAGCTCCAGCTCGCCGTCCCGGTGGACCCGGAAGACGCGGCCGTCATCGTGGCCCCACGTGCCGGAGTCCGAGACGTACAGCGTTCCGTCGGGTGCGAAGGCCGGGTAGTTGGGAAAGCGGAAGCCGTTCTGAACGGCGCGGACCGCACCGTGTTCGAGAAGACACAGAGAACCCCGGCCTGAGCAGCAGAGGGCCACTCGCCCGCGCGCGTCGACGGCGAGCCCGAGAACGAACCCCGGAGCCCGGGCGACTTCCCGGGCCTCGCGCGCCGCGAGATCGACGCGGTAGACCTGGCCCGCCTCGCCGCCGGCCCACAGAACCTCCGCGACGGGATCCCAGCAGACGCCTTCCGGGTGATCCAGTCCGTCGACGAGGATCTCAATCACGGGCGTGGCCGACAGCTCCGTTGATCGTGAGACCGCCGTCGACGATGAGCTCCTGGCCGGTGACGTACCGGGCTGCGTCGGAGGCCAGGAAGAGCACGAGGTCCGCAACGTCCTCCGCGTTGCCGATCCGGCCGAGCGGGATGCGTTCCTCGTAGGTGCGCCGCACCGCCGGCGTGTACACGCTGGCGTTCAGCGGCGTGTCGATCGCCCCGGGAGCCACCGCGTTCACCGTCGTCCCGGCCGCCGCGAGCTCGAGCGCCAGCGTCTTCGTCATCGCGACGATCGCTCCCTTCGCGGCGATGTAGGCGCTGAAGCCAGGGACGGCGAGGATGTCTGCCGCCGAGCTGACGTTCACGATCCGTCCCCCGCCGCCCTGGACGAGCATCTGCCGTGCGGCCGCCCGGCAGCCGTAGAAGTAGCCGTGGAGGTTCCCGCGCAGTAGTCCGTGCCAGTCTTCGTCGCTCGTTTCCGCCAACGGCCGCACCATCAGGCGTGCGGCGTTGTTCACCCAGACGTCGATCCCGCCCCATTCGTCGACCACGCGCCTCGCAAGTCCCTCGACCGCATCGGGGTCACCTGTGTCGCCGTGGACGAAGATCCCCTCCGCAGGGTGGTCGCCGTCCAGTGAGATTCCGGCCACACGCGCCCCCGCACCCGAGAACGCCTCGACGATGGCCTTGCCGATGCCGCTCGATGCGCCGGTGACGACCACCCGCCGGTCGCTGACGTCAAAGGCGCCGGGCATGCGGGCGACTGTATAGCTGTCTAGACGGGAGGGCAATATAGGCTGAGCGCCCGTGCCGCACGAGCCGATCCGCACCACCGTCGTCGGCAGCTACCCCTTTCCCGGCTGGCTCGAGCTTGCAGGCTCTCACCTGGACGAGCTCGGGCCTGACGATCGCGAGGAGGCGATCCGCGACGCCGTCTGGGCCGCCGCCGGCGACCAGCTGCGCTCCGGCTTGGACGTGATCACCGACGGTGAGCAGACGCGCTTCGACTTCAACCTCTCGTTCTACGCCTTCCTCGACGGGTTGGAGCTGGATGACGAGCCGCGTCGCCGCTTCGGCCCGCCGGCGCACGACCAGCGCGGCCGGCACCGGATCACCGGCGAGCTCGCGGCCCCCCGCGGCCTCGGCGTGGTCGCGGAGTGGCAGCGGCTTCGGGGCCTTGCACCCGAAGGCACGCAGCTGAAGGCAAGCGTCCCGGGCCCGTACACCCTCGCCGGACGGATCGAGCCGAACGCCGATTACCCGGACCGCTGGGCTGTGACCGAGGCGCTGCTGCCGATCGTCCGGGCCGAGCTCGAGGCGCTCGTCGCTGCGGGCTGCGGGATCGTGACGGTCGACGAGCCGTCCATGAGCTGCTACGCCCACCGTGAAGATCCCCAACGGTTCGCCGACATCTTCAACCGGACCGTCGCGCCGGTCGCGGGCCACTGCTACCTCGGGACGCACTTCTGCTTCGGCAACTACAAGGGCCGCGCGGTCGGGAAGCGGCGTTACGCGCCGATGTTCCCGGCCTTCCTCGAGCTCGCCGCCGACGAGCTTCATCTCGAGATGGCGAGCCGGGAGTTCGCCGAGCTCGAGGTGATCGAGACGATCGCCGAGCGGCATGACGTCGGCGTCGGCGTGATCGACGTCAAGAGCTACTACGTCGAGACCCCGGAAGACGTCGAGGAGCGGATTCGCGCCTGCCTGCGCCACGTCCCGGCGGAGCGCCTGAGCGTGAGCCCGGACTGCGGCCTCTCGCAGACGGCCCGCTGGGCGGCGCAGCAGAAGCTCGCGAACATGGTCGAGGGAGCGCGCCGGGTGCGCGGCTAGAACGCGAACGCGCGGGCGGGGTTCGTGACGAAGATCTGGTCCGACAGCTCGGCGCCGAGCTCACGCTCCAGCCGTGGCTTGAACCGGGCGAAGACGTAGTCCATCCCGGGGCCGCCGCCGTACGAACGGAACATCGACCGGCGGCCGGTGTCGCCGCCGAGCAGGAGCCGGTCGGCGTAGCCGCGGTCGGCAAGCTCCGCGATCAGCGCGAGGATCGTCGAGTCCGGCCAGTACTTCGTGCGGCCCGGTCCGTCCAGCTGCAGCCAGGCACCAGTCGCCGCGGTCTCGGCATGTTCGCCGGCATCCGGGTTGCGGTCGACGTGGGCAAGGATCACGCGTTGCGGCGGTACCCCTAGGCCTTCCAGGCGCTGCACGGTCGCGAGGCCCATCGTCCCGTGCTCGGTGTGAACGCACAGCGGAGCCGGAACCTGCGCATGCGCTGACGCGGCGGCCTCGAACGCCTTCGCCTCGAACGCCGTCAGCGCGTGGTAGCTCGCGCCGAGCTTGATGATCCCGCAGCGCTCCAGGTCGGACCTGAAGCGCTCGGCGAGTGCCGCCTCGCTCTCGTTCCGAATCGGGTCGTCGGCGCCGTAGTGCATCTCTCGGTGGAGGCCCGTCGCGGCGACGACGTGAAGCCCCGTTGCGTCCGACACGGCATACAGTCCGTCGAGGTCGCGCCCGAGGCCGATCGGCGTCCAATCGACGAGCGCGCGGGCACCCGCCGCTCGCAGCGTCCGGGCCTCCTCGGTCGCCTGTGTGACGTCCGAGTACTCGTCCCCGGGCTGCGCCGGCGTGACGAGAAAGAGGTGCTCATGCGCGTCGCAGGGGCCGAGCTCCTCGGGGTCGATGTCGCCGCGGACGGTTCGGATGATCGTTGCCATCTAGGTTCGGGAGCCTATGGCGCATCACCTTGTTTGGCGCTGATCGTCGCCTGGATCGTGGTCTGGTCGACCGACTCGCTGGTCGCGAACCACTGGTTCCAGTTCTTCACGGTCACGACGGCGATTTACATCCTCTCGCGCGGCATCGCCAAGGCAAGCCGCGTGCTCGAGCAGTAACGCCTAGACCGCGGCAGACTCGAAGCGGAACTTCGCGAGTGTCCGGCCCGCGGGGACGCGGGTCGGATACTCCCTCGTGAAGCAGGCGCGGCAGAACTCGGACCCGGGCCGGCTCGTCGCCCGCTGGACGCCCTCGAGCGACAGGTGCGCGAGCGTGGTTGCACCGATCTGGCGCCGCGTCTCCTCGACGCTCTGCCCGGCTGCGACCAACTGGCGATCGTCGCC
The DNA here is from genome assembly GCA_050698015.1 of Gaiellaceae bacterium. Classification (GTDB taxonomy): domain Bacteria; phylum Actinomycetota; class Thermoleophilia; order Gaiellales; family Gaiellaceae; genus JACDAN01. Next base: position 19,845 of record JBOHAU010000005.1, read on the forward strand.
GAAGTCGATCCCGTAGAAGCACGGAGAGACGATCGGCGGCGAAGACACGCGGATGTGCACGTCGACCGCGCCGGCCTCCCGGAGCATCGCGACGAGCTGCCGCATCGTCGTCCCGCGGACGATTGAATCGTCGACGACGACGACCCGCTTCCCCGCGACCTCGTCGAGCGGGTTGAACTTGAGCTTGATTCCCTGCTCGCGGAGGCCCTGGTCGGGCTGGATGAAGGTCCGCCCGACATAGCGGTTCTTGATCAGGCCCTCGCTGAACGGGATTCCGGAGGCGCGGGCGAACCCGATCGCCGCCGGAGTGCCCGAATCGGGCACGGGCATCACGAGATCCGCCTCGGCGGGAGCCTCTCCGGCGAGCGCCTCACCCATGCGGACACGCGCCGTGTAGACCTCCTCGGAGTCGAGCCGAGAATCCGGGCGGGCGAGGTAGATGAACTCGAACAGGCAGAGAGCCCGCTTCGCCGGCTCGACGACCTGGTGCGACTCGAGCCCGCCGTCGATCGCGACTAGCTCACCCGGCCGGACCTCGCGCTCGAGCTCGGCACCGACCAGGTCGAGCGCACAACTCTCCGAGGCAAGCACCCAATCGTCTCCGAGTCGGCCGAGACAAAGCGGACGAAAGCCGTGTGGGTCGCGAAAGCCGAGCAGCTTGCCCTCGGTGAGCGCGACGACAGTGGTCGCCCCCTCGAGCCGGCCGAGCGCGTTCCCTACGGCTTCGGGCAGCGGCGCAGGGTCGTTCGCGATCAGGGCCGCGATCAGCTCCGAGTCGGATGTCGATGCGGGGTTCACGCCCTCTTCCTCGAGTGCGGCGCGCAACTCCTCGGCGTTCGTCAGGTTGCCGTTGTGGCCGAGGGCGACCGTCCGCGCACGTCCGTGATGGACGAGCGGCTGGGCGTTCGCCCAGTGCGTCGAGCCGGTGGTCGAGTAGCGCGTATGCCCGATCGCGACGTCTCCCTGGAGCCCGTGCAGCGTCTGCTCGGAGAACACCTGGGCGACGAGGCCCATGTCCCGGAGAACGGTCAGTCGTCCCGCGTCGGAGACGGCGATGCCCGCCGATTCCTGGCCACGGTGCTGGAGCGCGAAAAGTCCGAAGTAGGCGACTCGCGCCACGTCACGGTCTGGAGCTCGGATTCCGAAGACGCCGCACATCTAAACCTCACCCACTTCCTCGGCGAAGTCCGGGACGGTAGCGCCTGCAAGGACGAACCGCACCGACTCCCCGAGATCGCCAACACTGCTGCTTAGCCCGCTCCACTCGGCCATCTCTCGAAGTGCGACCTCGAGCCCGCCGTCGGAGACGTCGTGGACAAGCGAAAGCGACGGAGCTGCCTGCCACACCAGGCGGATCAACTCGGCCTCGGTTTCCAGACTGTTGCTCGACCCTCGGACCACGCTCACCTTGTCCCCTCGGCGCCAGCCTTGCGGGATGCGCCGGACGTCGGGGACGAGGCCGACGCAGCCGACGACCGGCGTCGGCGGGATCGAGCGGCCGTCGGTGTCGTTGTAGAGGGACACGTTTCCGGAGACGACCGGAACGCCAAGCGCCTCGGCCGCCTGTGCAACCCCCTCGATCGACTGCTCCAGCTCCCACGCGATCTCCGGCTTTTCGGGGTTGCCGAAGTTGAGGCAGTCGGTGAGCCCGATCGGCTCGCCGCCGACGCACGCGACGTTTCGCGCGGCGTCCAGCACCGCCAGGGCTCCGGCGCGAAACGGGTCCCGCTCGCCGAGGGGCGGACCATCCAGGGAGACTGCCAGCCCGCGATACGACGGGCGCAAACGGAGAACGGCAGCGTCGAGCCCGGGCCGCCGGACCGTGCGCGATCCCACCAGCTGGTCGTAGCGCTCGTAGATCCACTCACGGCTTCGAAGGTTGGGCTCGAGTGGGGGAGACGCGGGCGTCATTTCCTTCGGGGCCGTCGGAACGCTGTAGCGCGGACATTCGTCGGTGAGGAGCCGCGCCGGAATCTCCGCGACGAGCTCGCCGTCGTGGAAGGCGCGAAGCTCGCCGGTGTCGGTGACCTCGCCGATCACAGCGTGGTTCAGCTCCCACTTCCGGCAGACCTCCGCGACGTCGTCCGGCCGCGAAGTCACGCACAGCATTCGCTCCTGGCTCTCCGAGATCATGATCTCCCACGGCTCGAGGTCGTCCTCGCGCAGCGGCACCCGGTCGAGCGCGACGTCGACCCCGGCGCCGTCGCGCGCCATCTCCGCGAGAGAGGACGCCAGCCCGGCGGCGCCGCAGTCCTGCAGCGAATCGGCGAGCCCAGCCTCGACCAGCTCCTGGCTCGCCTCGATCAGCTTCTTGCCCGTGAACGGATCCCCAATCTGGACCGTCGGGCGCTTGTCGGCGTCGTTCAGGCCGGCCATGCCAGCAGAGCCGGCATGGCCTTGGGTCGCCGTCGCAAGCGACGGCTCAGCACCGAGCTCCTGGCTCGCGAGCACGCTGGCGCCGCCGATCCCGTCGCGGCCGGTGGTCGCCCCGTACAGGACGATGAGGCCTCCGCTTGCTGTCGCCCGGGTCAGTCGCTCCTTCGGCACAAGCCCGACGCACATCGCGTTCACGAGGCAGTTGCCGCGGTACGCGTCGTCGAAGACCGCCTCCCCGCCGACCGTCGGGACGCCGACGCAGTTCCCATAGTGAGCGATTCCTTCGACCGCGCGCTCGAACATCCAGCCCGGCTCGCCGAAGCGCAGCCCGTCGAGGAGCGCGATCGGCCGGGCCCCCATCGCGATCACGTCGCGGAGGATCCCGCCGATGCCCGTCGCCGCTCCCTGGAAGGGCTCGACCGCGGATGGGTGGTTGTGGCTCTCGACCTTGAACGCGACAGCCTCGCCGTCGCCGAGATCGAGCACACCCGCGTTCTCGCCCGGACCTTGGAGGACACGGTCGCCCGCGGACGGCAGCCGCTTGAGCAGCAGCGCCGAATGCTTGTACCCGCAGTGCTCTGACCAGAGCAGCGAGAAAACCGCCAACTCGAAGTGGTTCGGCTCGCGCTCGAGCAGTTCGCAGATTCGGTCGAACTCGCCGTCCGTGAGGCCGAGCGCGCGGTGCAGCGGCTGTTCGACGACCCGCGTCAGGAGTCTGAGAATAGACGGCCGGACGGACGCGTTAGTTTGCAGAAGTGAGGCGCGGATACGTCGCACCCCTGCTCGTGCTCGCCGCAATCTGGGGCTCGTCGTTCATGTTCATCGAGATCGCGCTGCGGGACCTCTCGCCGGCGGCGACGATGACCGGCCGTCTGATCCTCGCGTTCGCGGCCCTTGGTGGGCTGATGGTGCTGAAGCGGGGGCCGCGCCAGACCGTTCGGTGCCTGACCGAGTTCGGCCGCGCCGGCGTCGTCCTGGGCGTGATCACGACGGCCCTGCCCTTCTGGCTGATCGCGTGGGGTCAGACCCGCATCGATTCCGGCATCGCGGCGATCGGGAACGCGTCGATGCCGATCTTCGTCGCGCTCCTTGCGATCAGGTACGCGCCGAGCGAGCGTGTGACCGGCTGGCGCGCGATCGGGATCGCGCTCGGCATCGTCGGCGTGGGCGTGCTCGTAGGCGTGGACCCGCAAGGTGGCTGGGCAGGAGCGGTCGGCACGCTTGCGGTCGTCCTTGCCGCGATCTCCTACGCGGTGGGCACCCTCTACAGCCAGCACAAGCTGGGCAACTCCTCGGGCCTGCTGGTCGGGACGGCGTCGACCTTCTGGGGCCTGCTCGCGATCCTGCCCCTCGGGATCGCACAGCGTCCCGACGCCATGCCGGGCTGGGAGCCGATCGCCGCTGTGGCGGCGCTCGGGCTGCTCGGGACCGCCATTGGCCTACTGCTGTACCTGCACCTGCTCGAGCGGCATGGCTCGTCTCGCGGGAGCCTCGTCGTCTACCTGCTGCCCGTCACCGCGCTCTTCTACGGCGCAGTCTTCCTCGACGAGCCGATCCGCCCGACGGCGATCGCCGGGCTGGCGCTGATCCTTGCCGGCGTTGCGCTCGGGTCGGGGGTCGTCAGGCCGATGCGGCGGCGTCAGGCTGTACCCGCGCCGACTCCGTGAGGATTCGCCGCGCCGCCGAAGACGATGTCGACTTCGTCGTCGAGCTTCTGAACGACGAGGACGTCGAGCCGTTCCTCGCGGCCTCCCGGGCGCGTGACCGGGAAAGCGTCCTCGAGGAGATCCGCAGGTCGGAGGCCGATCCGGAGGAGTCAGGGGTCTTCCTGATCGAGGTGCCGGACGGGAACGGCTGGGCGAGTGCCGGGACGATGGAGTTCTCGCTCGCCAACCGTCGCAATCGCATTGCTCGGCTCGGCGGCCTTGCCGTGCATCGCGACTTCCGGGGCCGGCGAGTTGCGGACGAGGCCGCGCGGCTGTTCCAGCGCCACCTTTTCTTCGACCTCGACTTCCACCGGCTCGAGCTCGAGTGCTACGGCTTCAACGAGCGCGCGATTCGCCACGCGGAGCGCTCGGGCTTCGTAAAGGAAGGCGTGAAGCGGAAGGCCTACCAGCGTCACGGCGAGTGGGTCGACGGCGTCTTGTTCGGACTTGTCCGGGAGGATCTTGACGGCTAGCCGAGCGCCTCGACGAGCTGCTCCTGGATCCACGAGACATAGGCGTACACCGCCAGCGCCGGTAGCCGCTGATCGTCGGGATCAAGCGCGTCCCAGTCGAGATCCTCCGTCACGTCGAGCTCGGTACCGAGCACGAGACGCACGTCGTTCAACGCCCGGAGCCAGGAGTCCGCCTCTTCCGGCGAGAGGCCCGGGTTGTCGACGGTCTGCTGGAGCAGCTCGAGCGCCTGTTCCCGCCCCGCCGCGAGCTGACCGCGGGTGAGCTCGCGGTACTCGCGCTCACGCTCGGCGTCCTCGTAGGCCGGCGGAAAGAGCCGTCTCAGCGCCGGGTCGTCGTCGCGCAGACGCGCCCGAGTGTCCGCGGCGATTCGCCGAAGGAGCGTCCGCTCCTCTTCCGGCAGCCGCAGCGCCAGCTCCCCACGCGCCGTGCGGTGGATGCGGGCGCCGACCACTTCAGTCCTGCTGCATCGTGGCCCAGAGCCCGTAGGCGTGGAGCCGCGACACGTCGAGCTCGGCCTTCTCCCGGTTTCCGCTCGAGACGACCGCCTTCCCCTCGTAGTGCACCTGCAGCATCAGCCGAGACGCGTACTCGTGCGTGTAGCCGAAGAGCTTTTGGAAGACGAGCGTCACGTACGACATGAGGTTGATCGGGTCGTTCCAGACGATCACGATCCACGGCCGGTCCTGCTCCGGGACATCCTGCTGCTCCGGCTCGTCGAGCTCGACCTCTGCGGGCTTGAGGGTCGCGGGGGACACGCGGTCCAGCGTGCCACACGCAGCTACGCGACGCGCTGGAGCGGTGCCTCCGAGTTCGGGCTCGTGCGCTTCCAGAGGTCGCGGCCCACGGCGACCTCCAGGAGGACAAGCCGCCGGTGTTCGCCGCCCGCCGCGCGCGCCAGATCCGACAACATGTAGGCGTGCGCAGCCTCGAGGACGTCGCCGCGACCGTCGGTACGCCCTTCTATGCCTACGACGCCGATCTCTTCCGCGAGCGGATCGCGCGCTTCCGCGGGGCGTTCGACGAGCCGCCGGAGGTCTGTTATGCGCTGAAGGCGAACGATGCCCTCGCCCTCGTGGCCGTCGCCGCCGCCGAAGGGCTCGGCGCCGACATCGTCTCGGGCGGCGAGCTGGCGAAGGCCCGCAAGGCCGGGATACCGACCGGGCGAATCGTCTTCTCGGGCGTGGGCAAGACCCGGGCCGAGA
>JBOHAU010000006.1:0-2574 GCA_050698015.1 Gaiellaceae bacterium
GTCGCGAAGGCCGAGCTACCGAGCGCCAGCAGGCCGACGAGCCACCACGACGGCAGGAGGAGACGGCGCCGCTGACCAGTAAGTTCCGCAGTAGGAATCAGACCTGCTCCCCGGCTACGTCATGAACAAACGACCCCAAGACACGAGAACGAGTCTAGACCCTTAACCACGATTTTCAAATTGGATCGAGCCGGCTTACGGGTCTCTCCGGGCTATGCCCGAGTCGCCGACGCCCCCAAGCCGACGAGGACGGTCCCGGTCACCCACCGCTTGACACCGAGGTACCAGCGGCTTCGGCGTAGCCAGCCGCCGAGTGTCCCGGCTGCCAGTGCCCAGACCGAGTCCGAGCAGAGCGCAATCGCGACGAAGACCAGGCCGAGACCGAGGATCTGAACCGGGGCCGCGGCCGCCTCCGGATCCACGAACTGCGGAAGGAAAGCGAGGAAGAAGAGCGCGGTCTTGGGATTAAGGACGTTCACCACCACGCCGTCGACGAAGATCCGACGCCGGGGCCGCGCCGGCCGGGCGAACTCTTCGCCCACCTCCTCACGCGTCAGGAGGCGCCTGACCCCGAGCAGGATCAGGTATGCCGCGCCGACGTACTTGACGATCGTGAAAGCCGTCGCGGAGGACGCGAGCAGCGACGACAGGCCGATCGTCGCGGCAACGACATGGACGAGTCCGCCGACGGAGATCCCGAGCGCCGAGACCAGGCCGGCGAAGCGGCCCTGGTCGACGCTCTGCGCGACGATGTAGAGGACCGCGGGCCCCGGCACCACGGCGAGCGCAAGTGACGCCGCCGCAAAGATCGCAAGCGTGGAGAGATCGGGCACATCGGAAGCTTGCCCGAAGGTGAGGCCGAGGTTTCCAGCGGACGTTTCAGGGGTCGGGTCGGAAGGAAGGCCGACTTACGATCGCTGAGATGCTTACGACCGACACACGCACAGCGAAAGAGCGGGCCGCGTAGGCCCGCCCTTTCCGTCGCCCAGCCCTCTTACGCGGGCGAGAGCTTCGTCCTCCGGCTGTACATGACGCCGGCTGCCATACCGCCTCCGATCGCCAAGAGCAGTACGGCGAGCAAGCCGGTCACGGTGTACGCGTTGAAGTCGACGCTCCGGCCACCGTCGCTCACGACCGCAGTCGGAGTCGAATCAACCGTCATCGACCTCGCGAACGACCGGTCGTCCGGGATCACGCCGGCAGGCTTCGAGAACCAGTAGGGCGTCTCGATCTGCATCGCCCACGCGGGATAGTCCGACCGGTCACTGTTACCCGCCGTCGTCGACTTCGCGAACGGCCGGTCGTCCGGGATCACGCTGGCGGGCTTCGAGAACCAGTAGGGCGTCTCGATCTGCATGGCCCAAGCGGGATAGTCCGACTGCTGACGATCATCCGTCGGCGTCGACCTCGCCTGTGCGGTCACCGGGATGATCGCCGCGACAGCGAGTAGGACGAGTGCAAACCCGACAACGACTTTTTCGTTCCTCCGCCTCATGACTCATCTCCTTCCTCGTGGCTTCCTCCCATGAGCCCACGTTAGGAAGTTCCTGCTCGCGTGTCGTTCAAAAGGCCGACAGTAGAACTGTCAAATGCGCGACTGACCGCGCTGGGGCGACGGCCGAGCCGCCGCCCCAGTTTCGACGCCTACAGTCCAGGCGGCCGACCGACGTCGGGCTTGGAGTAGTCGCAGACCCCCGTCGGGAAGATCTGCTGCAGGCGGGCGACGTCCGTCGCGTCCGGCGCCCACGGCGCGTAGGTCCCATCGGCAAGAGCCGTCGCAACCGGCTTGAGCGCGCACTTGAAGACGCCGCCCTCGATCGGTCCGCCCGCGACGATCCTCGACGTCGAGTACAGCTGGAACGCCTGCGTGCAGGCTCCGGCCGGCCCCGAGTCGAGGATCCCCGCCCAGGCGTCGGCGCCGGAGTAGAGCAGGTCGCCGTTCGTCGCGAAGCACGAGTCCACCGCGCGGGACGGCTTCTTGCCCGTGGTCAGCCATTCGTCGATGACCGCGAACGCCAACGGCGTCTGGTCGAATTGCGACGTCCCAGGGCGCGCGTCGGTGAACCAGATCACCTGGTTCGATGCATCCCCGTCGAGGTTGAGCATCCGCTTGCGCGCGGCGAACGACTGGTGGGAGTTGTGCATGTCGAGCCGGTGCTCGAGGTAGTGCCGCCAGTCGATGACAGGGATGTCGATGTCGCCCCGGAAGACGATCCCCGAGGCGTAGGCCGCGTTCGCGGCGTCCATGTTCCCCTCACGCCGCGGCGCCGGCGTGACGCCGCCGTCGGGGCTCAGGCGCATGTTCCGCCGGCTCCAGAAGTCGAGCGGAGGCGTCGTGCAGCCGAACGTCGGGAAGAACGGGCAACCCTCCTGCACCATGTCCTTCGAGTTCTTCCAGCTCCCCACATTCGCGTTGAGCTTGAGGAACTCGGCGGGGGTGATCTTCGCGTCCCTCAGCGCCTTCAGGCCGTACTGGACGCCCACGTTGTCCCACGGGACCTTGGCGTAGCCGTCCGCGTCGACGCCGTAGACGTTCCGGAGGTCGTCCCAGTGGGTCCACTTGACCGCGGCGAG
>JBOHAU010000007.1:0-2453 GCA_050698015.1 Gaiellaceae bacterium
TGCCAGGGGGCTGCCACTTGCCTCCCGGTCGCTGCCGCGGCTCGCAGCGAGCGGCAGCGGGTGCGGCGGAGCATGATCAGGCGAAGGCTGCGGGTCGCCGGTCTGCCCCGCTGCGGCTCACTGCCGCGGTCGCCCGCACTCCACCGCCGCTTCACCCCGTGAGGCGAAGCGGCGGCAGCCGGCTGGCAGCGGTCTGGCAGTCGCATGCCGCACGCTCCACATCCATGACCAGGGCAAGTCCCTCCCTCGAGGCAGCGGTCTGAAGGAGAGAGCGATGGCTGGCGATCCCGATTCCGTGCAGACGCCTCCGCCTGCCTCGCCCACCTCCCCGCCGGCCGCCGAGCAGCCCGCCGGAGAGGCTCCATCGCCCAAGCGGAGGTGGTTTCCGAGCGCGTTCACGGTGATCGTGATCGTGCTGTTCGGCGTCTGGCTCCTGACGTTCGTGATCCCTGCCGGCAAGTACGACCTCAGCGACGACGGGGCCACGATTCCCGGGAGCTACAAGGAGATCCCGGCTCCGCTCGACTTCGGCGAGCGGGTGAAGGACCTCTTCCTCGCGCCGATCAACGGGCTGTACGGCATCGAGGACTCGGAGACCGGGTACGTCGATCCCGACGCGTCGGGTCTGCTCTATGGGAGCGCCGGCGTGTTCCTGTTCGTGCTCGCGATCGGGATGTTCATCACGGTCATGTTCGCCACCGGCGCGCTCGATCGCGGGATCGGCCGGCTCGCGTACGCCGTGCGCACGCGAGGCTGGCTCCTGATCGTGGCGATCATGAGCGTGTTCTCCCTGCTCGGAACGGTCGAGGGCTTTGCGGAGGAGTCGCTCGGCTTCTACGGCCTCGTCGTCCCGCTCATGCTCGCGCTCGGGTACGACCGGATGGTCGCGGTCGGCGTGATCATCGTCGGCGCCGGAGTCGGAGTGATGGGCTCGACCGTCAACCCGTTCTCGATCGGGATCGCCTCCGGCTTCGCCGACGTCTCGATCGGGGACGGTATCGCGCTGCGGTTCGCTATGTGGATCGCCTTCACGGTCGTCGCAATCCTTTACGTCCTCCGCTATGCGCAACGAGTCAAGGCACAACCTGACGCCTCGTTCGTCGGTTTCGCCCCCGGCGACCGTGAGCAGGCGGTCGCGGCGACCGCGACCGAGCCCGCGCCGTTGACCGGCCGACACAAGCTCGTGCTCGGCGCGATCGTCCTCACCTTCGCCTTCATGATCTTCTCGATCGTCCCGTGGTCCCAGATCTTCGAGGGCACGGACGCCGACCCGTACTCCTGGGAGCTCGGGTGGTGGTTCCCAGAGCTGACCGCACTGTTCCTGATCGCGGCGATCGTGTTGGGCATCGTCGGCGGGCTGGGAGAGACGAGCCTGACCGAGACGCTCACGAGGGGAGCCGGCGACTTCATCTACCCGGCGCTTGTGATCGTGCTCGCCCGTGGCGTATCCGTGGTGATGAACAACAACGAGATCATCGACACGGTCCTCCATTCGATGGAGAGCGCGGTGGACGGGTTGAGCTCGACCGTGTTCGTGATCGCCATCTTCGTCGTGAATCTGCCGCTCGCGTTCCTGATCCCGTCGACGTCGGGTCACGCGACGCTCGCAATGCCGATCCTCGCGCCCCTTGCCGACTTCGCCGGCGTCGAGCGGTCACTGGTCATCACCGCCTGGAACGCCGCTTCCGGCTGGATCAACCTGATTACCCCGACGAGCGCGGTGGTGATGGGGGGACTCGCGCTCGCCAAGGTGGGCTACGACCGGTACATCCGGTTCGTCGCGCCGCTGCTCGGCATCCTGTTCGTGCTAACCATTGGATTCCTGGCGCTGGGCGCGGTGCTGTCGTGATCACGGACACCGAGCAGCCGCTCGCGGCCCGCGTCGCGAAGCTGACGCCGGAGCTCGAGGCAGACCTGGTCCGGCTTCCTCGCGGTGGTCGCCGAGGCCGAGTTCTTCCGTGGGCTCGCGATGCGAAAGGGCCGTACTTCGTGAGCGCCCGGCCACTCGCCATGTCGTTGCTCGCCGCGCTGCTCCTCGCGCTCCTCGCCGCCGCCTGCGGCGGGGACGAGGAAGGGTCGGCGAGAGAGCTGCAGTGGTACGTCAACCCGGACGACGGCGGACAGGCGGAGATCGCCCGTCGCTGCACCGAGAAAGCCGACGGGCGCTACCGGATCGAGACGGCGCTGTTGCCGCGAAGCGCGAGCGACCAGCGCGAGCAGTTGCTGCGCCGGCTCGCGGCGGAGGACTCGTCGATCGACCTGATGAGCCTGGACGTCGTCTTCGTCCCGGAGTTCGCCGAGGCGGGGTTTCTCGCGCCGATCCCGGAAGACGTGGCCAGCGAGGTCACCGACGGCGTCGTGGAGCCGGCGGTGAGGGCCGCGACTTGGCACGACCGGCTGGTCGCCGTGCCGATGTGGGCGAATACGCAGCTCCTCTGGTACCGCAAGTCCGT
>JBOHAU010000008.1:0-1625 GCA_050698015.1 Gaiellaceae bacterium
GCCGTCCAGCGAGCCGAGTGGCTCCGGCGTCCAGCGGGCACGGTCCCGAGAGTCGACGGCGTCGACACGGCGCGCGCCCACCGGGTCGTCGAAGCTGTGCTCTCCGACGCGGACGACGCCTGGCTCACGCCCCAGGCGACGAGAGAGCTACTCGATTCCTACGGGATCCCGCTCGTTCCCGAACGAGTAGCGGACTCGGTCGAGGAGGCAGTCGAAGCCGCGAAGACCCTCTTGCCGGTCGTGGTCAAGTCCGCGGCGGCCGGAGCGCACAAGACGGAGACCGGCGGAGTCGCGCTGAACCTGGCAGACGAGGAGGCGGTGCGGGAAGCTGCCACGCGAATCGGCCCTCCTGTGATCGTCCAGCCGATGGTCAAGGGCGGCATCGAGCTGCTCGCCGGAGTCGTCCAGGATCCGACGTTCGGCCCGCTCGTCGCTTTCGGGCCGGGAGGCGTGCTGGCGGAACTGATCGGCGAGGCAGGGTTCCGGATCGCGCCGCTCACGGACGCGGATGCGGAGGAGCTACTCCACCAGGAGAAGACGGGCCTGCTCGTCGCGGGCTACCGAGGAGCGCCGCCGGCCGACCCAGCGGCCCTGACCGACCTCATCCACCGGCTGTCGCGGCTCGGAGAGGGCCTCCCCGAGGTCGCCGAGCTCGATCTCAACCCGGTGATCGCAGGCCCGGACGGCTGCGTCGTCGTCGACGCGCGAGTGCGAATCCGCCGACCCGAGCCGGTTCCCCGAATCAAGTCCTGGTAGCGCTAGCTCGTCTCGTGCGGGCGGGCGAAGACGACGAGCACGCTCAGCCCTTCGTAGCCGGTGAACTGGTGTTGGGCTCCGGCCGGCACGAACGCGGCCTTGCCCTGGCTGACGTCCACCGTCTCGCCCTCGATCGTCAACTGGCCGCGCCCTTCGAGGACGACGTAGACCTCGTCGTCGGCGTGCGGCTGCTGCCGGTCGGGCTCCGGCGCGACGAGCACGTACACGCCGATCTCGAGCCCGGGCGACTCGTGGACGATCTCGTACCCACCGCCCGCTTCCTCGAGCCGCCGCCTGGTGGCTTCGACCTCTAGGGCATCCACCAGGCGAGCCTAGCGGTCAGAAGATGTCGCCGCCGTCGCTGTCGCCGGGGCCTGGAGTGGGCTCGAACGAGACGAAATCGGCGCTCTGCGCGCGGGACCACGAGTAGAGGTCCTCGGCGAGTCGCGGGGGCCCGGCGACGAGCTCCTTCCAAGCCGCTGCTGCTGCCCAGAGGCACGTATCCGAGAGCAGCCTCTCCGCCACCTCGGAGGAATCGGCCTCGAAGAGGAAGATCGCCTCGTTCTCGGTGAGGAAGACCTGGTGTCGCCCGAGACCGACCTTATCGGGATCGAAAGGCGGCCCTCCTCTGAGAAGCTCTGCGGCGTGGCCGGCGGTGCCTTCGATGAGTGGCAGCACGACCACCGCTCGACTCGCTGTGCTCGCGTCGGCGAGATGGAGCGAGGCGAGGCGTTCTGCGAGCTCGGAGATGATTCCCGGATGCACGATGCTGGCGATGCGGATCGGATCTCCGCTGCGTCGCTCGAGCACGAGCGTCTGCCGGCCCGAGAGCCGATCCCCGGGTGACCGGACGATTCGGACCCCGGTCA
>JBOHAU010000009.1:0-5705 GCA_050698015.1 Gaiellaceae bacterium
CGACGACGAGCTCGGCGGCCTCTGCCTTCGCGCGCGCGGTCGCGGCTTCCGCTTCCTGCCGCGCGCTCGCCGTGATCTCGTCCGCCGCCTCTCGGGCTCGCTGCAGGATGGCGCTGGTCTGCTCCCCAACCTTCTCGAGCGCGTGCCTGACGGCGGCCTTGGGCGAGCTCGAGATCTCGAGCTCGGCGATCACTGCGTTCACGCGCTCCACATAGGCGTCGACGGCGTCGCGGTCATAGCCTCGGACCGCGCCCGGAAACGAGACGTCACGAACGGCCTTCAAGAGCTCGTTCTCCCTCCCTTCTGGGAGATTTGCCGTCGACTCAGGTTCGAGTATGCCCTACGGGGACGAAGCGCGCTGCCATTCGGCGTTCCACTCGGTGACGCCGTTCGTGGCGGTGATCTGCCTGACACCCGTGCCGTTGCTCCGCATTACGAAGAGCTCCTGGTTCGCGTCGTCCGGCATCCACGCGAACGCGATCAGTCGGCCGTCGGGCGAGACGAACGGGTCGCCGCCCTGGGCGCGGAGCCGCCGCAGGCCCTTGCCGTTCGCGCCGGTGATGAAGATTCCCCGGCCGCGGGCGGACTTGGCGCCGCGAGAGAAGACGATGCGGCCGTCAGGCGTCCAGCTCGGGTCGGTCTCGGTGAGCGGATGGCCTGAGAGCAGCATCCGCTCGCCGGAGCCGTCCGGACGCATCCGGATGAGCTTCCAGTACTGGAGCTGGCACGTGAACACGATCCAGCGTCCGTTCGGCGACCAGGCTGGATCCTCGCAGTCCTCGCTCTGGTGCGACAGCCGTCGCTGCCGGGTGCCGTCGGCCCGCATCCCGTAGATCTGGCGCAGCCCCGTCCGCGTGCTCGCGAATGCGATCCGCCGGCCGTCCGGCGACCAGGTCGGGTGACGGTCGGAGAGGTGGTTGTTCGTCGCCTGCCGGATCAACCGGCCGTCGGCGGCGAGAATGAAGATCTCGCCGTCGTGATCGTTTTCGGCGATCGCGGAGATCGCGATCCGACGGCCGTCGGGAGACCAGGCAGCGCCCTGGACGTCCTTGATCCCGGCGGGCGTGATGTCGCGCGCGCCCGTGCCGTCGGGCGAGGCGACGAAGAGGCGGCCGAACGGCGGTTCGTTGCCGCCGAGCGGACGGAGGTAGAGGAGCTGGCCGTTCCGGGCCATGGGCGAAGCGCCGGCGACGGACGTGGCGACGGCGACCGACGAAAGCGCGAGCAGGAAGCGAACGAGCACGAGAGTGGTATTCCCGCGCGAGCGGCGAGCGAATCCGGCTTTTCGAGGGATGGGCTGGGTGTCGGCTGCCGCCGATGAAGGGAGTGGAACAGGCGGGGCGGCACGCCGTAGTCAGGAGGTTCGGCGTGACCAGACCAGCCTTGATCGTCCTTTTCGGCCTGATGCTGGTCGCGCCTGCGGCCGGACTCGCCAGGGACGACCGCGAGCCTGCGCCCGCTCGATCGTTCGTCGCCGGAGAGCTGCTCGTCGGCTTCAAGGACGGCGTCTCGGCGGCGGAGCAGCGCCGCACGCTCGGACGGTTCTCGGGAAAGGTCCGGCGCCGGTTCGGCCGGATCGACGCCGTGCTGGCCGGCGTGCCCGTAGCCCGAGCCGACGAGGCCCGCCGCGAGCTCGAGCGGGACCCGCTGGTCGAGTACGCGGAGCCGAACTTCGTCCTCCGCGCCTCCAACCACGGCGACCCTGGCGACGCCGACTTCCACCGGCTCTGGGGGCTGCACAACTTCGGCCAGGCGGTGGGCGGTCTCGGCGGACTCCCCGACGCCGACATCGACGCACTCGAGGCGTGGCAGGTCTCCCAGGGAAGTTCGAACGTCGTCGTCGGCGTGCTCGACAGCGGCGTGGACTACACGCATCCGGACCTGGCGTCCCAGATGTGGGTCAATCCCGGCGAGGGCTGCGCCGGCTGTCGCTCCAACGGGCTCGACGATGACGCCAACGGCTACGTCGACGACTGGCGAGGCTGGGACCTCGCGGGCAACGACAACGACCCGATGGACGACAACGGCCATGGGACCCACGTCGCGGGGACGATCGGCGCGCGGCAGGACTCGCAGGGCGTAGTCGGCGTGAGCTGGCGCGTGCGGCTGATGCCGCTGAAGTTCATCGGCGCGAACGGCGAGGGCACGGCGGCCGACGCGGTGCGAGCGGTCCTCTACGCCGCCGCGAACGGCGCCCACATCACGAACAACTCGTACGGAGGCGACGGCTTCTCGCAGGCGATGCTCGACGCGCTCCAGACATCGGACGCCGCCGGCTCGCTCTTCGTCGCCGCGGCCGGGAACGACGCGTCGAACAACGACGCGGTGCCCGTCTATCCCGCCGACTACGACCTCCCAAACGTCCTGACCGTCGCCGCATCGGATCACTTCGACCGGAAGGCATGGTTCTCGAACTACGGTGCCGCGAGCGTGGACCTCGCCGCCCCGGGCTTCGGCATCTACTCGACCTGGCCCGGCGGCGGATACCGCTACTCGGACGGGACGTCGATGGCCGCGCCCCACGTCGCCGGTGCCGCAGCGCTCGCCAAGGCGCGCTTCCCGGGCGCGACGGGTGTCGGCTTGAAGTCGCTGCTGCTCCGCTCGGTGGACGGGGCGCCGCTCGTCGGTCTCGTGCGGACGGCGGGCCGGTTGAACGTGAACACGGCCGTCCGGTGCGACGAGAGCCCGAAGGTCTGGATCGAGTCCCCGGCGCAGGGCTTCGAGGCGCGCTCCGACGAGCCGCTGCCCATTCGCGTCCTCGCCAGCCGCTGCGGGACCCCCTCGGGAGTCTCCGTGCAGGTCGAGTCGAACGGACTGCCGATCCAGCTGAGCCCGCGCGGCGACGGGCTCTGGGCCGGCTCACACACTCCACTGGGCGCATTCGCGATGACGATCACCGCCCGCGCGCAGGTCGGGCTGGACGGCGAGGAGAGCACTCATCAGGTGAGCGGCGTGGTCGTCCAGCACCAGGGAATCGAGCCCGGCGGGCCTCCGGTCACCGTCACGACTACGTACTCCGGCGAGAACGCGATGCTCAGCTTCCGCGGCCTCGCCGGCCGACGGATCCTCCTCAGGGTCTCCGAGGTGAACATCGGCACTTCGCCGTGCTGCTCGGTGCGGATCTCCGCGTGGGAGCAGGGCAACCAGTGGGAGTGGGGCCTAACCTCTTTCGGGCGGAACGGCGGGATCATGGACACGCAGACACTGCCGCAGACGAACTACTACAACGTCCTCGTCGACCCGCAGGGCGCGGACTTCGGCTCGCTGAAGCTGACGCTCTATGACGTCCCGCCGGATGCGACTGCGTCGATCGCTCCCGGCGGGCCTCCAGTGACCCTCACGACCGGCCCGGTGCCCGGCCAGAACGCCGTTCTCTCCTTCAGTGGTCTGGCCGGGCAGCGAGTCAGCATGCGCGTAACCGGGAGCACATTTGGGACGTCACCGTGCTGCGGCGCGAAGGTTTCGATCCCGGGGCTCGCTCCACAGACGCTCTTCGGCACGAACGGGGTGTTCGTCGACACGAAGACGCTGCCAGCGGACGGGACGTACTCCATCCTCGTCGACCCGGTGGGGCTGGAGACGGGCTCCGCGACCGTGGCGCTCCACGACGTACGCCCGACGCGGTGGTCGCGGCCGAGGTGGACGGGCCGCCCGTCACCGTCTCGGCCGGTTCGGTCCCGGGCCAGAACGCCTTCGTCCGGTTCTCGGGCGAGGCGGGCCGGCGTGTGGCCGTGAGGGCGAGCGGCGTCACAATCGGGAGCTCGACCTGCTGCTCGTTCAAGCTCTCGATCCCCGGTGTAGCCGCGCCGGTGACGCTCGGCCGCAACGGCGGCCTGGTCGACACCTTCCGGCTGCCGGCCACCGGTGAGTTCTCTCTCCTCGTCGACCCGCAGGGAATGGACGCGGGCTCGGCAACGCTGCAGATCTACTCGGTGCCCGAGGATGCCACGACGACGATCGCGCCGGGCGGCGCGGCGGTCTCCGTCGGCGTGAGCTCGCTCGGCCAGAACGCCGTTGCGTCGTTCGAGGCCTTGGCCGGCCAGCGCGTGAGCTTGAAGCTGAGCGGCGTCACGATCGGGACCTCGACCTGCTGCTCAGCGAGGGTCTCGATTCAGAAGCCCGACGGCTCGGCACTCGTGACTCCTACGCTGTTCGGCAGAAACGGCGGCTTCGTGGACACGAAGCTGCTGCCGGCGAGCGGCCAGTACACGATCCTCGTCGACCCGCAGGGCGCGGACGTCGGCTCGGCAATGCTGCAGCTCTACGACGTCGCGCCGGATCTGACAGGCTCGCTGACCGTCGGCGGCCCGCCAGCGAGCCTAACCTTCTCGACGCCGGGCCAGAATGCAGCGCTCACCTTCGCCGGTGCGGCGGGGCAACGAGTCTCGATCCGGGCGACGGGAGTAACCGTCGGCCCGTCGTCGTGCTGCTCGGTATCGATGCTGATCAGGAAGCCTGACGGCGCCCCGCTGGCCTCAGGCCTTGTGGGCACGAGCGGCGGAACGCTGAGCGCGACGCTGCCGGTCGCGGGGACGTATGCGCTGGCCGTCGATCCCCAGGCCGCCGGAACGGGCGGGCTCGCGGTCGTCCTTCAGTGAATTAGTCGCCGATCCGCCAGGTATCGCCGGTGTGGAGGAGCTTCGTCAGGTCGCCCTCCCCCAACTCGCGCCTGGTGACCTCGATCTGCTCGGCCATCATCTCGTCGTAGACGGGCCGCTCGACCGCGCGGAAGATCCCGATCGGGGTCGGGCCGACGGGCGTATGGGACAGGCGGCTCAACGCGAACGCGAGGGACGGATCTTCCGCGCTCTCATCGTGGCGGAGCAATGCGTCCTCGCCGACCGAATCGACGTCCACGATCTCCACGCCGCCTCCGGGCCTCGTCACCACTCCTTGCTCGAGCGTCTCTCCCTCGCCGCTGAAGCGGATCGGCTGACCGTGCTCCAGCAGGATCTGGTTCGCCTTGTCGGCGCGCACCGCGTCGAACGCGCCGTCGTTGTAGACGTTGCAGTTCTGGTAGATCTCGACGAAAACCGAGCCCTTGTGTTCGGCCGCCCTCCGCAGCACGCCCGTCAGGTGCGCCTTGTCGGTGTCGATCGAGCGCGCGACGAACGTCGCCTCCGCGCCGAGCGCAAGCGACACCGGGTTGAAGGGGTAGTCGAGAGAGCCGAACGGCGTCGTCTTGTTGTGCGTCCCGAGCGGCGAGGTCGGCGAGTACTGCCCCTTCGTCAGCCCGTAGATCTGGTTGTTGAAGAGCAGGATCTTGAGGTTCACGTTCCGCCGCAGGGCGTGGATCAGGTGGTTGCCGCCGATCGACAGCGCGTCGCCGTCGCCGGTCACGACCCACACCGACAGGTCCGGACGAGACGACGACAGGCCTGTCGCGATCGCCGGCGCTCGTCCGTGGATCGAGTGCATCCCGTACGTCTGCATGTAGTACGGGAACCGCGCCGCGCACCCGATTCCGGACACGAACTCTATTCGCTCGCGCGGCACCCCGAGCTCGGGCATGAACTGCTGCATCGCGGCGAGGATCGCGTAGTCCCCGCACCCCGGGCACCAGCGGACCTCCTGGTCGGACTTGAAGTCCTTCGCCGTCAGCTGGAGCGTCGGCTTCGCTTGCGATGCCGACTCGAGGCCATGCTGCCCCTGCCGGTGTGGCCGGTCGCTTCGCCCGTTCTTTCCGCCGTTGGCCTCGCTCACAG
>JBOHAU010000010.1:0-18266 GCA_050698015.1 Gaiellaceae bacterium
GGCTCAGCCCGACCACCCGGGCGGCCGAGACGGCGCGCGCGCCCGCGGCCCGCCGGGTCCCGAAGATCGGCGCCAGCTCACCGAAGTAGTCGCCGGGGGAGATGCGCGCGAGTACCTCCTCCAAGCCGTCGGCGCGCGCGCGCACGATCTCGATCTGCCCGTCCTCCACGGTGTAGATCAGGTCGCCCGGATCGCCCTGCCGGAAGAGGAACTGCCCGGCCGCGAGCTCGACGGGCGTGGTCTCGTCCTCGCGTGCGAGCGTGCGCGGGCTCATCGCGACGACGCGGTCCGCGAGCGGGATCAGGCGCTCGTCGTGCGTCGCGACGACGACGATCCGGCCGCTCTCCGCGAGCGAGCGCAGCAGCTCGAGGACCGATTCGACCTGGATGTAGTCGAGATGGGCGGTCGGCTCGTCGGCAAGCAGCAGCGGCGGGTCGAGCGCGAGCGCGCGCGAGATCGCGACCCGTTGCTTCTGCCCGCCCGAGAGGTCGTCGGGACGATGGCGGCGGCGGTCCGCAAGGCCCGTCTGCTCCAGGAGCGCGTCGGCTCGCTTGCGTGCCGCCCGCCCGCTGCGCCCGGCCGCGCGCAAGGGCACCTGGACGTTCTCCGACGCCGTCAGGCTGGGGATCAGGTTGAACGACTGGAAGACGATCCCGACCTTGTGCCGGCGATACTCCGTCAACGCGCGGCCCGCGAGCGTCGTGATCTCCGTCGCGCCGAGCTTCGCGCTCCCGCCGACGGGACGCAGGATCGCGGCGAGCACCGACAGGAGCGTCGTCTTCCCGCAGCCGCTCGCACCAAGGAGCAGCGCCAGCTCGCCGCCGCGGACATCGAAGTCGAGGCCGTCCACCGGCCGCACGAGGTAGTCGCCACTCCGGTACTCGACCGCGATGCCCCGGCAGCTCAGGTGCGATTCAGCCGCCAAAGGCGAGAGCCGGGTCGACCCGGAGCGCGCGTCGCAGTGCGAGGCCGCTCGCGAGGACGCCCACGACGAGCGCGAGGAGCGGCAATGTCAGGTAGCTCAGCGTCGGCACCTCGACCGACATCGCGGCCGCGGGCGCAGCGGCGAGCTCGAGCAGGACGGCGAGCGCCACGGCGAGGATCGCGAGCAGCACCGCCTGCGAGACGAGACCGAGCGCGACATCGCGCGTCGAGACGCCGATGGCCTTCAGCACGGCGAACTCCGTCGTCCGTTCCAGCGCCGACAGGTAGACGATCGCGCCGATGATGCCGGCGGCCACGATCCACAGGAGCCATCGGACGAGGCTGATCGTCTGCTTCGCCTGAGCGACGGGGCGGCTGAGGTCGTCCGCAACCGCGGAGTTCGTCAGCGCCGTGAATCCTTTCGGAATCGACGGCGGAGTGCCCCGCGCGACGATCGCGGTGGCGAGTGGCCGTCCGTCCAGCCCCAGGCGCTGGGCCGCGCGAAGCGAGACGACGACGGTCGGAATGCCGGCGAAGTAGGTCCGCCCGTGCGTGACGCCGCGCACGGTGAAGGCGGCGCCGTTCAGCGTGAGCGTGTCGCCGACGTCGAGCCCGAGGCTCGCGTCGGCGAGCGCGTCCGTCGGGTTCGTGAACGAGCCTGCGGGCGCCGGGCCGACACCACCGGGGACGGCACCGATCACGTTCACGCTCCGCTTGCGCGGCGTCGTTGTAGTCGCGCCGACGATCGCGACCGCGTCGGCGCGCGTGACCCCGGGCAGCGCCCGCACGGCGCGGACGCGGCTCGCCGGAAACGCGCTCGGAGCGGTGAAGGGGCCGAACGTGCCGGCGGAGACAAACCAGCGGTCGGCGCCGAAGGAGGCCGTCGTCCTCGCGATCTCGTTGTCGAAGCTAGCGCTGACGCCCGAAAGCAGCAGCGCCATCGCGAAGACGAGCCCAGTGGCGGCGACGGCGATCGCGAAGCGGCGACGGCGCCAGGCGAGATCGCGGACGCTGATCAGCCACACGGCGTGGGCCGCCGTCTGCGTAGGAACAGGACGATCACGGAAACCGCATCCACGGCGATTATCTCGCATACGCGATCCCCGGTCGAGACGCGCCCGTTGTCACGCCGGTGTCGGCGCGGTACCTTCGGTTCTTGACCCGCTCGTCGTTGTTCGAGGGGATCCCGAGCATGGAGCTCGATTCGGCCCTGAGCGGTCTCGAGCGGCGGCACGTGGGCAAGGGCGCCGTACTCGCCGCCGAGGGCGATTACCTCGCCGAGATGTACGTCCTCCGCTCGGGGAGCGCGGAGATCGCGGTCTGCGGCCGCGACGGGCGCGCCCAGGTCGTCGCGCGCGTCGGCCCAGGCGAGACGATCGGCGAGATGTCGCTGCTCACACGCGAGCCCGCGTCCGCGACTGTGCGCGCAGTCGACGACGTCGAGCTGCTCGTGCTGAAGGATGACGACCTCGAGGCGCTGATGGAGCGGCTGCCGGGGATCCCGCGCAACATCATCGGGATCCTCTCAGCGCGACTCACGCGCATGACGCGGCTCGCCACGGGCGAGCCTCCCGGGAGAGTCGTCGCGCTCGAGAATCACGGCGCGCCGGAGCTGCTCGGCTATGCGCTCGCATCGAGCATCGCCTGGCATACGCGCGCGCCGACGCTCCACGCGCTTGTCAGCGACGATCCTCCCTCTGCGCTCACAGCGCTGGCGACGACGGCTGTCGAGCCCCCGTTCCGGCCGCGCAGAGACCTCGGAGCCGGAGCCGACCTGATGGTCGCGCGCCCCCAGGACGGCTTCGACGGAGACGCGCTCACGGGCACGTTGGAGGGCCTGGCGCGCGCGTTCGCATATGTGCTCGTCGAGGCGCGGTCTTGGCCACGAGGGATCGCACCCATTGTCGATCTGGGCTCCCGGAAGCAGCGGATCCCCGAGCTCGACCGCGAGGAGGAGCGCGCGTTGACGCACGGGCTGCTGCCGACGGCGGGCCCTGCGGGCCGCGCGCTCGGCGAGCTCGCGCGCGAGCTCGCGCAGCTCAAGGTCGGCGTCGCGTTGGGCTCCGGAAGCGTCCGCGGCTACGCGCACGTCGGCGTGCTGCGCCGGCTGGAGACGCTCGGCGTCCCGATCGACTGCCTCGCCGGCACGAGCATCGGCGCGATCGTCGCCGGCCTCTACGCGTACTTCCAGGACACCGACCGCGTTGCCGACTTCCTCGACGAGCTCGGCGCACGCATGTTCCGGCCGACCCTGTCGCGCAAGTCGCTGCTGTCGACGCGCGCGATGCGCAGGTACATCCGGAAGGTGATCGGCGACGGTCTGATCGAAGACGTTCCGATCCCGCTCGCCGTCGTCGCCACCGACGTCGACACGCAGGAGGAGGTCGTGCTGCGGCGTGGGAGCGGCGTGACCGCGCTCTTCGCAAGCAGCGCCGTCCCGGGCGTCTTTCCCGCCGTGCGCGTCGGCAACCGGAGGCTCGTCGACGGCGGGATCGTCAATCCGGTCCCGACAAGCGTCGCCGTGCAGCTCGGCGCCGGCGTCGTCATCGCCGCTCGACTCGCGAGCGGCGGCGGCGTCGACCTCGACACGGTCTCGGAGGAGGGCGAAGGCCCGATCCCGTCGGCGGTGGCCGCGATCGTGAGCTCGATCGAGCTGGTGCAGACGCGCATGACGGCGAGCGCGGGGACAACCCCGACCGTGATGATCACGCCGCAGTTCGACGACCTGCCCGCAGCGAAGCTCCGGCGCTTCCGCGAAGGACGCCGATACATCCCGGCGGGCGAGGCTGCAGTCGACGCCGCGCTCCTGCGGCTCCAGGCGGCCCTGCCGTGGCTGCGGGACTGATGCGCGGCCGAACCTACTACGCGAGCCTCGACTACTCGCGCTGGAACCGCGCGCAACGGTTCGCCCAACGTCTGATCGCGCTGTTCGTGCGCGCGACGATGCGCGTCCGCGTCGAGGGACTCGAGCGGATACCGGCATCGGGCCCGGCCATCATCGCGGGGAACCACCTCAGCCTGCTCGACTCGGTCGTCGTGATCCCGTACCTGCCCCGCCCCGTGATCCTCCTGCTCGCCGAGGAGCTCCGCGTGTGGCCGTGGATCGACTTCGTGTTCGGCCGGCTCGGCAACGCGATCGTCGTCCGTCGCGGCTCCGGCGAGCGGCGGCCGGTGGAGCTCGGCGCGGCGGTGCTCGACGCCGGCGGCATCGTCGCGGTCGCGCCGGAGGGACGGCGCAGCAAGACCGGCGGCCTGCAGCGCGGTCGCACCGGCGTCGCGCGACTCGCGGTCGGCACCCGTGCTCCGGTCGTTCCGGTGGCGATCTGGGGGCAAGAGCGCACCTTCAAGAGCTGGCGCCGCTTGCGCCGTGCTCCGGTCGACGTCAGGTTCGGCTCGCCTTCGTCCTTCCACGACCGCGACGCGAGCACGCCCGCCGACGTCACGAAGCAGGTCATGCTCGAGATCGCAGGGCTCCTGCCGCGCGAGTACCGCGGCGTCTACGGGGCGGAGGCTCCGGGCGGCGGCGAGCAGGTGTCGAGGACAACCCCCACTTGATCGCAGCGGCGAAGGACGGAGTCGACTTCCACCTCGACACGGGCATCCAGTAGCCAGACAGACTTAAGCCGACCGAGCAGAGGCGAGAGCCGCCTAGCCCAGCTAAGCGGCCGTATCCTCAGACCTCCAAAACTGGGGGTTTGCAGGTTCTGTGCCAAGCGAGAGTTTGAGGGCGACGATGGCTGACCTAGGCTGGTTCTACCCTGGTTCGAGCATTTGAGTTCTCTGATTCCAGGCTCTAGCCGCGCTCCTTTATGGACTTCAGTGCAGACGTCGGGCGGCGAGCGTCTGCCAGCCGATCAAGTTCCACGGTCGGCACGGCCGTGCCCGCCGCCGAGAAGACCGACTCCCCCGTGATGAAGGCGTCAGCTCAGCATGCCCTCGCGGAGACGCTCAACGCCGCGGGCGAGCTACCGGCCGCGCTCGCAGCGGCGAGGGAAGCAGCCCGCCTGTGCACGATCGTCCAGAGGAATCTCCTCAAGCGGCGAGCAAGCACGCTCGCGGAGCAGATCGAGCAGAGTCTCGCTCGCGCCGAGGCACGTACTTCCGTCGCTTGAGAGACCGAGCTCCGAGTAGCTCCTGCACCGCGGCCGAGAAGGCAAAGCGGGTCGCTGAGCTCAACAGGTACCTCGCGAAGATGAGGAAAGCCCGGCGGGCGTACTTCCGCTCCCACAAAAGGAGGAAGGCGCGCATGATCCCGAGACGTGAATCGCCGGAGCGTGGCGCACGCGGCCTGTGTTCGGACAACGGAGGGATCCCAGGAACTCGTAACGTGCGCGGTCTGCGGGGGGCAGAGCCAGGTCACGTCGTTGGGAAGCACAAACACGTTCGGCCCGCCCGATCTAGACCTCCGGCCGGCAGAGATGGCGCGGAGCTCGATCTTCACCTGGATCCAGCGCTGCTCGTCCTGCGGCTACTGCGCACCTTCGATCGATGAAGCGCCTCCCAATACCCGCGAGATCGGAGAGAGCGGGGTTTACCGCGCGCAAATCGTGGACGGCGACGTCCCGGAACTCGCGCGATCGTTTCTCTGCTCCTCCATGATCTTCCAGGAACACGGCGACAAAGGTGACGCCGCACGAAACGCCATCGAGGCCGCCTGGGTCTGCGACGACGACGACCTCCCCGGGGCCGCGACGCAGTGCCGGCTTAGGGCCATCGAGTTGCTGCGCGAAACAGAGACGGAGGGAGACGCTTTGTATTCCGATCCGTCCACCGAGTACGCGGTGGTCGTCGATCTCCTGCGTCGGTCGGGCCGCTTCGAGGATGCCGTTGCCGAGGCCGACGCCGCTCGCCCCGCCGCGGAGGGCGAGGTCGGTGCCGTACTCGCGTTCTCGCGGTCGCTGGCTCTCGCTGGCGACTCAGGGCCGTACACCGTCGGTGACGCCATGGTCGCGAAAGGGACCTCAGATTGAGAGCATCAGGTGTGGAAGGTCGCGTCGCGTCCGAACGGCTCGTCTTCGGAAGCACCTCGTCGTACTCGCCTCGACCGAGGGGTGGCGACGACCGATCGTGCCCAACCTCTCCTCACTCTCCATCAGATTCGTGCGGGGGAGGTCCGAAACGCACCTCGACAGCTGTGCCTCCGCCTCGCTCAATGCCGCCCAGCGTTACCGAGCTCGTCGGCTTGAACTTGAGGTTGCGGAGAGGATTTGGGATCACCTTCACGATCGTTTCGTATCCGACTTCAACGCCGGCGACGAGCGCGAGGAAGAATCTGTCACCCTCGAGGAACGCTCGCTCAGCCTCGTTCGCGGTGAGGGTGACCTCGTCCGGCAGCGGCCCGTACGTCGATTTGATTTCGAAGTAGCGGCTCAACTTGTCCAGCGCATCTGCTCCAACGCCACGTAGGTGCCGGTAATCGCTGAGTTCCGCCGCCTCACCGTTGATCGCGATCTGGAGCGCTTCGAGCGCTCGACTTTCCTTCTCCTCTGGCGAGTACGCAAGCGGTGCCGAGCGCGGGGCCGGCCGCTCACCAGCGTCGACAGAACGACCTGGAGGAAGGTCCTCGCGCAGCCCTCGACGTCTCCCTTTTGCAACCCGCTTCCCGTCCGAGATCGTGGTCACGAGCGCAACGCGAGGATCTGCCAACTCCTCAAGGGGCTTGAGCCTGCGCACAGGGAGCGGACCTTCCTCCCGCTGCGTGTCCGTCTCGGCTACCGGCTTCTTCCGCGGCTTTCGCTTCGGAATCCCGGGAGCTGCGCGTGCCTGTTCAAACAACTCGCGGATCGCCTTTTCGTCGCTCACATCCTCGGCAAGAGCGACCGCCCCTCGATCGTCGTCGTCGGCTCGGTCCCAGGCGCTACGCCAGGCCAGCGCAAGCTTGTCCCTGTCGCCTGCAAAGAGAGAAGCGATGACCCGCCCACCGGCCTCCTCGTCACCGGCCGCCTCGGGATCAGCAAAGTACAGCGTCAATGGCTCGCGAGCCAGATGAGCGCGTGCTGAGACTGTTATTGGCTCGCGCCGTCCGAGTCTCAACTCGAGCTGCAGATGCTCGTCGATTGCAAGTCGAGCGCGCTCCAGGTCATCCCATGACACGGCGTGCGCGTTGTGCAACTTCGGATCACGCCGGGTGAGCCAATCCCGCAACCGCGCAACGGCTCGGCGGAAGCGGCGCTCGATCGTGGCGCCGACGACATCTGCTCCCCTGCGAACGATCGCTGTGAACATCTCGTCTGTCAGAGGCTGAGCGCCAACGGCCTTCATGAGGCGCGGAACTGCGGAGGGGGCGATTCCAAGCCGCCAGATCGGAAGCTGCTGACCCAGCTGATCGGCGAGCTCTTCCTCATCTACCACGTAGACCGGCCGAGCCTTGATCCACGAGGCCCCCGTCCATAGCGGCAGCTTCGCGAGTCGCGTGGCATACCGGGCCGAGGCCCCTTCAAGCTGCGACTCGATACGCAGGTACGTGTTGACAAGGATCTGATGATCGTCCTCGTCGGGCTCTTCGCGCGCTACCTCCCCGAGGACGTCTAGGCAGGCGGCGAGCGTTGGCTCCGAGATCCGCAGCAGCCTCCAGAGCGGTTCCGCATGCGAGCGCGCCGAGACGAATGGTCGACGATTACCGAAGATCGGGGCGCCGAGGAAGACGCTTGCCGGCGGCAACCACGCGCCACCCGCGAAGACGAGACCTTCGCGGCTTCCCTTCGTACCGAAGCGGCGGCGGAGCTGACGGACGGTGATGTTGCCGACCATCTCGTCGGGCTCAAGGTCCCCGGTCGCGCAGGCTGTACTGATCGCGGCGTAGCGCAGATCGACCGTCTCGGGATGAGCAGCGGCGCCCTCTTCGCGGAGAGCCGCAAGCTGCTCAACCATCTCGTCAACCTCCGGATCGGTCTCGACTCCAAGGGCGCGAACCGATGAGAACGTCGCCTCCTGCGGACTCAGCTCGGCAGCGAATCCCGACCCGTCATCGCCGTAGATCGCCTCCGTGATCGGTGTTCGGGCGACAAGCTCATTCGGCGCCCTCGCCTTACCCTGCTCGGTGGTGAGCCAGGGCTCGTCTGACGCCCAAGCCAGCCAACTTCCAGTGATCTCGCCCGCCGGGTGCCAGCTGCCGTACGAGTAGACGGCGGTCGCAGTCACGTGATCGGCGTACAGGCGGTCCCAGTTCCGCTCGAGCGCGGCCAACAAGGCGCGCGCACGCTGCTGGCGCTTGCCCAGTGCACGCTCGCGCCGGATGTCGCGGACGACGGCGAGCAGAGCAGGTGAGGTCCGATCGTCCTTGAGGTGGGTGGCGTACCTCCTGAACCGCGCGAACTCGTGGCGTTGCGTCGGCGACAGCGCGTGGGCCTCGATCGGTGTTGCCGGATCGCCGTACCGGGTCTCTACCCGATCATGTTCGAGCAGCTTCGGTGCCACCTCGGCGCCGAGCAGGCCGAAGAATCCTCGAGCGCCCATCTTCCGTGGCGTGCCTCTACGCCCGCGCTCCCGCCGCAAGACGGTGTCGTAACGCGGATGTACCCATGAAATCCCCGGCGTGCGGCCGGCGGCCTTGCTCCATCCGTCTCGTCGCTCTTCGATTGACGGCGGGAGGTAGGAGGACGCCGCACGGTCAGCAGCGGGGACGCGCTTACCTCCCTGCCATTGCTGGACAGCAATCGCAACCCTCTCGCCGATCTCGAGTCCCAGCTCGCGTTGCTCAGTTGCCTCGAGCGCCTCGAGCGCGTCTCTGAGAAGGAGAAGGTCAGCGTCTGCGAGCTCGATCGGCTCCTTCGCCTCGTCTCTTGCTGCAAGCGCCTGAAGCGTTGCCTGCTCATCGGGGGCAACACGAAGCATCTCCTCCTCTTCGAGCCACTGTCGGACGACCGTCGCATCGTGGGAACGGCGGAGATACGCGGCATCGATGACGTGAGCGATGCCAAGCCGGATGGCGAGCGACCTTTGACGTGCGCTCCGCAGTAGCAGCTCGCCCTCGACCTGGGGCAGCGGAGGCACGATCCGCTCGCCGTCTGCGGTGACGATACAGCGCTGGCTCCAGAGCGTCGTTTCGAGATCCGCCTCGATCGCCGCCCGAGCGAGCTTTATGAACCATCTCGTTTCGCGTGCGCCAAGGTCATCGTCGTCAAGGTCGAGCAGGAGCAGCGCATCCTCTACTTCAATCAAACTCGCCCCGCCCAGCTCGTCCAGCACTGCGCGCCACCTGTCCGATCGGTCTCGGGCACCGCGAGGCAGCGGCACGAGTCGTGGCTGCAAGAGCCGCGCCTCGCGCTCTTCAACAACGGCCTCGAGGGGCTTGTCCTCATACGACAGTTCGCGGAGGCGGCGAAGCTCATGATCGACGGGGAGCTCAAGACGGCTCCGGACGCGCTTCTGGACGGAGTCGATCAGGTCCGCCAGCTGCGCGCTCAACCAGGCGTCGTCGGCGACGGCACACTCGGCCGCAAGTGGCACCGCTGTCCACCCGGTAGACGGCGCCGCCGCAAGCCGCGCAAGCGCGACGCCCCCGACGAGGTCAGCGAGCCGGGAGAGCAGCCACTCGTTGAGCGACTCGTGCTGAATGCCGCGCCGAGCGAGGTCGACATCGAACTGGGCGTTCATTGCGAACGGGAGCTGTGTCGTGATCCCGAGCGGCAACCCCGCGTAGAGCTGGCCCCGCACGCCGGACCCATCGGGCACCGCAAGCGCGAGGGGCGTCGTTACGTCCATCCGCTTGTAGCGACGCTTGACGGTCCCAGGCACCTTCCGTTCGATCTCGTACCGGTCCCAGCTCCGCCCTCGGTACGGCTCCCGGATCACAGTGTGGCGGCAGCTCTCGGGAACACCGGGAAGCTCGATCTGCTGGCTCGCGACGTGTGTGAGCCGGTGGTGGCTCAGCGTCCGCGTGCGCTGCTGCAGGCTCACGAGCCGTAGTGACCGGACCTCGTCCAGGAAGAGCATCGACTCAGGGCCGAGGCCCTCGAACCAGGAGGCGAACTCGCTGAACTCAAAGCCCGGTCGCAGCCGCACCTCAAACAGAGTTTGCGTCGCGCGCGTATCGAAGAAGCCACCGATCGACCTCGCCGAGCTCGCGGCTCGAACCTGGTTGCCCTCGATCGTGAAGTGATACGGCTCACAGTGAACGGTGAGGGTCTCGCCGAGACGTCCCAGTGTCTTCAGCCCGATCCCGAACCGGCCCTTGGCGCGTGGGTCGTCGCGCTTCGTGGAGACGAACGCCAAGGTCATCGCGATGACGTGATGGAGGAGAACGCGATCGCCGTCGTGGACGATCAGCAGTTCCCGACGTCCGGCCTGCGGGCGGTAGCCGACGCGAACCTCGCGTGCGTGGAGGTCGTCGGCGTTCTGGACGACCTCGATCAACCCGTGGAAGGACTCGACGCTCAGCTGCTCGGCGCTCATCTGAGCGCCGGCCAGGACCTCTCGCAGGACACCTGGCGTTCCATGCTGCAGACGCTCTAGCTCTCTGAGTGCCGCCTGAGCGAACTCCTTCGTGAGCGGGTCATCGACTTCGCCAGCCGCGAGCCCGCGACTCCACAGCCTGCGGGCCGCCTGTTGACCCTGCTCAGCGTCCGATGGAGCTCGTGCCACTGCTCATATGACTCTTGCGCAACGAGACTCCCGCGACAAGCTGCGGCTCGAGCGAGCCCGCATGATCTCCGTTCTCGCAAGCACGACCACTCGGCCTCGGACCCCACTGGTCCTGGGGTTTCGGCAAAGGCGAGACAGCTCACCTCGGCAACCGACGCGCTGCCTCAGGAGAACACCCGCCCGCCGTCCCCCACACACATCGACTTTGACGACTCCGCGCGCAGCTCGGCGCGTAGGCTCGCGATCCGCCGCCACCCGAGCCGGCGAGCGGTGGGCTTCAACTCGGCCAGCTCGACGAGCTCGGCCGGCCGCTCGTCCTCAAGCTCGAGCTCGGGGCGCATCGCTTCAATCGTTGCAGTCGCTGTCGACGGTCCGCCGCCGCGGACTGGGGCAACGCCGGGGCAGCGCCGCACGGATGACGACCGGCAGGAGAGCCCATTACCGGTTTGCCAAACCTGGGCTCGAGCTGGCTCGAGCCCTTCCGGTCGGCCTCAAGGAGATCTCGATGACGGGCAACTACGGCTCCTTTCTATGCGACTCGCGAGGAAGTCGCGCTCGGGGCGGTCCGCGCACCTATGGGCTAGCGCCTGCGGCCGCGACTTACGACCAGGGCGATTTTCGAGCGCGCCGGCAGCACACGTCCCGGCCGACGGCTTTGGGAGATGACGATCCCCTTCTTGCGCTTGCGCGAGTAGGCGTAGCCGATCTTGCCCGTTCGGCAGTGGCTCAGCGTGATCATCCGCTTGGCCGACACAAGCCGCTTGCCTACGACCTTCGGCACCCTGCACCGGGCAGGCGGAGGCGGCGCGATCGTCTCTACAGCCCGCTCGATCGCGAACGTCTGTGAAACCGCAGCCGGCTCGTAGGTCATGTCGCCCGCTTGCGAAGCGGTGATCGTGCAGGAACCGGGGCCGGTCAGATGGACGGTCGCACCGCTGACCGTGCAGTTCCCGCTCGCGCCAAAGGAGACCGGCAGGCCTGAGTTCGAGAACGCGGAGACCACGAAGTCCGGGTCGCCGAATGTCTTCGCCTCGAGCGAAGGGAAGAAGGTGATCGCCTGGCGCACCCTCGCGATCGCGAACGTCCGCGAGACATTCGGCGCCGGGTTGTAGTTCAGGCCGCCCGGCTGCGAGGCGGTCACCGTGCAGAAGCCGCCGCTTGTGATGTAAACGACCCCGCCAAAGAAAAAGCAGGAGCCGGTCGCGCTGAAGAAGACCGGCAGGCCAGAGGACGCTGTCGCGCCGGGGGTAAAGCCGGGGTCGCCATATGTCCTGTCGGCAATCGGGTCGAACGTGATCGTCTGGTCGATCAGCTCGGCCACGGCGAGGCTGTGAAAGTCGCCGGCGGCGATCGCGCTCACGCCTGAGAGACCGCTCGGCACCTTGCACTGGCCGAAATCGTGCGCGGGGCCACAGCCCCAGGCGACGACGGTGCCGTCGCCCTTCAGGGCCAGGCTGTGCCCATAGGAAGCGGCGATCGCGGTCACGCCAGCAAGGCCTCCCGGGACGTTGCACTGCCCGAAGTCCAAGAAGCCGCAGCCCCAAACGACAACGGTGCCGTCGCCCTTCAGGGCCAGGCTGTGAGTGCGCCCGGCGGCGATCGCGGTCACGCCGGCAAGACCGGCCGGCACGGTGCACTGGCCGGAGTCAGCGCCGACGCAGCCCCAGGCAACGACGGTGCCGTCGCTCTTCAGGGCGAGGCTGTGATAGGTGCCGGCCGCGACCGCGGTCACGTCGCCGAGGCCGGGTGGAACGTTGCACTGCCCACGGTTGAGGGAGGCGCAGCCCCAGGCAACGACGGTGCCATCGCCTCTTACCGCGAGGCTGTGAGGCAGGCTCGCGGCGACGCCGGTCACGTTGGCGAGGCCGGCAGGAACATTGCACTGCCCGTAGTTGAAGCCGCAACCCCAGGCGACGACGGTTCCGTCGGCCTTCACGGCCAGGCCGTGATTGCCGCCAGCTGCGATCGCGATTGGGTCAGTGAGACCGGCCGGCACCGCGCACCCCCCGCCGCCGCCACCGCCGCAGCCCCAGGCAAGCGGGATCGTCGTCGCCGCTTGCACCGCAGCCGGTGCGGCGAGAACGCCGATCGTGAGCACGGCCAGCGCGCAGAACCCAAGGAGCGGCCTCGATCTCGCCGACAACTTGCCCTCCTAGCCTTTCCCTGATTCTCCTCCTTCCTCCGATGCGTTACAAGAAGGAGTTACCCCGATCCTGTTCGCCTTCCTCGCTCTCCGGTCAGGAGGGTGATAACGACATTGGCGGCGAGGAGTACGGTGAGCCGCCGCATCAGCCGACGATGACGCAGCGCTTCTCCCACTGGAGGGCGTCATCGTCGTCGATGACGCTCCTTTCGAATCGACTTGTACACCGACACCTCGAGCTCTCCTGCACCCCCGCCCCCATGCCCCACACGGCTCGAGCTGGCTCGAGCCCTTCCGGTCGGCCTCAAGGAGATCTCGATGACGGGCAACTACGGCTTTTTTTGTGTGTGTCGCGAGGGCGGACGCCCGCCCCGGGTGCGAAGTTTCGGCGGTCGGCTGCCGGTAGCAACGCGGGCGCCCGCGTTGTGCGAGCAGCATGCGTTCCGGCCAGCTAGCCGACGTTACAACGCGGTCGTCGCCCTGCCTGAGCGTTTCGCACCGCGCTGCTGGCGATCTACGCTGACGGGATGCTGGCCGTTGCCCGGCGCTGGCTGTCTGGCTCCGTCGCCGCACTCCGCGCGGCTCTCGAGGACCGGCGACTGCGGCGCGTGCAGCTCGGCTGGGCCTGCTCGACGGCGGGCGAGTTCGTCTCGATCATCGCCCTCGGGCTCTTCGCCTATCGGGCGGGTGGTGCCACGGCGGTCGGCGTGGTGGCGGTCGTCCAGATGGTGCCGGCGATGCTCTCGTCGCCGGTCGCCGGCGTTCTCGGCGATCGCTTCCGCCGGGAGCTCGTCGTGATCGGCGCCGACGCCCTTCGGGGGACCGTGATGGGGCTGGCCGCCGTCGCGGCCGCGTCGGACGCGCCAGTCGCCACTGTCTACGTGCTCGCGGCGGTCCTCGCGCTGGGGTCGCAGGCCTACTACCCGTCGCAGACCGCACTCGTCCCGCTGCTGGCGCGCGCGGCCGACGACGTCACCGCTGCGAGCGCCGCCTCGAGCCTCCTCCGGAACGCGTCCGGCCTGTTGGCGCCCGCGCTCGCGGGGCTCGTCCTCCTCGTCGGAGGCGTGACCGTTCTCTTCGTCCTCTCGGCGGGCCTGTTCATGCTCGGCGCGGCCGCAGTCGGGGGGATCGGGCGCACGGACACCGTCCGGAGCGCGCCGCCGATGGCCCGCGTGCTCGACGAGGTCGCGAACGGGTTCCGCGCGGCCGCGCGCGATCGCGGCATCGCGCTCGTGCTCGGACTGTTCGCTGCGCATGGCGTCGCGCGAGGCGCGGTCGGCGTCCTGCTCGTTGTCGTGCCGCTAGAGCTGCTCGACACCGGCGAGTCGGGCGTAGCCTTCGTGAACGCAGCGATCGGCTTCGGCGGGCTCTTGGGCGCCGTCGCGACGGCGGCCCTCGTCGGGAAGCGGACACTCGCCGGCCCGATGGCGGCGGGTCTCGCCGGGACGGGCGGCGCGCTTCTGATCGCGGGCGCCGTGCCCGCGGCCGCACTCGTGGTCGTCTGCATGACGGCCGTCGGAGTTGGCTTCGCGCTCGTTTCGGTCGTCGGCTCGACGATCCTCGTCCGCTCAACCCGCGACGACGTGCTCGCCCGCGTGCTCGGCGTGCTCGGCACCGTGCGCGCCGGCGCGATGGCGCTCGGATCGGTCGTCGTTCCCGTCCTCGTCGCCGTCGGGGGGCCGCGGATCGCGCTCGCCGCGACAGGAGCCGTGCTCGTCGCCGTCGCGGTGACCGCACGAGGTGGCGTGCTGGCGCTGGACGAGCGTTCGCAGGTGCCCGAACCCGAGCTGCGGCTGCTCCGGGCAGCGCCAGTGTTCGCCCCGATCTTGCCGGTCGCGCTCGAGCGGCTGGCGGCCAGGCTCGAGCCGATCGCGGTTCCGAGCGGAAGGGAGATCGTCCACCAGGGCGATGCTGGTGAATGCGTCTACCTCGTCGCCGAGGGACGGCTCGTGGTCGAGACCGACGGCCACGCGCTCGAGGAGATCGGCGCCTCTGAACTCTTCGGCGAGATGGCGCTTCTCCGCGACGCGCCGCGCAACGCGACGGTGCGGGCGGTCGAGGACTCGCGCGTGCTCCGGCTCGAGCGAAGCGAGTTCCTCGCCGCCGTCACTGGCCACCCGGTCAGCTCCCAGCAAGCGTCGGATCTCGTCTTGACGAGGCTGCAGCTGCGGCGCCGCATCCTCGGGGAGGGTTAGAGGCCTAGACGCCTAGTCGGAAGTTTCTCGTTAGAGAGAGGGCAAGCTCCAAAAAGAGGCCGGAGTTCCAAAAAACCCGCGAAGAAGCCTCAGCAATGCGCTCAGAGACATGCGCTGAGTTCTCAGGAGAACACCCGCCCCCGTGCCCCCACGCAGCGGTTTCACAGCGCCGGCGCATGCTCCGCGCGGATGGACTCGGGGATCGCGAGCCACTGTCGCTCGATCGCCCTCAGCCTGTCGAGCTCCAAGTCGAGCTCGTCCTTCTCCCCATCGTCGCGAAGACCCTCGAGCCGGATCTGGCGCTGGCGCTCGACACGATCGGCGAGTCGACGCGTGAACTCCTCGGCGGCAGCCCTTAGCTGGCTGGCCTGCTCGCGCTCGAGCTCCGGCTGGTGGAGCGCGTCGATCAGGAGTATCGATGCGCTGACGCGCGCCGCTTCGCTTGAGCCCTCGAGCGCCGCCTGGATCGCCCGCCAGACTTCGGCCGGCGCGACGTTCGCCCGTAGGAAGTCGCGCAGGTTCGGATTCTCGGCGATCGCCTTGCGGCGAGCTGCGCCGCCCTTGCCGATGCTGCCGCCCTTCTTGCCGAGCTCGCGCATCCGGTCCGGGTCGCGGTGAGCAGAGCAGAGTCCATCGCTGCCGGCGAGCGCGTTGCACCGGTCACCGAGCCTGTTGCGGGCCTTGCAGGTCGCTCCGCGGAACCGCTTCGCACCGTTGTTCGACATGCGAAAAATCGTAGATCCAGGCCACGACGGGCGCTGTGACCGCCTACTGCGTCGGCGTTCAGCCAGTTTTTGGCTCAACCATGCGGTTCTCAAGCCGTTTGGAAACGCTCTGGAAACGCTGTACGTTGGCCAAGCGGCGACGAGACGAAGGTCTTGCCGGGTGAGGTCAACGCCGCGAAGACGAGCGGATGCCGAGAGTCGTTCAAGGGGCTGGTGAACGGACTGAGCCAGGTGAAGGAGCGGGGCGGGTCACCCGACTACGGCGACACACGGCCGGCCAACAAACGCTGGACGCACCGTTTCAAAGAGTCCGGCCAGCCGCCGGAGTACGACTTGTTCGACCAAGTCTGGCTCAGCCCGGAGTTGGAGAAGCGGCAAAGTGGAGCCTTCATCCTCCGGCGTACGAAGTTGACGCGCGACGGGACTGATCACGACCCCGCTTGGGTCACGCTCGATCTCTAAGAAGTCGAATCACAATGACGGGTTTGCGTGAGTTCCTGCCGATCGGTCTCGCCGCTGGTAATCAAGGAATGCTGCCCCTTTTCGGGCGTCGACACCTCTCGCGCGCGCCTTTTTAGGGTGTTCCGCTGTGTTCCGCCGCATCGTTGAACGCGCGGCGGGCGTTACTCGTCGAACAGCTTGCCCGCCGCCGCGGCTCGAGCGAACGTAGCGAGCGCGTCGTCGCGGGCACCCGGCTGCTCGAGAAACCCGTTCAGGATCGCCCGATTCTCCAGCTCGCAGTTCTCAACTTCGCCCAAGCTGCGCGGACGATCGAAGTACACGTCGCGTGGAAACGGCGCAGCCACAAGCACCCGGCCCGCATTCAACGGCTCGGGCTTCCCATCGTGGAAGATCAGGATCTCGAGCTGGAAGAGGCGCGAAACGCCGATCGTCGGCGCACGCTTAGACGAGGTCGCGTTCGGAGGCACGGCTACGCGCACCAAGAACCGGTCCACCGCACGCGGCTTGACTTCCTGGCTCACATTGCTCGCGGTGATTGTCTCCCCAGTCCCGCCCTTCGATGGAAGTGCGATGTCGTATGCGCGAGTCGGCGCGAAAAAACCGGCGCCCTGGTAGCAGTCGGGCCGCGACGGGCCGTGTATGTCATCGACGCCCCGAATACGAAGCGCGGCTCGAGTGATGAAGGAAACTAGATCCCCTTCGTTCATAACCCTCAGATCAATCTGTGGGGAACTGTCGAGGTCGTTCTGTACCGCGACATCGATCACTTTGAGCTCTGGCGTCGGCTTAGGGTCAACTGTGGGTGTGGGGTCCGGCTCGGTCGCTCGCGTGATCACTCTTTCGCCGGCGAACACCGCGAGTGGCGCGATCACGAGTGTCGCGACTGCCGCAAGAACAGCCCATACGGACTTACGCCGGCGTTCCATTGCGGCCTGTGCTGGCGGTCAGTATGCGAGCCCCCTCTTTGTCCGGATGCTAGTTCCGCTGGCCGCTGGGCTGGTGAATTCCTTTCCTTGTGGATGGTGCCATGCCTGGCCGTCTCGATGACCTCCGCAAGCGCCCGTCCAGCCCGTGAATGCTTGCGGCGGTTCACGGCCGACGAGGACCTGGCCGGAAATGGGCCGGAGCGGATCTCGACGCCGATGATCAACCGCGTCGGTGCGGGCGCAGCGGCCACGAGCAGCATTATGGGGCGCTTCGGCCACTCGTGACATCAGGGAAGGCATCCTGATTTTTGCTCCGCCGAGTCGTAAGCTTGGTGCTGCGCGGTTTCAGAGCCGAGGCCGCAGTTGGCAGCCGTGAACGGGGCAGCGAACCTACTTGAGCGTGACGCCGAGCTCAGTCTTCTCGACCGGCTGATTGGCGCACGCGCGGTCAGGGGCAGGCCTGGATCAACGAGCAGCTGGACGGTCGGCTGCGCGATCTACCACTGCGGCGAGGGTGTGCTCGAATGCGTCGACAAGGTGCGCGAGCTGGCCGGCGAGTACACCCTGCGCAAGCTGGCCCTCGACCCCTGGCGCTTCGGGCAAGGCGACCAGGAGCTGGCGCGTGAGCGCGTCCCTGCGGTCGCCTTCCCGCAGAACAACACGAGGATGTGCCCCGCCTCCGAGCGGCTCTACCGGGCGATTCGTCGAGAAGCGGCTGACGCTGTCCGAGGACGAGGAGCTACGTCGGCACGCCACCGACGCGATGGCGGAGCAGTCGGGCCGCGGCTGGAGGATCGACAAGGCGAAGCGACAACGTCGACGCGATCGTCGCACTGGCGATGGCGCTCGAGCGGGCCGAGCACCGGCCCGAACCCCTTGAGCTGCTCGGCTGGCTCTGAGAACTCGTTGCAAGGGCGAGGCCTCCCCCACGCGTCAAGCACGAGGCCCGCTGTCAAGCGTAGTTTTGAGCAGTCCGAACCCGCGTGCCCGCCGATGCCGATGGATGGCGTAGGAGAGACACTTCTCCCTGATGGGGCTCTAAGCGATGCCCCTAAAGAAGTGAGGTGACGCATGTTCACCTATGTCGGGCTCTTCAGGCTCGCGCCGATCGCGCGGGAGCACCTCGAGAAGACCCCTGAGTACTTCGACAAGATCCACACGATCGTCGAGGACGAGGGCGGCACTGTCGAGCGCTTCCTCGCAATCATGGGCCCGTGGGAGTATCTCGGCATCTTCGAGTATCCCGATCTCGAGACCGCGTTCCGCGTCCTCGGCAAGATCGCGAAGCTCGAGGTGTTCGAGACCGAGA
>JBOHAU010000011.1:0-4178 GCA_050698015.1 Gaiellaceae bacterium
CTCGCGAAGCGCGCAGGTCGTGTGCTGGCTGCGGCCGGGATTGGCGCGTGGAAGGGAGCGGATGCCAGGGCGGCTGCCAACCTCCTCGGCCGTGCCGCGTCGGTGCTCCCGGCCGGCGAGCCCAAGCGGGCGGAGATTCTCTGCGAGCTCGGGATGACCCTGGGCCAACTCGGCGACTCGGCCGCCGCCGACGCCGCGTTCACCCAGGCAATTGACGAATCCGACGCCGTGGGCGACGACGTGTCTGCGGCCTGGTCGAGAATCGAGCTCGCCCGCGCACGATTACACCGGGGCGGCGACCCCGAGGAGCTTGTCGCTCTAGTGCAAGCCGCGACCCCGCTCTTCGAGGAGGCAGGAAATGAGCGCGCCCTCGGCCGCGCGTGGCGCGCGCTCGGGTACGCCCGCGGCTCCCTGCAGGGACGCTGCGCGGACTGGCTCGACGCGTCCGACCGCGCTCGACGGTACTACCGGCGATCTGGGTGGTCCAACGCCGGCTGCCTGTCCGAGACCGCGTCCGCGCTGTACCACGGTCCCACGCCCGTCCCGGAGGCGCTGGAGAGGTGCGAGCGCCTGCTCGAGGAGGCGACGGATCGCCCGGGAAGGGCACACGTCCTCGCACACCTCGCCGGTCTTCACGCCTACGACGAGCGCGGAGACGAGGCCGTTCGCCTCCTCGATGAAGCGGACATCGTGTACCGCGACCTCCAGGACGACTACAGCCTGGCCAACACGAGCGGCCGGATCCGCGGTCGCGTCCACGCCCTGGCAGAGGACCACGAGGCGGCTCAAACGGCGTTTCGAGCCTGCTGCGAGACGTTTGAGCGCTTCGACGACTCCGCTGCGCTCGCGAGCGTTGCCGCCGAGCTCGGCGGCTCCCTCTTCGCCCACGGGCGGATCGAGGAGGCGCGGGTGTGGAGCGCTCTTGCGGAGCGGCGGGCTCCCGCCGGCGACGTCATCGCGCAGTTCTCCTGGCGGATCCTGAAGGCAAAGCTCCTCGCCGGTGACAATCGCCTGGCAGAAGCGGAGCCGCTTGCCGGGGAGGCCCTGTCGCTCGCAATGCAGACCGATGCGCTGACGAGCCAAGGTGACGTCTTGCTCGATGTCGCCACCGTCCTCACAGCGGCGGAGCGGCCGCGGGAGGCTGCGGAACGCGTCCGGCAGGCGATCGACGTCTACGACCGCAAGCAGAACGTCGCGGCGGCCCGGAACGCCCGCGCGAGGCTGGCCGGAGCGGAGGTCGTCTGAGACGTGCGGAAAGCCCCGGTGCGGGGCTTTCCGAGGCGTGCACGCGAGTATCGATCTACGGGCCGCCGCCACCGCCGAGGTTCCCAAGCGACAGCGCCGCCGCGATGCTCGCCAGCATGATGATGAGCTGCTTGCTGATCACCTTCTCGCCTCCCTTCCTGTGCTAGCCGTTATCTGACTAGGCAGGCTAGTAGGCAAGATATGAATAATCAAGTACTGTCTAGTTATGATCTTGTGAAGATTAGACTGCTTCTGCTATCGTCCTGTCTATGACACCTCGCGCAAAGGAAGAGCTCGGCGGGCGGATCCGCGAGGCTCGGGCATCGAAGGGCTGGAAGCAGCGGGAGCTGGCCTCGGAGGTGGAGGTCGAGCCGATCACGGTCTCGCGCTGGGAGCGGGGGGCGACGACGCCGGATCTCGACGTCCTGCGGTTGGTCGCGGAGGCGACCGAGAAGCCGCTCAGCTACTTCGTCGCCGGCGAGCCCGACCAAACCGCCGCGTCGGGCGCCGAGGCCACGGTTCGCAAGCTCGAGGAAGCCGCGGAGCGGCTGAACGCGCAGGCGGACCGGATTGCCGGCCTGCTCGACGAAGTGCGCGCCGAGCTAGCTCGTCTTCGCTGAGACGCGGATCATGAGCGCGTAGGCAGTCGCCGTCGGCGGTCGGTCGGCCGGATCCTTGGCCAGGCCGTGGCGCAGAGCGTCCCAGAACGCGAGCGGCAGGTCGTCGCGCATACCGCACGGATCCGCAGGCTCCTCGGTGAGGTGCGCCACTGCTGCCTCCGCGAAGGGCCGCGAGCCGAAGGGCGGCGAGCCGCAGACGCACTCGTAGAGGAGGCAGCCGAGGGCGTAGATGTCCGCGGCCGGGCCGGCCGGTTGACCGCGAATCACCTCGGGCGCGAGATAGTCGAGCGTTCCGACAACACGGCCTGGAGCCGTGAGCACGCTGTCGGCGAGCCCGCGGGCGAGCCCGAAGTCGGTCAGCGCTGCGCCGTCGGCTCCAAGCA
The DNA here is from genome assembly GCA_050698015.1 of Gaiellaceae bacterium. GTDB lineage: Bacteria > Actinomycetota > Thermoleophilia > Gaiellales > Gaiellaceae > JACDAN01. The sequence continues at coordinate 2,249 of JBOHAU010000011.1, forward strand.
TCACGTTGGACGGCTTGATGTCGCGATGGACGAGCCCGGCCTCGTGCAGCGCGTCGAGCCCGGTGCCGAGCTCGGCGGCGATCCGGACGAGCTGGGGGAGGGACAGAGGACCGTCGCGCTCCAGCTGGTCGGCGAGCGTCTCACCCTCGACGAAGCGTGACGCGAGATAGTGCAGTCCGTTCGCCTCACCCGAGTCGACGACCTCGACGAGGTGCGGGTGGTCGAGCTGTGCCGCGATCCGTCCCTCACGTTCGAAGCGGCGGCGGAAGGTCTCGTCTCCTGAGAGTTCGCGGCGGAGCACCTTGAGCGCAGCCACACCGCCGCTCGCGCGGTCGGCTCGAAAGACGATCCCCATGCCGCCTTCGCCGAGCGGCGCGACGAGCCTGTACGGCCCGAGCCGGTCGCCCGGACTGAGCTCTAGTGCCGCCCTTCTCCCCATGAACCGAGCATAGAGACGTGTTCACAACTGTGTTACAACCGCCCGAAAGATGGCCGTCATGCCGCGCATCGGCACGGAGTTCGCCGGGTATCGGATCGAGGCTCTGCTCGGGCGCGGCGGGATGAGCGTCGTCTACCGCGCCGAGAACGCGCGGCTGGGAAACAAGGTGGCTCTGAAGTTACTCGCCGAGGAGCTCGCCCACGACGAGAGCTTCCGCGAGCGCTTCGTCCGTGAGTCGCGGACCGCCGCGATGCTCAACCACCCGAACATCGTCACGATCTACGACGCCGGCGACTGGGAGGGCGTGCTCTACATCGCGATGCGGTGGGTCGACGGCGATCTCAAGCAGCTGCTTGGACGCGACGGCCCACTCTCAGTCGCTAAGACGCTTGGCATCGTCGGGCAGGTGGGCAGCGCGCTCGACGCAGCCCACGCGCGGGGCCTGCTCCACCGGGACGTGAAGCCGGCGAACATCCTCCTCGACGTCGCCTCCGAACCAAGCGGCGTTCCCCATGCCTACCTCGCCGACTTCGGTCTCACTAAGCACCTCGAGTCACGGAGCGGGATCACGGCGTCGGGTCAGTTCGTCGGGACGATCGACTACATGTCCCCGGAGCAGATCGAGGGGCGAGACGTGGACGCGCGCACGGACATCTACTCGCTCGGATGCGTGCTCTTCGAATGCCTGGCGGGCTTGACGCCGTTTCGCCGGGAGACGGAAGTGGCGGTGCTCTGGGCGCACATGCGCGAAGAGCCGCCACCTGTCACCGATGCGCGGCCGGAGCTGCCAGGCGCCCTCGACCTCGTGATCGCGAGGGCCGTGGCGAAGGATCCTGCGAACCGCTACTCGAGCTGCCGCGAGCTCTTGGACGACCTGAAACAAGCGGCTGGTGACGTCGGTATGACGGAGGCCGCGCGAACTGAAGTCACGACGAAGCTCAAGCCGCATCCGCCACGCACGCGACGCGCTGCTCCGCGGCGATGGCCGGCCTGGTCGGCCGCCGCCGCGCTCCTCGTCGGCGCCGGAATCGGCGCTGCAGCAGCGACCCTTCTGCGGCCTGAGGACACTCGGATCATCTCGGCCGCCGGCACGCCGCAGGAAACGCCCTATGACCAGATCCTGATCGACCTCATACCGAAGTCTCTCCAGCAGTCTTGCCGGCCGACGGAGCGACTCACGCCCGACTTCCACTCCAGCATTGTCTGCCGGACGGGCGGTCGGGATGTCGACAGGGTGCAGTACAACATGGCGAAGTCCGGTCGCCTCCGCACCGCCCACTTCAGGGAGCGCGCCCTCGCCCGGCAGCTGGGTCTGCCTGGGGAACGGCTCGTTCGAACTGGCAGCTGCCCGGCCAACCCTCCGGCCTTCTCCGAGTGGCGGCAAGTTGGTGAGGCCGGTCATCGCCCGGCTCGCGGAGGCGAGGACCCGCACGGGAGCGTCATGTGCTACCGCGGTGACGGCTGGGCTGCCATCGAGTGGACGAACAACCG
>JBOHAU010000012.1:0-2081 GCA_050698015.1 Gaiellaceae bacterium
GCTCGGTCGACGTCAAGGTGGTCGTGCTCACGACCTTCGAGGACGACGACTACATCTTCGACGCCCTCAGCGCCGGGGCATCCGGCTTCCTGCTCAAGCGGACGAAGCCCGAAGAACTGATCTCCGCGATCCATGCGGTCGCCGAGGGGGACTCGTTGCTCTCACCGTCCGTGACACGGCGGGTGATCGACCGCATGGCGACCCAGCCGGTCGCGGGGCTATCGGGCGCCAGGCTCGAGAAGCTCACCCCGCGCGAGCGCGAGGTGCTCGAGCTGATCGGACGCGGACTCTCGAACCGCGAGATCGCCGAGTCGTTCGTAATCGAGGAGTCGACGGTGAAGACCCACGTGAAGCGGATCCTCATGAAGCTCGGCCTGCGCGACCGCGTGCAGGCCGTGATCCTCGCCTACGAGACTGGTCTCGTCCGACCCGGGGCCGCCTAGCGCTCACTGTCCACGATCGTGAGGATCCCGGGTTCGGAGCCGAGCGCGGCAACGGTACGGCGGGCCGCGTCGTCGACGTGCACGCGCGGATGCTTTGGCAGCTTCCGCTCGAAGTAGGTTCCGGGACCGTAGAACCGCCCGTAGCGGAGGATTACTCCGCCGCTTGCGAGCACGAGGCTTTCGTGATCCGCGATCGACGCTCCGCCGTCCCCTGACAGCTGCCACGCGACGCTCTGTGCAATGAACTGCGGAGCGCCGGCTGCGCGCGCCGCCGCGAGGAGGTTGCTCGTTCCCTCTCGGCGAACGCGCGCATTGACGGCGGCCGTCTCGTCGATCCGAGCGGGATCGTCCGGCAGATCGGTCAACTGGTGCATGACCACACCCGGCCGAAACGCCGTCACCGCTTCCAGGAGGCCCCCCGCATCGAAGACGTCGCATACCACCGGCTCGGCCCCGAGCTCCACGAGCAGGCCAGCCTTGCCCGGTGAGCGCGTCATACCCGCAACGGCATGACCGGCGTCCACGAGGAGCGGGACGAGCCGCACTCCGATCACACCGGTCGCGCCCGCCAGGAAGATCCGCACGCAACGAGCGTAGTCCGGCGGAACGTCGTCGGCCCACCCGCGAGCAGGTAGCGTGATTGCGTGGCTGCTGCCGCCGTCGCAGTCGAGACTCACGGCCTCCGCAAGAGCTACGGCAAGGTCGAAGCGCTCCGCGGGATCGACCTCGCGGTCGACGCGGGAAGCGTCTTCGGGCTACTCGGCCCCAACGGCGCGGGGAAGACAACCGCGGTGCGGATCCTGACCACGCTCCTCTTGCCGGACTCGGGGTCGGCCTCCGTCGCAGGCTTCGACGTGACGCGGGAGCCGGCCAAGGTGCGTGAGAGCATCGGGCTCGCCGGCCAGTACGCGGCCGTCGACGAGAACCTGACCGGCTGGGAGAACCTCGAGATGGTCGGCCGCCTCTACCACCTCGGCCGCCGAGCCGCCAAGGCACGGGCAGACGAGCTCCTGGCCGACTTCGACCTCACGGAGGCCGGCGGCCGGCTCGTCCGCACCTACTCGGGAGGGATGCGGCGCCGCCTCGATCTCGCCGCTGCTCTCGTCGCCCGGCCGCCCGTCCTCTTCCTCGACGAGCCCACGACGGGGCTCGACATTCGCAGCCGCATCGGGCTCTGGGACGCGATGGAGGCGCTCGTCGCCGGCGGGACAACCGTCCTGCTGACGACGCAGTACCTTGACGAGGCCGACCGCCTGGCTGAGCGGATCGCGGTCATCGACCAGGGGCTCGTGATCGCAGAGGGCACGCCGGACGACCTCAAGGCGCAGGTCGGCGGCGATCGCCTCGAGGTCCATCTCTGCGACGGCCATCGTGGCGAGGAGGCGATCCCCGTACTCGCTCCGATCGCCAGCGAGTCGCCGTCGGCGGACAATGGTGTGATCAGCGTTCCGCTTCGCGAGCGAAGCGGAGCGATTGCGGACGCGGTGCGGCGCCTCGACGACGCCGGGCTGACGATCGACGACATCGCAGTGCGGCGCCCCACGCTCGACGACGTGTTCCTGCGGTTGACAGGCCACGCGGTCGAGCAAGAGGAAGAGTCGGTGGAGGCGGAGCGGCGATGACGGCGGTCCAGTATGC
>JBOHAU010000013.1:0-5803 GCA_050698015.1 Gaiellaceae bacterium
GAGGAAGGCGGCTTGAACCTGAACATGCCTGCCGAGGTCGTCGAGAAGCTCGTCAAGCGTGGAGCAGAGGCGGGGGCGGAGGTCACGAATCCCGACAGCTTCGACTGGAACAAGCACAGGATCACGCGCTTCCAGACGATGATGCAGATGCTCCAGCAGAGCCTCGGCCCGCTCGGGTTCGGCCGGCCGGGCGTCTACCAGGGTGAATATCCAGGCCGGATCGCATTTCACGCGGTCGTGCGGGAATGGCTCAACACCGGCAGGACTCCGGTTCCGCCGGATCTGCCCTGGTGGGTAACGGCGATTCCTGCCAGCGACGCGGTCTACGAGCTTGTCGAGACCTGGCCCGATTTCGACGCGGACGCGCCGATTCCGAAGCCGACCCTCCGCATCGTGCCGCGGGCATAAGACGATGGAGCTGCCGACCGAGGCGCGGGAGCTGATCGAGTCCGGGGCGCTCGGACACCTGGTCACGCTCAACGCCGACCGTTCGCCCCAGGTCTCTTGTGTCTGGGTCGGAATCGACGACGGCCAGCTCGTCTCCGGCCACCTGAGCGCGCGGCAGCAGAAGCTTCGGAATGTCCGCCGCGATCCTCGCGTGACGCTTTCGTTCGAGGGGACGAGGATCCATCCGCCCGGACTGAAGGAGTACCTGGTCGTCCACGGTACGGCCCGGATCGAGCCCGGTGGGGCGCCGGAGCTGCTCCAGCGCCTCGCGCGGGTATACCTCGGCCCGGACGTGAAGTTCCCGCCGATGGACGATCCGCCGCCGGGTTTCGTCATTCGGACGACGCCCGAGCGGCTTGGCGGCGTCGGCCCCTGGGCCGGCTGATCCCAGAGTGGCAACCGAGATCGTCCTCATTCGGCACGGGGAGACCGAGTGGAGCCGGGACGGGAAGCACACGGGCAACACGGACGTCCCGCTCACCGAGCGGGGCAGAGAACAGGCGGTGGTGCTCGGCGCAACCCTTGCGGCGCAGAGCTTCGCGCGCGTGCTGATGAGCCCGCTGGCCCGGGCGGCCGACACCGCGCGGCTCGCGGGCTTCGACGCCGAGCCGCGCGACGAGCTCCGCGAGTGGGACTACGGCGACTACGAGGGCTGGAAGACAGCCGAGATCCGCGAAGAACGGCCGGGCTGGACGCTGTGGACCGACGGCGTCCCGGACGGCGAGACGGCCGCGGAAGTCGCCGCGCGCGTCGACGCGGTGATCGGAGAGCTGCGGACGATCGATGGCGCGGTGCTCGTCTTCGCACACGGGCACCTGCTGCGCGTGTTCGCCGTCCGCTGGGTCGGCCTGGAGCCGGAGGCGGGGCGGCTGCTCGCCCTCGACCCCGCGACGATCAGCGTCCTTGGCTACGAGCGTGAGACGCCGGTGATCCGCGTCTGGAATGCGCCCCTACAAACGCCAAGTCCTGCAGACCCGAAGGCCAGCAGGACTTGACCGGACGACTCTCTCATACCCGCGCCGGTCCGTCAAGCGGGATGCGAAATGGGGAGCACGGCCAACCTCGGTAACGCTCTGGTGCTCCGCGGCGACGTGCGTAAGGACCAAACTCACGGGGTGAGCACCGGCTCACCCCGTGCCCCGCGGATCTCCGCGGTGTTTCGCGAGACCGATCGGGTCACGCCGCTCGAGCTTTTCTTCGACCTCGTCTTCGTCCTCGCGATCACGCAGTGCACCGCGCTGATGGCGGACGACCCGACCTGGGCGGGGCTCGCGAGGGGCCTGCTCGTCCTCGGCGTCCTGTGGTGGTCGTGGGTCGGCTACGCCTGGCTGACGAGCGTGCTCGACCCGGAGGAGGGCGGCGTCCGTCTCGTGATGTTCGTGGCGATGGCGGCCCTCCTGGTCGTCGCACTTTGCGTGCCGGGCGCGTTCGGGGACGACGCGCTGCTCTTTGCGTGCGCGTACGGCGTCGTCCGCTTCTCCCAGATCGGTCTGTTTCTGATCGCCAGCCGCGACAATCCCGCTCTCCGCCAGTCGGTCCTCGGCCTCGCGGGAGGAACCGCGGTCGGCGTCGGCCTCATCGTTGCCGCGTCCGCCCTCGACGGCTGGACGCAGGGCCTGGTGTGGGCGCTGGCGCTGGGACTGGACATGGCGGAGCCGTTCTTCTTCGGCTCGGAGGGCTGGAGCCTCGAGCATCCTGGCCACTTCGCCGAGCGGCACGGACTGATCCTGATCATCGCGCTCGGCGAGTCGATCGTCGCGATCGGCGTTGGCGCCGGAACTGAGGTGGACGCGGGCGTCGTCGCTGCGGCGACGCTCGGGATCGCGATCGCTGCTGCGATCTGGTGGCTGTACTTCGACGTGATCTCGATGCTCGCGGAGCGGACCCTCACGCAGCTGCCGCCCGGACGTGAGCGGAACGAGCTCGCGCGGGACACGTACTCCTACCTCCACTTCCCGATGGTCGCCGGAATCGTTCTGGGAGCCCTGGGACTGAAGAAGACGCTTGCGGACGTCGGAGCGGAGCTCGACGTCGTGATCGCAACCGCCATGCTCGGTGGAACCGCGCTCTACCTGCTCGCGCACGTCGCGCACCGGCTCCGGAACGTCGGCACGGTGAACTGGCACAGACTGGTTGCCGCGGTCGCCGCCGTCGCGCTGATCCCGGTCGCCGTCGAGATTCCGGCGCTGGCAACGGTTGCGGCCCTTGCGCTCATGCTCTGGGTGCTGATCGGGCTCGAGGCCGCTCGCTTCGCCGGCTCGCGCGAGCGAGCGCGGAGCTCGCTCGTCGAGGAGGGCGCTGCTCACTAACATGAGGAGCGGCCCCTTCGCTACCGTCGGTGCGTGACGGTGGGCTTCAAGGGATGACCGTTCGGGACAACCCCGAGCTGCGCCGGTACGAGGCGATCGTCGACGGCGAGCTCGCGGGCTCGATCCTCTACCGAGAGCTCGAGGACGCGCTCATCCTCGTCCACACGGAGGTCGAGGAGGCGTTTGAGGGGCAAGGGATCGGCAGCCGGCTCATTGCGGCGACGCTCGACGACATCCGCGCACGAGGTCTGCGGATGCGGCCGTACTGTCCCTTCGTGAAGGCGTACCTGGAGCGCCATCCCGAGTACGACGACCTGATCGCGGCCTAGAGCGGAGCTACATTCAGAGGGCGATGAGGCGTTTGCTCCTCCCGCTGCTGGCACTCGCGCTCTGCCAGCCCGCCGCCGCGGCGACGACGCGGCTGGACCGGCACGGCACCGTTGTGATGGACGGCCGGAAGGTCTTCCCGATCGCATTGGCGAAGGGGCCTCCGGCCGACGGGTTTGCCGAGGTCGCTGCGGCCGGCGTGAACGTGCTCAAGGTCGGGCCCGCCGGGAGCTGGACGACGGACGATCTCGCGCGCACGATCGCCGAGAACCGCGCGGCGGCGTCGCACGGGCTCTCGACCTGGGTGAACCTGAGTGCGTTCGCCCAGTTGCGGCCGGGCGGTTGGCGCGAGTCGCTGCTCCGCCATGTCGTCGGAACGCTGGAGGCCGATCCCTCCGCGAGCGCGATCGCGCTGTGGAAGGGCGCCGACGAGCCGTGGCGCTTCCGTATGCGGCCCGCATCGCTTCGCTATGGGTACTGCCTGGCGACCGGTAGACGCCGCGCTTGGTGCGCCGGCCGTGGGCCGGTCGACACCGGCCGGCTCTGGGTCACCGTCCAGGCGCCGCGCGCCGGCGTCTGGACGTTGGCGCCGTACTCCGAGGTCACCGACGTCCACGGCGTCAACAGCTACCCGATTGCGATCGGCGACCCGGATCCCGACCTGGGGGAGCCCGGCTCGTGGACGAGCATCCTCGGCCTCGCCACACCGAGGCGCTCGGTGTGGACGACGCTCGGGATTTGCTGGACGTGGAGCTACGACGCGGCGGGAAATGTCCAGCTGCCGACCCAGGAGCAGCAGCGCTTCATGATCTATGACGCGATCCTCAACGGCGCGCGGGCGATCGCCTTCTACGGCGGGCAGAACCCGAAGTGCTGGGGCCAGCTCGATGCCGCAGGCGGCTGGAACTGGACGTACTGGGAGCGTGTGCTCGAGTCGCTCGTGCGCGAGATCTCGGCGGCGAGCCCCGTCGCGCCTGCGCTCAGGAATCCGGGAACCACGCGAGAGCTTCCGACCTCCGATCGCTCCGTGCGCGCGATCTCGCGCCGGGGCCGCAACGGCGAGCTCTGGGTGATCGCGTTGCGGGGCGGTGGGGAAGGGTCAGTGGACGCGACGATCGGCGGGCTCCCAGCTGCTCCGAGCGCCGCCGTCTACGCCGAGAACCGGTCGGTGCCGATCGCAGGTGGCGCGCTGGCCGACACCTTCGGCCGCTGGTCCGTTCACGTGTACCGCCTCACGGCGTCGACGGCCCGTTCCAGCTGATCGTCCGTCAGGTACGGCGCCGGCCCGAGGCGAAGGTGGCGGCCGCGGGAGTCGGTCATCACGCCGTCGGCGGCCAGCCGGCGGCTGACGTCCTCGGCGTCCGGGACGTCGACCGCGACGAACCCGCCGTGATCCTCGCGCGGGCTCTCGACGCCCAGCGCCTCGGCCAGCATCCTGTTCTGGCGGAGGTAGTTCTCGCGCAACGCGCTCGGGGTGAGGCCCTGCTCCTCGAAGAAGTCGAAGACGCCTGCCGCGCGGTAATGGCTCGTCGGGTCGTACGTGGCGCCCGCGAACCGCATCCCGCCCTTCGGGTACTCAACCGCGCCCGGCGTCTTCTCCGCCGCAAGCTCAGCGAACTCGGCATACCAGCCGGTCAAGCGCGGCCGGAGCTCGTCGCCGTGCGGCGGCACGCGCAGAAAGCAGTTCCCCTCGCCGAGCTGGAGGTACTTGTAGCCACCGCCCACGACCCAGGTCGACTCGAGCCCGTCGAGTGGAAACGACATCACGCCGAGCGCGTGGTAGACGTCAACGAGGAGCTCGGCACCATGCTTCTCGCACGCCGACGCCAGCTCGTCGAGCCCCGGGACCATCCGCGAGTCCTCGAACAGCACCGCTGAGACGAGCACGGCGGCCGTGCGGTCGTCCGTCTCCGCCGCAAGCTGCTCCGCGAGCGTGTCGGCAGGACGCGCGTCGATGACGACGACGTCCAGCAGCTCCTCCTCCGCGAGCCGCGCCATCAGTCGCCTGAGCGTGTGGAACTCGCCGCTCGTCGTCACCAGCCGGGGTCGACGTGGCAGGTCGAGTGCCGAGAGGAACCGGAGCACGAGCCCGAAGGTGTTCTGATCGAGCGCGAGCTCCGCGTCGGGCGCCTCCAGCCAGCGCCGGAAGCCGTCACGAACGCGGTCCGCCTTCGCGAATGCGCGACCCCACTTCTCGTCAGCCTGGAGCGCCGCGTCGTCCCAGGCCTCGAGGATCCCCGCGCGGCCGACGTCCGGCCAGGCCTGATGCGAATGCCCGGTCAGGAGCAGGCGCTCGGAGACGCGGAACGCCGAGTAGTGCTTCGCCAGCGCCTCGGCGTCGATCAAAGTTCCGAGCGAACCGCCCATAGATCCGGGAAGAACGGCTTGTGGAGCGTCGTCCGGAGGTAGGCAGCGCCGGCCGAGCCTCCGGTTCCCGGGCGCGAGCCGATCGTCCGCTCGACCATCTTCACGTGGTGGTAGCGCCACTCCATGAGCCCCTCGTCGAAGTCGACCATCCGCTCGGCGACCTGCGCGGGCTCGCTGTCGTCGCGGTAGGCCTGGAGCAGCGCCGCCTGCACGCCGGCCGACTCCTCCACCGGCTGTGTCACATCCCGCTGCAGGATCTCCTCCGGGACGTCGTAGCCCCGAGCGGCCAGGTAGTGGAGAAACGAGTCGTAGACGGAGGGTCGGGCCATCGCCTCCTTGACCCTGCCGTAGTC
>JBOHAU010000014.1:0-8932 GCA_050698015.1 Gaiellaceae bacterium
CCCGCGGCTTCGGTGAGATCGCCGCCGATTCCCTCGTGATCGGGCGGTTCGGGTCCGGGTCGTTGCCGTGGCTGTTCATCGGGCTCGGCGTGTCGAGCCTTGTTGCCGTCCTCGCCTACGGCGCCGCACTCGGGCGGCTTCGGCGCGGTCGCCTCTTCACCGCCGTTCTTCTGCTCCTCGCCGCGGCCATCGCCGCGGAGCAGCTCGCGCTCGTCGCCGGAGAGCGTCAGCCGGAAGTCGCCGTCCGGAGTTCGCTCGATCGGCAGACGGAACACGTGGCCTCAGTCCTGGCGCAGAGTCGCCCACAGCCCGTGGGCGTGCAGGCGGGAGACGTCGTGCTCGGCCTTCTCCCGCGTGCCGCTCGAGACGACCGCCTTCCCCTCGTGGTGCACCTGGAGCATCAGGCGCGTCGCCTTCTCGCGCGAGTAGCCGAAGAGCTTCTGGAGGACGAAGGTGACGTACGACATGAGGTTGATCGGGTCGTTCCAGACGATGACGATCCAGGGACGGTCGTGCTCCGCGTCATCGCGGGGCTGCTCGACCTCGATCTCGCCCGGTGCGAGGACGGTCGTCACGCTTCTCATTGTCGCGGAAGCCCTCCCGAACGCTTCCGGCGGGCCCAGCCCTCAGCCTGCGACCTAGGCTCTCGGCATGGCGCGGCGGCTTGTTGCTCCGTTGTGGATCGCCGCACGGCGAATCGCCGCTCGGCCGGGCTCGGTTCTGCTCACAGGCTTCGGGATCGCGCTCGCCGCGGCCGCGCTGACGACGCTGCTCGTCAGCCAGGCCGTCGTCGCGGACCGAGCCGTGGCCGACTCGATCGGGCAACTGCCCGTCGACCGGCGGCTCGTAGCCGTCAGCTGGGTCGGGATGGGGACGAGCGGCTGGGCAGCCCGCGACCGGGAGGCCCGCGGGGCGCTCGAGTCGCTCGGGGTAGGGGAGCCGGTTCGCGCCGTGGCCTTCCGCTCGACCAGGCTCGGGACCGAGATCATCCGGCTGGCCGCCGTCGACGACGCCAGGCGGCTCCTCGAGCTGAGGTCGGGCCGTCTGCCCACCAAGTGCGGCACCGCGCGGTGCGAGCTCGTCTCGCTCGACGCGCCGAGCTCGCCGTTGCCGAGCTCCGGCCTGCATGTCGTCGGCTCGGCGACGGCGGCGGCCGGGGCCCCCGTCGACGCACTCGTCGGCTCGACGACCAGGGCCGAGCTGGTCTTCGTCGGAGTCGGCGTCGACGAGCTCGCGCGGCGCCCGGAGGTCGACGGCCTGTTCAGGACGTTGACGTGGGCTGTGCCCTTGGACGGCGACGAGCTGAGCTCGCCGGCGGCAGGCGAGTTCGCTCGGCGAGTGGTCGAGATCGAGACCGCCTTGCGCCAAGAGTCGCCTGGGTTTGCCGTCCATGCCCCACTCGACGACGTCGCCGAGGCACATGATCGGGCGACGCGCGCAAGTCGGCGCCAGCTGGTCGTGGGCGGCCAGAGCATTGTCGTCTTCGTCGCCTTTGCCGTCCTCGCCGCCTCCCTGATCCGCCGAAGCGCTCGCGAGACTCGCTTCAGGCTCCGCCGGTTGCGGGCGCTCCGCTGGCAGCTCGTTCTCGAGCAGGTGGGGTACGCGATCATGGTCGCGCTGCCGGCGGTGATCCTCGGATTCGCTTTCGGGCTGCTGCTGGGCGCGGCGGTCGCCGCCGTCACCGATCGGCCGGCCGGCGAAGCGGTGAGACGTGCGCTGTCCTCGCCCGAGCTGGCCTGGGCTCTCGTTTTCCTCTCCGTCGCCGCGGTGACTGCACTCGTCGTGACCGTCCGGGCGGCGACGCTCGAGGTCCGCGGTCGCGGGATCACGTCGGTGGATGTCGCAGCGGTCGCCGCCTTGGCGGCGATCGGTGCGGCGCTCGTGTTCGGCGAGACCGATGCCGAATCGCTCGCGCAGGAGCGTGCAACGGGGGCAGCGCTCCTGCTCCTGCCTGTACTCGTCGCTCTCGCCGCCGCGCTGCTCGTGGCGCGAATCCTTCCTGCAGCTCTCCGGCTGATCGAACGACGGGTGACGTCGAGGGGGCTCCAGCTCGCCCTCCTCTCACTCGTCCGCAACCCAGGCGCAGCCGGCGTCGCCGTTGCCTGCCTGACCCTGACCGTTGGGATGGCCGTCTTTGCCCTCACGTACCGCTCCACGCTCAGCGCGAACCAGCGCGACGCCTCCGCCTACGCCGCGCCGCTCGACTACGTGGTGTCACCCGACGCGACGCGCGGCCGGTACCCCGGACGCACGGCGGATCTCGACGCGCGGTACGGCCGCGGTGCGATCGGCGTGATCCGCAGGGACGGTGAGGCGCCGACGCTCAACCGGTCTGGCGAGCTGAGCGTGCTCGGACTACCGCCCGGCGCGTTCGAACGCATTCGGTGGCGCGGCGACTATGCGAGTCGCTCCGCCGAGGAGCTCGGGCGCGCAGTCGTGTACGACGGCGGCGGCCTGCGGGGCATCCCGCTCCCGCGAGACGGGACGGAGCTCGTCCTGCCACGCGTCGTCCGGGGCGATCCGATCCGGATCTCGGCACAGGTCCGTCGTACGGACGGCGGCTTTTCCGTGCTCGACCTGGTCGAGACGACCGGTGGGCGAGTCGTGAGCGCAAGGATCCCGAGCGCCGTCCGCGGCGGGACGCTGGTCGGCTTGACGCTCGGCTTTACGACCGGGGAGGAGTTCACGGCCGCTCACCGAGCCACCGGCACCCGGGCCGCACCGGACGTCTTCCGTCGCGGCACCGTGACCCTGGAGCGGCCGCGAGTCCGGACGCCGGGCGGCGACCGGCGGGTTCCTGTCGACTTCGGCGACTGGGTCTCTTCGGAGGGCGCCGGCGTGGGAGGAACGGGGGACCAGTTGCGGCTCCGCTACCTCCTGACGCAGGAGCGCACCTTCCGCATTCGCCCGCGACAGCCGACCGACGGCCGGCCGATACCAGTCGTCGCCTCGGCGTCCATTGCCGAAGCTGCCGGCTCGGCGGACGTCCTTCCCGTCCGGATCGGCGGTGCCGGGGTCGAGGTCAAGATCGTCGCGACCGCCAGGCGCTTTCCGACGCTGTCGGGCGACTTCCTGGTCACTGACCGCCACGCCGTCGCGACCGCCGCGAACGCATCCGTCCCGGGAGCGGCGGTCGCCGACGAGGTCTGGCTCTCCGGCGACCCTGGGCAAGAGGCTGCGCTTCGGGCTCGCGCGCCGTTCCCAGTCCGGGTCCTCTCACGCGCGGCTGTCCTGGATGCCCTCCGGGCGGACCCTGTCTCTCGCGCAGCGTCGATCGCGCTACTCGGCGCGACGCTCGTGGCAGCGTGCCTCGCGCTCGTCGGCATGCTGCTCGCACTCGTCGTCGACTCCCGGGACGACGCCGCGGAGCTCTTCGACCTCGAGAGCCTCGGGTTCGAGCCTGCGCGCCTTGCGCGGCACCTTTGGCTCCGTTCGGCGACCGTGCTCGGCGCCGGAATCGCCGCGGGTCTCGTCACGGGTGCACTCACGTCGTTGCTGATCACGGACGTGGTCGCCGTCACCGCCAATGCGGCGCCGGCAGAGCCGCCACTCGTCGCGATCGTCCCTTGGCAGCTGCTGGCAGTAGGAGTGCTGGCATTCAGTGGCCTTGCACTTGGCTCCGCGGCGCTGCTCGCCCGCCGGCCGTTCAGGGCAGCTGCGCCGGCCCGACCCGAGACCGCGTGACGCTCGCGATCGAGGCCTCGGATCTCTTCCGCGTCTACGCGACGCGCGAAGGGAAGGCCGCCGCACTTCAGGGGCTGTCGCTCGAGGTCGCAGAGGAGGAGATCGTCGTCGTCTTCGGCCCGAGCGGCTCCGGCAAGACGACGCTACTCCGGATCGTCGCCGCGCTCGACTCCCCGTCCGCCGGTCTGGTGCGCGTGCACGGCGTCGATCTTCGGCAGCTGCGAGGTCGAGCGCGAGATCGGTTCCGTGCAGAGGTGCTGGGGTACGTCGACCAGCACTACTCGCGGCTGCTCGCACCCGAGCTCTCGGCTGCGGAGATCGTCGAGCTGCCGCTTGCGCTTCGGGGGGATCCACCCGCTGCCCGGCGCGCCCGATCAGCGGAGCTGCTCGAGCGCGTCGGCTTGGCCGACCGCGGCGACGCTCGTCCGTCCGAGCTTTCGGGCGGCGAGCGGCAGCGGGTCGCGCTCTGCGCGGCGCTGGCGCACGGTCCCGCCGTCCTGCTCGCCGACGAGCCGACCGGCGAGCTCGACGCGGCGACCGCGGAAGGCGTCTACACCCTGATCCGCGAGCTGGCCCGCGAGCAGGGGGCGACAGTACTGATCGTCAGCCACGACATCGGCTCGGCCGCGATCGCCGACCGGATGATCCAGATCCGCGACGGCCGGGTCAGCGCGGAGGCGATGCCGGGCGGGGACGAGCTGCTGGTCGTCGGCTCGACCGGCTGGGTTCGGCTTCCCGAGGAGCTCCTGGCCCGTTCAGGGATCGGGTCACGTGCTCGGCCCGGCCTTGCTGAGTCCGCTGTGACGCTGGCGCCGGCCCGGCGTGCCAAACCCACCCCGGCCGAGAGTGTGGCGCGCAGGACACGACCCATGAGTCCGCGTCCTGAGTCGGCGGCCGAGCTCCGCTCCGTCGAGCGTCGTTTTCCAACGGGAACGGCTCTCGAGGGGCTGACCGCCGCCTTTCCAGCGGGAAGACTGACCGCGATCACCGGGCCGTCGGGCTCGGGGAAGACGACCGCGCTCCATCTGCTCGGGGGGCTGGACGTCCCGACGCGAGGCGAGGTGATCGCCCTCGGTCACGCGATCTCGAAGCTGGGACGCTCCGAGCGTGCGGCGCTCCGCCGCAGCGAGATCGCCGTCATCGTGCAGGACGCCTCGCTCGTCCCGTTCCTGAGCGCGCGGGAGACCGTCGAGCTTCGCGCGGCCGGCTTGGACGGTCGAGCTGCACTCGCATCGGTGAGCCTCGGCGAGCTTGCCGAGCAGCGGGTCGACCGGCTCTCGATGGGCGAGCGGCAGCGCGTTGCGATCGCCCGCGCGCTGGCCTCGGCGCCCGCGCTCGTGCTCGCCGACGAGCCAACCGCCCGACTCGACGAAGCGAATGCGATCGCGATCGGCGAGCTCCTCGCGCGCGTCGTCGACGAGTACGGGACGACCGTGATCTTCAGCACCCACGATCCCGTCCTCCTCGGCGTTGCCGACGAGGTCGTCGAGATCTGACGTTACGACCCGCGCGGGCGCGCAGCCAGAAGGCGCGACGTCCGCACCTCCCGCGCCCGATCCTCGAGCTCCGACAAGAGCCCGTCAAGCTCGTCCAAGTGGCTGCGAAAGTCGTGGACGCGCCGATAGGCCGGGGCGATCGCACCGAGAGGACTGGCGGGATCGGCGTCGAGCTCGGCGAGCCGCTGCTCGAGTCGCGCGAGCTCTGCGCCCAGGATGAGCCTGCAGCCTCGGCCCTCCTCCGAGAGCTTCCGCAGCTCGGCCTCGGTTACGGGCTGCTCCGGATGCTCCAGCACCGTCTGAATGCGCTCCCTCAGAACCGCATCGAGCTCGAGCCAGGCGTCACGCATCGTGGCCGGGAGAGTAACGGGCGTAGGATCGAGACATGGACCTCATCCACACGTGCTACCGGGTCACCGATCCGGAACGGTCAATCGCCTTCTACGAGGCGCTCGGGCTGGAGCGCCGGCGCGAGCTGCCGATCCGCGACGAGGCGGTCAACTACTTCCTCGGCGTGCCGGGGAAGGACCTGCCCGAGCTCGAGCTGACCTACAACTTCGGCGTCGACTCGTACGAGCTCGGGACTGGCTACGGCCACATTGCGTTGACGGTCGAAGACCTGGACGCAACGCTAGAGGAGCTTGCCGGGCAGGGCATCGAGCCGGAGCGCCCGCCGTACCAGGTGCGCGAGGGCGGCTCGCGAATCTGCTTCGTTCGCGACCCGGATCAGTACCGCATCGAGCTAATCGAGAGGTCCTAGCGCCGAACGCTCACCGCACACGCGGCGCCGCTAAGGATCCTCGAGCACAGCGCGAATCCGTTCCTCAGAATGACGTCGAGCTCGAGCCAGGCGTCGCGCATCCCGGCCGGAAAGTACCGAGACCCTTGGTTCGGGACGGCGTGGCCGCCGGCAGGCCCGTGGTTGTGTCACGTCTTTGACACTTCATCTGCTGTGCGCATGAACGACAGGGCGGCCGCTGCCTCCTAGCGTGGGCGCATGGGAGGAGCCACCAAGGAAGGAGAGGACTCATGAGGCGCAGGAAGCGGCACATCACTGGTTGGGTCGCGCTCGGGCTGGCAGTCGCCGCCACCGTCCCCGTCACGGCGCAGGCGAGGTTGGAACCGTACGCGAGCACGCACCAAGTCCGGCCGCCCACGGAGCTCGGGCTGAGCGAGGGCAAGATTCGGGCGCTCGGTCTCCTCGAGCAAGGTGGGATGAAGAGCGCGGACGATCGGTCGTTCCCGACTGTCGTCACCGACGGTTATCGGCAGCTGATGGAGCTGGGGCTGAGCGAGGGCAAGATCCGAACGCTCGGTCTCCTCGAGCAGACGAGGAGCCCGGACGACCGCTCGTTCTCGCGGGCGACGAACGTCGACCCGACTCCGGTCGTCGTCAGCGACGGCGGCCGCACCATCGACCTGAATGCGTACACCGTCAGCGGCTTCGGTATCGCGCTCCTCTGCGCGATGGCCGTCGGTATGGGCATCGTCGCGGTCTGGCACAGCCGCGGGGCGAAGCTTTCGGCCGCGTAGCCACGAACCGCGTAACGAAGAGGGCGGGCCCAAGGCCCGCCCGCTTGGTGCCACGGCATGCAAGAGCGCGGCACTAGTCGACCGACTGGGCTCGCGCTCTCCGTTTAGCCTCGGTAGCGTCCCGGCGTGCGCGACCTCGGCGCCGACACGGCTGTCTCAGGTCGCGACGGTCGCTACACGGCGACGCTCTCAGAAGGCTGGGAGATCTGGGGCCCACAGGGTGGGTATGTCGGGGCCGTTGCGCTCCGCGCGGCGGCGGCCGCCGGGTCGTTCCCGCGCCCCGCGAGCTTCGCGTGCCACTTTCTGCGCCCAGCGCGAGTTGGGCCGATCGACATCCACGTCGAGGTGCTGCGGAAAGCACGACGTGCGCAATCGCAGCGGGTTGTCCTCGTGCAGGACCACGCGCAAATCCTGGAGGCGCTCGTCTGGACGGTCGCTGCCACCGGCGGCATCGACCATGACGCCGGGGGCAGGCCGGCGGCGCCGCGGCCGCAAGAGGCCGGGCCCTGGGAGACGTACCTCCCGGGCGGCGAGGTTCCGTTTCCCTTCTGGAGGAACTTCGACATCCATCCCGTCGCGCCACTGCCCCGTGACTGGGCTAGGGCAACCGAGCCCCGGTTTCTGTTTTGGACGCGGTTGCGGAGCATCCCCGACCTCGAGGATCCCTTTGTCGATGCGGCGCGGATGCTGGTCGCGGCCGACTCGGCCATGTACCCCGCAGCCACCTTCGCACATGACGAGCCGTTCCCTTACATCGCGCCGAGCATGGATTTGACGATGACGTTCCACAGGCCGGGCAGCGAGTCGGAGTGGCTTCTCGTCGAAGCCGCCTCGCCGGGTGGCAGAAGGCGCGCTCGTGGCGGGAAAAGCTTCGATCTGGGCAGTGCGGGGAGGCTTGCTGAGCTCCGCGTCACAGCAGATGCTCCAGCGGACGTAGGACGACGCCGGGCGCCTGACGACCGTGCGGGGCTCATCGTCCTCGTAGGTACGGACGAGGTCAGTCTCTCCCGCGAGAGGCCCGAGCCTGGGTCGCTGACGCCGGCGGCATATTCCAGCGTTGAGTTCACTGCGGTAGGTCCCGATCAGTGGTCGCCGGAGGAAACCGCGGACGCTGCTCTTCACACCCGTCCGAGCGGGAATAGTTCCGCTCGCGCACTGCGACAGGCGACGGCTGGCGCAAACGACGGGCCCTCACGCCTGCTGTGTGAAGGGCCGGGCGAGGCGGAGCTCCCAATGCGAGCGCGCTTGTGCTGCGCGCGGACCGGGCGCCCATCTCGCCGGCCACTTGAGCGGCCTCATGGAGGCTCGCCGGTCGCTGCCAAAGGAGGCCGACACATTCCAACACCGAAGCTGACGGATCGCGTCACCGTGGTCCGGAGAAGCAGGGACGCCGCGCCGGCAGCGGCGCCCTTGCCCGGTCTGAGATTCCTAAACCCCCGTGACGGAGAACCAGCGGGGCGGATCGGCCCCGGGGGCGACGAACACGATCGGTGCGACGCAGGGATTCGGAAGGCTCACGTTCGCCTCGATCTTCGAGTCGCCGCTCGGCGTCGCCGGGAAGGAATTCGTCACGAGGTTGACCGTGGTGACGGTCGTGTCCGTACTCGTGAGGCAGCTGACGATCGCGCGGAATGTTGGCGACGGATTCTGCCCCGTGCTCACGAGGACGAGTCCCTTCACATCGATCTCGATCACGCCGTCGCCCTTCAGCTCGCCGTCGACGTCATCGATCCGCCAGGGCGCGCCGGCTCCGGGTATCCCCCGGATCGCGTTCGCGGCTCCCCTGAACGGCCCATCCACGCCGACCATCGTCTTGAACTCGAGAACGGTCTCGCCGCTTGTCGAGCTCGCCGCCGACGTCTGTGCGATCAGCCCGACGGTCAGCACAACGGCGGCCATGAGAGTCCACTTCTTCATCCATCGCTCCTTTCGGTCGATACCCGCTCCCGCAGCTAATACCGAGAACGCCAGCCTTCGGATTCCGAAGAGCGACGAGCAATCCGAAGCGAGTCGGCCGCAACGCCCGGCGCGGGTGAGGGCACGGCCCACGCCGGCGAGGCCAAGATGAAGAACCCGAATGCCGGCAACGCCTCCAGCGCGTTCTAGGTCTTAGGCGAGTCGTGCCCTCGGGCCGGCCACGATCGAGTGGGTGTGCCCTAGCTGTCGGGGATTGTCTGCTCGAGGAAGCCGACGCCGCCCACGTGGGCGAAGGAGAGACG
>JBOHAU010000015.1:0-1831 GCA_050698015.1 Gaiellaceae bacterium
GTTCGGGTCGATTGCGGGCGCGGAGTCGCTGCTCGTCGCCTTCGACGAGGACTACGTTCCCGACGCGGTCATGGCCGAGGCGGCCCCCGGGACTGCGCCGGCGCTCCAGGGCAAGAATGTCGCGAACCCGATGGCGATGATCCTCGCCGCCGCGGCACTCCTCGGTTACGGCGGGGAACAGGCGCAGGAGGCGGGCCGCGCGATCCGGGAGGGCGCCCTCGAGGCGGTCGCGGAGGGGATCCGGACGGCCGACCTGGGCGGCCACTCCTCGACGAGCGAGTTCACGGACGAGGTGATCCGCCGGGCGAAGCAGAAGCTCGACGTCTGGTCGAGCCTCTAATCGGCTGGCAGGAGCCGCGGCGGCTCGTGACCGCGCAACACGAGTACCCGGCCGGCGTGCGATTCATCTGTGACGAAGTCGAGGACGGCGTCCGCGACCTCGTGCGGATCGAGTGCAGGGTCTCGCAGCGCCTGCGGAAGACGTCCGCCTCGGCCGCTCCAGCGCAGGGATCGCCGCCTGGATCACGAGCATGACTGAATGCAGGTTCAGGTCGAGTGCCTTGCTCCAGTGCTCCAAAGGGCATCGGGAAACACCGGCTCCTCGTAGCCACCGGCATTGTTGACGAGGATGTCGAGTCCTCCGTGCTCGGCTTCGGCGCGAGCGATCATGCGCTCGACGTCAGCAGGGCTGGTGACGTCCGCATCTTCGATATCGACCGGGACGACCGTGCCACGCTCCTGAACCAGCCGCTCGACGAGCACTCGCCGATTCCTCCCGCAGCGCCGGTCACGAGCGCGACCTTGCCGTCGAGCATCGGCGCTACGCAGCGCGAATCTCGTCGAAATTGCCTTTGGCCCAGGCGGCGAGGAACGCCCGGACGACGGCGGGGTCGAACTGCGTCCCGGCGCACTCACGCACCTCGGCAAGCGCGCGGTGGACGGGCAGCGCGTGGCTGTACGGCCTGTGAGAGATCATCGCGTCGAAGGCGTCGGCGACCGCCAGGATCCTCGCGCCGAACGGAATCTGCTCGTGCGCGCGGCCGGTCGGGTAGCCCGTACCGTCCCAGCGCTCGTGGTGGAAGAGGACATAGGGCAGCGCCGGGTGAAGAGCGGTGAACGGCCGGATCAGCCGGGCGCCGGCGAGCGGGTGTCCTCGCACGTGGATGCGCTCGCGCTCGTCGAGGGGCCCGGCCTTGTGAAGCACGGCGCCGTCCAGGTTCAGCTTGCCGACGTCGTGCAGCTGGCCGCCCAGCCGGAGCGCTTCGAGCCGGGAGCTCTTCCAACCCAGCCTGCACGCGATCACTTCCGCTATCGCGCTCACCCGGGCCGAATGGCCGCGCGTGAAGGGGTCCCTCGCCTCGATGGCGTACGACAGCGCCGTCAGCACCACGCGTGCCTGGTTCAAGAGCGTGCTTAGGATTCCTCCGCCAGTGAGAGTCGCCGTTCCGAAAGAGATCGCACCGGGGGAGCGCCGTGTGGCGCTCGTTCCCGAGATCGTCGAGAAGCTCGTCGCGGGGGGGTTCGACGTCGCGGTCGAGCAGGGAGCCGGCGAGGCGGCGACCTTCTCGGACGCGGAGTACCGGGAGGCGGGCGCGCAGATGGTCTCGCTCGACGAGCTCTTCGCCGGCGCAGAAGGCGTCGTGAAGGTGCAGAAGCCGTCGGCCGAGGAGATCGAGCGGCTTCCGGAACGCTCGATCCTGATCGCCTTCCTGCAACCGCTGATAGATCCGGACGGCATTCAACAGCTGGCACGGCGGGGGATCACCGGCTTCGCGCTGGAATCGATCCCGCGGATCACCCGCGCCCAGCCGATGGACGCCCTTTCCTCGCA
>JBOHAU010000016.1:0-23575 GCA_050698015.1 Gaiellaceae bacterium
CGCTACCGCTCTGGACGGTCACCCTCTACGTCTGGCACTTGCCGCGGCTCTACGAGGCCGCGATCGACCACAGCGCGGTGCACGCGCTCGAGCACGTGGCGTTCTTCAGCACCGGCGTCCTCATGTGGGCCGCCGTCGTCGAGGTCCTGCCGGGGCCGGAGTGGTTCGGAACGGCGGCCAAGTTCGGCTACGTGGTCGCGGTCCGGCTGATCGAGACCGTGCTCGGCAACGTCTTCATCTGGTCCGGGACGCCGATCTACCACCACTACGACGATCCCGCAGATCAGGGCTGGGCGGGAACGATCATGATGATCGAGGGCTCGCTGGTGACGATCGGCGCGCTCGCGTGGCTCTTTCTCAAGCTGGCGGCGGAGGGTGAGCTGAGACAGCGGCTGCTCGAGCAGGGGCTCGATCCACGCGCCGTCCAACGGGCTGTGCGGTACGGGCGTGGGGAGGAGCTGGAGGGAACAGGCTGAACTCGTCCGCTACGTAAGTGCCCCATCCAGCAACGCATGCCGGGCTCTGGCCCGCGATCACGCAGCGCGAGAGCCCACCCTCCGCCTCACCAAGGTCATCAGACCTTGGCTCGTTGGAGTGCGAACTCTGGCTTGAGACGACCGCGCCGGCAAAGCCGGCACGGCCTCGTCTGGTCGGCGCCGACGAGTCGGCGCCTTGGGCTCGCGACCCAGAAACTCGGCGGCATCACTGGATGGGCCACCAGCGATGAACCAGCAGATCAGCCGCCTGGCGCTCGCCTCGCTCGTGCTCGTGATCTCGCTGATCGTCGGAACGACCTACTGGCAGGCGTGGGCCGCACCAAGCCTCGCCGACCGGCGCGACAACGCGATCAAGGTCGTCGCGCAGTTCACGATCAAGCGCGGCGCGATCTTCGCCGCCGACGGGTCGGTGCTCGCGCGGAACCGCCCGCGGCGGGTCAGCGGGAAGACCTTCTACTTCCGCAGGTATCCCGCGCGGGAGCGGTTCGCCCACGCCGTCGGCTACTCGACCCAGGCGCGCTCGCGCTCGGGGATCGAGCAGTCGCGCAACGACTTTCTGACCGGCGCGAATGCGAATCTGGCGACCCTCGTCGACACCACGCTCGACCGGCTTCGCGGGAGCACGATCGAAGGAAACGACCTGATCCTGACGCTGCGGCCGGTCCCCCAGCGGATGGCGAATCGGGCGCTCGGCGGCCAGTGCGGGGCTGCCGTCGCGCTCGAGCCGAAGACCGGCAAGGTGCTCGTGATGGCTTCGAGCCCCAGCTTCGACCCGAACTTCGTCGAGCGCAACTTCGCGCGGATCCAGCGCGGCGCGGGCGCCTGCGGTGTTGCGCCGCTGCTCAACCGGGCCTCGAGCGGGCTCTTCACGCCGGGATCGATCTTCAAGGTCGTCACCGCGGCGGCGGCGCTCGACACCGGCCGGTACACGCCCGAGTCGACGTTCTTCGACCCCGGGTTCTGCATCGAGTACGGCCAGCGCGTCAACAACTACGACACCTCGACGCCGTTCGGGACCGTCACCTTCACTCAGGCGATGGTCAACTCGATCAACTCTTCGTTCTGCCAGATGGGCAAGGAGCTGGGGCCGGAGCTGATCCTCGACTACGCGCGGCGCTTCGGCTTCTACGCGGATCCGCCGGTCGACCTTCCGTCGGGCGAGCGGGCTCCCAGCGGCCTCTACCAAGACGGCAAGCTCCTCCCGCGCTCACAGGAATCGCGGGCCGACCCGGGACGCCTCGCCTTCGGCCAGGAGCGGATGGTCGTGACGCCGCTCCAGATGGCGATGGTTGCCGGCGGGATCGCCAACAAGGGCGTCGTGATGGAGCCCTATCTCACCGACCGGGTTCGCAAGCCCGACGGGACTTCGCTGGTGAGGATGAAGCCGGACGAGCTTCGTCGCGCAGTCAAGCCTGAGATCGCCGACCAGATCGCTGCGATGATGGAGGGCGTCGTCTCGGGCGGCACCGGAACGGCTGCGCAGATCTCCGGGGTTCGCGTGGCGGGAAAGACGGGAACTGCGGAGACGGGGCGCGCAGGGCGGAACACGACGTGGTTCATCGCGTTCGCGCCGGTCGACAACCCGCAGGTTGCCGTCGCCGTTGTGCTCCAGAACCAGAGCGGTACGGGCGGCGAGGTTGCCGCCCCGATCGCGAAGCAGATCATGGAGGCAGTTCTACGACGCCCGTCGAATAGGTCGGGTTAACGTAATGGCAGTCACAGACACCTTGATCAACACGCTCTTCGACGGGCGCTACCGCATTCTCCAGAAGCTCGGTTCGGGCGGGATGGCCAACGTCTACCTCGCCGAGGACGAAGAGCTCGGGCGCCGGGTCGCAATCAAGATCCTGAACGACCGCCACGCGAGCGACGAGTCATTCGTCGAGCGCTTCCGGCGAGAGGCGAAGAACGCCGCCGGCCTCTCCCATCCCAACATTGTCTCGGTCTACGACCGCGGCGAGGCGGAGGGCACGTACTACATCGCGATGGAGTACCTCGACGGTCGCAGTCTGAAGGAGCGGATCGTCGGGGAAGGGGCGCTGTCGATCCCCGCTGCGATCGAAGTGACGCGCCAGATTTTGCGCGCGCTCGGCTTCGCGCACGGCCGGGGAATCGTTCACCGCGACATCAAGCCCCACAACGTCCTCCTCGCTCAGGACGGTCCGGGGGACGGCGAGCCCCGGTTCAAGGTCACGGACTTCGGCATCTCCCGGACGACGGCCAGCCAGATGACGGAGGCCGGGTCGATCGTGGGCACCGCGCAGTACCTGTCGCCCGAGCAGGCGCGCGGCGCGCCCGTCGACCAACGCTCCGACATCTACTCGGTCGGGATCGTGCTCTACGAGCTCCTGACCGGGAAGCTTCCGTTCACCGGCGAGACCCCGCTCGAGATCGCGATGAAGCACCTCTCGGAGATCCCGAAGCCGCCGTCGGAAATCCGGCCGGACATTCCCGCCGACCTGGACATGGTCGTGCTGCGCGCGCTCGCCAAGGATCCGGCCGACCGGTACGAGAGCGCGCAGGAGATGGAGCGCGAGCTGGCGCGCGTCGCCGGCGGCGGCGGCGTGACGGCCGAGACTGCCGAGGCCGCCACGGCGGTCCTGTCCGGCGTCGGCCTGGCCGACACGGCGCCGACGATGGTGTCCCGGCGGCCTGTCGTCGCGCCGCGGACTGCGGAGCCCTACCGGGCCGATTACTACGAGTACGAGGAGCCCCCGCGCCGACGCCGTCCAGTCTGGCCCTGGCTGCTGGGGATCCTCGTGCTCGCCGGAGCGCTTGTCGCCGGCTTCTACGTCTGGAACCAGATCCAGGACGAGATCAGCGGCGCCAAGCCGGTGATCGTGCCGTTCGTCGAGGGCCAGCGCTGGCCCGAAGCTCGGCAGAACATCCGGGAAGCCGGACTCCGCGCGATCCAGATCAACCGCTCGCACGAATCGGTTCCGCCCGGCATCGTCTTCGACCAGAACCCCGACGCCGGCGAGCGTGTGCCGAAGGGCAACGCCGTCCGGGTCATCGTCTCGAGCGGGAAGCCGCGCGTCGCTGTCCCCGACGTCCTCGGCGCGCGGGAGGCTGACGCTGTCGTCACGCTCCGTGCAGCAGGTCTCGTCCCCGATACGCGCGACATCTTCTCGGACAAGCCCGCGGGGACAGTGATCGCGCAGGATCCGAAAGGTGGGACGAGCGTCGTGAAGGGGGGCACGGTCCGGATCAACATCTCCAAGGGCCAACAGAACATCGGCATCCCGAGCGTGATCGGACTGTCCTTCGACCGGGCCGCCGAGCAACTGCGGCAGCGCGGCTTCACGGCGGTGCGCGCCGACGTCGATTCGTCCGAGCCGAAAGGGAGGGTGATAGGCCAGGATCCAGGCCCGGGTGCGCTGCACCCACCCGGCACAGAGGTGACGCTCAACGTCTCGACCGGCCGGGAGACCGCGACCGTGCCCGAGGTCGTCGGTCAGGACGAAGAAAGCGCCCGCGCCTCGCTCGAAAACGAGGGCTGGACGGTCACCGTTCGCTACACCGGAACCGACGACCCGGCCGAGGACGGGATCGTGATCAGCCAGACCCCCGCCCCCGGCACCGAGGCCGACCCCGGCTCGACCGTGACGCTGGTCGTAGGCCAGCTCGAGGTCGTCGAGCCGCCGCCCCCGCCGCCCGAGCCTCCTCCGCCGCCTTCCCCGACACCATGAGCAAGCGCGTCCGCGTCGCAGTGATCGCCGGCGGGCGCTCGAGCGAGCACGAAATCTCTGTCGCGTCGGCGCGGTCGGTGATCGACGCGCTCGATCCCGATCGCTACGACGTCGAGACGATCGGGATCGGCCGCGACGGGCGCTGGGAACTCAACTCCGGCGCGGCCCGAGAGCTGGAACGGCCGGTCGCCGAGACCCTGCCGGTGCCGACGGCCGGCTCGGCGCCCGCAACCCTGGGCCAGGTCGACGTCGTGCTGCCGATCCTCCACGGGCCGTTCGGCGAGGACGGCACCGTCCAAGGTCTGTTGGAGCTGGCCGGCGTGCCCTATGTCGGCGCCGGCGTGACCGCATCGGCGCTCTGCATGGACAAGGATCTCTTCAAGTCCGTCTGTCGCGACAAAGGGATTCCCGTCACCCGGTCGGTGACGATCCGGAATGGGAACGGCCCGTCGAATCCGTTCGGCTACCCGGTGTTCGTCAAGCCGGCGCGCCTGGGCTCTTCGGTCGGGATCACGAAGGTTGCGAGCGAGGACGAGCTTCAGGACGCCGTCGAGCTGGCCCTCCGCCACGACGAGAAGGTGCTCGTCGAGGAGTTCGTCGACGGGGTGGAGGTCGAGTGCGGCGTGCTTGGAAACCGGGAGCCGATCGCGTCCCTTCCCGGCGAGATCGTCTCGCACGGGTTCTCCGGCGTCGACTGGTACGACTACTCGGCGAAGTACGACGAGGGCGGCATGGACCTGATCATCCCGCCGCGCATCCCCGAGGAGGCGATCGAGCGCGTCCAGCAGGTCTCGATCGACGCGTTCATCGCCTCGGACTGCGAGGGCATGGCCCGCGCCGATTGCTTCTTCACGGCCGACGGCCAGGTGCTCGTCAACGAGCTGAACACGATCCCCGGGTTCACGGCGACGAGTGTGTACGCCAAGCTCTTCGAGGCCTCCGGGGTCCCGTACCACGAGCTGCTCGACCGGCTGATCCAGCTCGCGCTCGAACGCCACGAGCGCCGCGGCAAGCTGGAGTACTAGGTGCCCCATCCGGCGGCATCACCGGACGGGGCACTAGCTGGCCCGGACTTCGTTGAGGTGCGCGCGGGAGTCGAGTGCCGTGATCCAGACGACGAAGTAGCGCGCCCTGGCGTCGGCAAGCTCGAACTCGGTGCGGTCGGCGACTGTCCGAGATCCGGAGACGACACGTTCGAACGGTCCGCCCACCGCGTTCCCGGCGCGGATCTCTGCGGTGAAGCCGGGCGTGTCACTTCGGACGATGATGACGTCGGGCTCCACCATCGCGCGCGCGTCGAGGACCAGGCCGACGCCTTCCTTCGAGCGCTCGAAGTCGTTGTACGTCTCGGTCGTCCAGTAGGTCTCGAAGGACCCATCGGTCGCGCGCGGCGCCTCCGCGTCATGTTCCCCGTCGCCGCCTTCCGGGTCATGCGCCGTCACGCCCGCCAGCCGGATCGGTGTGCTCGTCGCCGCCGTCGGCTCGTCGTCGTCCCGCAGTGCCATCGCGCCGAGGGCGGCGAGCGCGGCGATGCCGAGGATCACCGCCACTGCCGCGATCGGCCAGAGGATTCCGCCGCGCCGCCGCCGCCGTGCGCGGGGCGTGCGCCGGTGTCTGGGCGCCGCCGCCGGCCGCCGCGAGATCATCGTCGCCTCCTCCGAAGTGGAGTCGAGCTCGGCGAGACAGGCCTCGAGCTCCGCGACGAGCTCCTCCATCGAGCCGAACCGGTCCTCGGGGCGCTTCGCCATCGCCCGTTCGATCGCCATCCCCACGCGCGGCGGACAGTCGGGCCGCCGCTCCAGCACGCTCGGCGGCGGTTCGTTGACATGCCTGAGAGCGATCGCAACGAAGTTCTCGCCGTGGAAGGGAACGCCGCCGGTCAGGAGCTCGTAGAGGACGACGCCCAGCGAGTAGACGTCCGTCAGTGCATCCACACGCTGGCCCCGGGCTTGCTCGGGCGCGATGTACTCGCTCGTCCCGAGCACCGTCCCGGTAATCGTCACGCCTTCGACGTCGACCGACCGGGCGATGCCGAAGTCGGTCATCTTCGCCTGCCCTTCCTCGTTCATGAGGACGTTCTGTGGCTTCACGTCGCGGTGGATCAGGCCCCGGTCGTGGGCAAAGGAGAGCGCGCGGGCCATCTGGAGGGTGAGCAGAAGGGCGTCGCGGACGGGTAGCGGCCCCCTGCGCTCGATCACCTGCTTCAGGTTCTCGCCCTCGAGGTACTCGAAGACGATGTACTGCCGGCCGTCCTCCTCGCCGCGGTCGATGACCGTGACGATGTTCGGGTGGCTCAGCTGAGCGACGGAGCGCGCCTCGCGCCGGAAACGCTCGACGTACTCCTCGTCATGCGTGAACTGCTCATGGAGGACCTTGATCGCGACCGTGCGGTCGAGCAGCCGGTCGTCCGCCTTCCAGACGCTCGACATTCCGCCGCGACCGATCAGCTCGACAAGCTCGTAACGGCCCGCAATCACGTCACCCGCAGACATGCGGGCTAAGGCTACTTCGTGCCCCGTCCAGCAATGCATGCCGGCTTCTGGCCCGCGATCGCGCGGCGCCAGAGCCCACCCTCCGCCTCACCAAGGTCTTCAGACCTTGGCTCGTTGGAGTGCGAACTCTGGCTTGGGACGGCCGCGCCGGCAAAGCCGACACGGCCTCTGCTGGTCGGCGCCGACGAGTCGGCGCCTTCGGCTCGCGACCCAGAAGGTCGGCGGCATTACTGGACGGGACACTGCTAACCGAGAACCGCTTCCAGCGACTGCTCCCAGACTGCGAGCGCCTCGTCGAGCTCGGCATCGGAGAGCGTGAGCGGCGTCAGCACGCGGATGCAGTTCGAGTAGATCCCGGACTTGAGCAGCAGGAGGCCGTGCTTCGCCGCCGCCTCGGTGATTGCGGATGCGAGCTGCGGGGCAGGCTCCCTCGTCTGCGGATCCTCGACGAGCTCGATCGCCAGCATCGCGCCGAGCCCGCGCACGTCTCCGAGCTTCGGGAAGCGCTCCTGCCACGCCAGCATTCGCTCGCGCATTTGGTCGCCGAGCACCGAAGCGCGGGCGCAGAGATCCTCCTCGCCGATCACGTCGAGCACCGCGAGGGCCGCTGCCTGGGCGACCGGGTTGCCGACGTAGGTGCCGCCGATCGCCGAGTCGGGTGGGGCGTCCATGATCGCCGCCTTGCCGATCGTGCCCGAGAGCGGGAGCCCCATCGCGATCGACTTGGCGATCGTGATCAGGTCGGGCTCGACGTCGTAGTGCTCGATCGCGAAGAGCGCGCCCGTGCGCGCGAAGCCCGTCTGCACCTCGTCGACGATCAGGCAGATCCCGTGCTCGTCGCAGAGGCGGCGAACCCCCTCCATGAACTCCTTCGGCGCGACGACGAAGCCGCCCTCGCCCTGGACGGGCTCGATCACGATCGCGGCGACCGTCTCGGCGGCGACTTGTGTGACGAGGGCGCGTTCGAGCGTGCGGAGCGCTTCCTCGGCGCTGGGGCCGCGGTACTCGTTCGGAAACGGCACGCGATAGACCTCGGGAGCGAACGGCCCGAGCCCGGCCTTGTACGGGTGGGTCTTCGAGGTCAGAGACAGCGACAGCAGTGTGCGGCCGTGGAAGCCGCCCTCGAAGGCGACGACAGCCGGCCGGCCCGTGTGCGAGCGGGCGAACTTGATCGCGTTCTCGACGGCCTCGGTGCCGGCGTTGAAGAATGCGGCCTTGGCGTTCTCGACGGGGGCGAGCTCGCAGAGCCGCTCCGCCAAACGGACGTAGACCTCGTAGGGGACGATCGTGAAATCTGTGTGGCTGAAACGCTCGAGCTGCTCCTGCGCGGCCTCGACGACCCGCGGATGGCTGTGCCCGACGTTCAGGCAGCCGACGCCGCCGGTGAAGTCGATGAACGTGTTGCCGTCGACGTCGGTCAGCGTCGCGCCCTCTCCTCGCTCGATCACGATGGGAAAGGTGAGCGACAGCGGCTCGGCGATCACGCGCTCCTTGCGCTCGAGGATCTCGATCGAACGCGGTCCCGGAATGTCCGTGCGGAGGTCGATTGTCTTCGTAGTCGCCATCGAGCCGACGATAGCGAAGCGACCGGCGCTTTGCATACTGAATAGTGTGTATTCATTCGACGTCGCTTGCGATGTCGCGTCAGGCCGTGAGGGCTTCGCCCGCGCGGCCGTCTGAAGTGACCACTCGAAACGACGGATCGGTAGAGATTTGGCTGTGAAGCGGGCGAAGCCGTTGCGGCGAAGCGATCTCGATCCGAATCCGCTCCGCCAATTCGAGCGCTGGTACGAGGAAGCGGGACAGGTTGTCGAGTTCCCCGAGGCCGTGGCGCTCGCGACGGCGACGCCCGACGGCCGGCCCTCGGCGCGGATGGTGCTGGCCAAGCGCTTCGACGATCGAGGCTTCACGTTCCACACGGGCCACGCAAGCCGGAAGGGGCGCGAACTGGCGTCGAACGCGCGCGGCGCGCTGCTCTTCTACTGGCATCCGCTCGGGCGGCAGGTGCGAATCGAGGGGCCCGTGCAGCGCGTCGAGGCGGCCGACTCCGAGGCGTACTTCCGCACGCGGCCGCGTGACGGCCAGATCGCCGCGTGGGCATCGTCGCAGAGCGAGGTGATCGGCTCGCGCGACGATCTCGAAGCGCGCGTCGCGGAGCTCGAGCGGGAGTTCGAGGGCGGGGACGTGCCCTTGCCGCCGCACTGGGGCGGCTACCGACTCGAGCCGGAGGTCTGGGAGTTCTGGCAGCACCGCGACAGCCGGCTCCACGATCGCTTCCGCTACGCCCGCCAAGATGGTGGGGAGTGGACGATCGAACGCCTCAGCCCGTGATCCTGGCCCACCTCGACCTCGATGCGTTCTTCGCCGCGGTCGAGGAGCTCGAGGATCCGACGCTGCGCACCAAGCCCCTGATCGTGGGCGGCGATCCCCACGGACGCGGCGTCGTAGCGACCGCGAACTACGTCGCGCGGCAGTTCGGGATCCACTCGGCGATGAGCTGCGCCGAAGCGCTGCGCCGTTGCCCGCACGCGGTCTTCGTCCGGCCGCGGAGGAGCGTCTACTCGACCTACTCGAAGGCGGTTTGGGGAGCCGTGCGCGAAGTGGTTCCGACCGTAGAGCGGACCGGGCTCGACGAGGGCTATCTCGACCTCGGGGAAGTCGCAGCGGACTTCGGCGAGGCTCGCAGGCTGGCGGAAGCGGTCCAGACCGCCGTGCGCGGCGCGACGAGCCTCACGTGCTCCCTCGGCGTCTCCACGTGCAAGGTCGTGGCCAAGATCGCCAGCGACCAGCGCAAGCCCGGAGGACTCGTGGTCGTCGTCCCCGGTCGGGAGGCGGAGTTCCTCGCGCCGTTCGACGTCCGTCGGCTACCGGGCGTCGGCCCCCGCAGCGAGGCGCGTCTGAGGGCGGCCGGGATCGCGACGATCGGGGCGTTGGCCCGGCTGTCGGACGACGGCCTCCGCAAGCTCCTGCCGGGCAAGGTCGGCAAGCTCCTCCGGGACCGGGCTCGCGGCATCGACCCACGCGGCCTCGAGACGCAGACACAACGTGTCTCGATCAGCCAGGAGGAGACCTTCGCCCGGGACATCTCGGACGTCGTGCACCTGCAGGCCGAGCTCCGCCCGATGGCGGACGCGCTCGCCGAGTACCTCCGCAGGGACGGCGAGACCGCCCGGACTGTCACGACGAAGGTGCGCTACCCCGATTTCGCGATCAGGAGTCGCTCGACGACGCTGCCCGTCGGCACCGACGACGCGGACCGGATCTGGGAGCTCGCCTGCGCCCTTCTGGATCGAGCCCTGGCCGACCGCCCCGGCGCACTCCGGCTTGTCGGCGTCGGCGTATCCGGCTTCGAGGCGCATCGCCAGCTCTCGCTCGTCTAGCTTGAACCCGTGCTCGTTCGTGTCCTCATCGGCATCGTCTCCGTGGTTGCGCTCGCCGCAGCCGCCTGGGTCGGCAAGGCGTGGTACGACAGCCGTCTCCCCGAGAGCTATGGCGCGATGGAGTTCGGAGAGGTCGACTACGGCGGCGGTCCACCCCAGAGCCACGCGCAGCATCCCCACGTGCAAGTGGACGCGCTGAAGGGGGCGAAGGGCACGCCAGACGTCCGGTTCAGGCTCGTCGCCAAGCAGGCGAAAGTGACGCTCCAATCGGGGAAGACGCTCGACGCCTGGACCTTCAACGGACAGGTGCCGGGGCCCGAGCTCCGCGTCAGCCAGGGCGACCTCGTCGAGGCCACCCTCGTCAACGAGGACGTCGACGACGGCGTGACCGTCCACTGGCACGGAGTCGACGTGCCAAACGCGGAGGACGGCGTCGCGGGGGTCACGCAGAACGTCGTCATGCCGGGTGAGCGCTACGTCTACCGCTTCCGGGTCGACCAGGTGGGGACCTTCTGGTACCACTCGCACCAGGTCTCGTCGAAGCAGGTGCGCCGCGGGCTCTACGGCGCGTTCGTGATCGAGCCGAAGACGAAGCCGGATCCGCGCGAGCTCGATCTGGCGGTCCTCGCGCACGACTTCTCGGGTGCAACCGCGTTGGGCTCGCACGACGGGGTGCAGACGCGTCCGACCGCGCCGGGGACTCCCGTGCGCCTGCGGCTCGTGAACACGAACAGCTCCCCGGAGCGGTTCGACCTCTCAGGTACTCCGTTTCGTGTCATCGCGATCGACGGAACCGACCTGAACGGCCCGACGCTCATCGAGGGCCGCCGCCTCGTCCTCGGAGCGGGCGGACGCTACGACGTCGCGTTCACGATGCCCGAGTACACCGTCAGGCTCGGCGTGGACGCAAGCCCGACGGCGCTCGTCCTCCAGGCCGATCCTGAAGACCCGCAGGTTCGCCCCGGAGCGCCGCTCGGCGAGGACTTCGAACCCGCCGTCTATGGAACGCCAAAGCAGACGCTGCTCGGGTCGACGACCGACTTCGACCGTACCTTCGAGCTCGACATCGGCAAGCGGATCGGCTTCATGAAGGGGAGACCCGGCTACCACTGGTCGGTCAACAGCGAGCTGTTCCCGGAGACCCCGATGTACATGGTCAGCCGCGGTGACCTCGTGAAGATGCGGATCGTGAACGACACCGACGTCGTGCATCCAATGCACCTGCACGGCCACCACCTCCTCGTGCTCAGCCGCGACGGCAAGCCCGCGACTGGAAGCCCCTGGTGGGTGGACACGCTCAACGTCCTGGGCAACGAGGAGTACGAAGTGGCATTCCGCGCGGACAACCCCGGGATCTGGATGGACCAT
The DNA here is from genome assembly GCA_050698015.1 of Gaiellaceae bacterium. Taxonomy (GTDB): domain Bacteria; phylum Actinomycetota; class Thermoleophilia; order Gaiellales; family Gaiellaceae; genus JACDAN01. The sequence continues at coordinate 11,427 of JBOHAU010000016.1, forward strand.
TGCCACAACCTCCCGCACGCGCGGGACGGCCTGACGATGCACCTCGCCTACGAGGGCGTCACCACGCCGTTTCGGCTCGGCGACGATCCCGGGAACCATCCCGAGTGAGCCCTCCTACACGGCGGGTGGCGACGCGGGCATCGGCTCGGCCTCGCCCTTCCACTCCCGCATCGTCAGCGCGAGTACGGCGCCGAGAATCAGGAACGCGTTGATCGGGTGCAGCGCGCCGATGACGGGGATCTCGCTTCCGAACCACGCCAACAGCGTCTGCAGGATCAGTAGACCGAAGATCCCGAGAGAGTGAAGGACGCGCTGACGCCCCACCCGCGCGACCAGCGCGAGGATCACCGTGACGAGACCGGCGAGCATGACTAGATAGCCGAACCCCGCGTGCAGACCCCAGCTGTCGTCGTAGGCTTCCTCGTCGACGGACACCCCCTCGGAGGCCAGCTTGTCCGCGACGTCGAACGCCCCGAACCCGGCAAACGCGATCTGGAGCACGACGGCGGCGAGCAGCAGCCAAAGCCAGTAGCGGAAGATGGCTCTCACGGTGGAACGGCCTCCTTCGGGTCGCTTGACGGCGTGACTCTACGCTAGGTTCCGGCCGATGTCCGTCGAGCCGACAACGCAACCCGCTGCCACGGCCGGGACTGTCACCCTCGGCGACCTGACCGTCAACCGCATGGCCTTCGGGGCGATGCGGCTGCCGGGCCCCGGAGTCATCGGCGAGCCGGACGACCCGGAGAACGCGCTCGCAGTCCTCCGCCGCGCCGTCGAGCTCGGCGTCAGCTTCATCGACACCGCCGCCTCGTACGGCCCCAAGGTGAGCGAACGCCAGATCGCGGAGGCGCTCCACCCGTATCCCGACGGACTCGTGATCGCGACCAAGGGCGGTCTCACCCACGAGCGTCAGGGCGAGTGGATCCGAGATGGGCGCCCGGAGAACCTGCGCGCTTCCTGTGAGGGGAGCCTGGAGCGGCTCAGGGTGGACCGGATCGATCTCTATCAACTCCACGCGGTCGATCCCAGCGTGCCGATCGAGGAATCCGTCGGCGCGCTCGCGGACCTGCAGAGCGAGGGGAAGATCCGGCACATCGGCCTCTCGAACGTGGATGCGCGGCAGCTGGCGCAGGCACGCCAGGTCGCGACGATCGTCTCGGTCCAGAACCGCTACAACCTCGTCGATCGCCACTCGGAGGGCGTGCTCGAGGTCTGCGAGCGAGAGGGGATCCCGTTCATTCCGTGGTTCCCGCTCGGCTTCGGCGACCTGACCCGCGGCGGAGGACGGCTCGCCGACATCGCTGCCCTGCGCGGAGCGACGCAGGCTCAGATCGCGCTTGCCTGGCTGTTGAGCCGCTCCCCCGTCATGCTTCCGATCCCGGGCACGTCTTCACTCGAGCACCTGGATGAGAACGTGGCCGCGGCGTCGCTCGAGCTCACCGACGCGGAGTTCTCGGAGCTCAGTCGCTCGGCCGGCGCAGTCCTCTGATGGTTCTCTCCGACCGCACGATCCGCAGGCTGATCGGCCAGGGTCGGATCGAGATCGACCCGTACGACGAGACGCTTCTGCAGCCGTCAAGCGTCGACGTCCGTGTCGACCGCTACTTCCGCGTCTTTCACAACGCGCGCTATCCGTACATCGACGTCAAGGAGCCGCAGGAAGATCTGACCGAGCTCGTGCAGGTCGACGACGAGGCGCCGTTCATTCTCCATCCGGGCGAGTTCGTCCTCGCGTCCACCCTGGAGCGGATCCGGCTCCCGGACGACCTTGTGGCGCGACTGGAAGGGAAGAGCTCACTCGGCCGCCTCGGGCTCCTCATCCACTCGACCGCCGGCTTCATCGATCCCGGCTGGGACGGCCACGTGACGCTCGAGCTTTCGAACGTCGCCAACCTCCCGATCACGATCTACTACGGGATGAAGATCGGGCAGCTCTCGTTCGTCCAGCTCACCGAGCCGGCCGAGACGCCCTACGGCGCCGGCGAGCTCGGCTCGAAGTACCAGGGCCAGGAAGGGCCCACGCCGAGCCGTTACTGGCAGAACTTCCCACGCGAGCGCGTATGAAGGTCTTCGTGACAGGAGCGACGGGCTTCGTCGGCCCGGCCGTCGCGAACGCGATCGTCGACGCCGGTCACGACGTTCGCGTTCTGGAACGCAAGCCGGGCGCCTGGAAGAAGGCGGGAATCCGCTGCCAGGAGGCGGTTCAGGGAGACGTGACGGAACCGGCCAGCCTTCGCCGCGCGGTCCAGGACGCGGACGTCGTGGTGCACCTGGTCGCGATCCGACAGGGCAGGCCGGAGGACTTCGAACGGATCATGGTCGGCGGCACGCGCAACCTCATCGCCGCAGCGAAGGAGGCCGGAGTCGGCCGGTTCGTGCTCATGAGCGCACTCGGGATGACCGAGGAGACGAAGGACATCGTCCCCTACTACGACGCGAAGTGGTCGCAGGAGCAGGACCTGAAGGCGTCGGGCCTCGAGCACGTGATCTTCCGCCCGAGCTTCATCTTCGGCCGCGACGGCGGGATCCTGCCGACGTTCAGGAAGCTGGCGAGGGTGGCGCCGGTCACCGGCATCATCGGCAGCGGTGAGCAGAGGATCCAGCCGATCTGGATCGACGACATTGGTGCCTACTTCGCCAGGTCAGTCGACAAGCCGGAGGCGGCGAACCGCACCTTCGAGCTCGGCGGGCCCGACATCGTCAGCTGGAACGAGTTCTGGCAGAGGCTCCGCGCCGTCCTGGGGATCCGCCGACGGCCGACGATGCACCTCCCCGTCGGGCTGATGAAGGTTCCTGCTGCGGTGACCGAGCGGCTGCCGGGGAACATTCCGCTGACGCGGGATCTGCTGACGATGCTCGAGACGGGCGACAGCGTCGTCTCGAACGACGAGGCGGTACGCACGTTCCAGCTGCCGCTCGTTCCACTGGACGAGCAGCTCCGGCGCTGATCAGGCGGGTGTTCGGGCGGTAACGAGCTTGCGGGCGGCGGCGGCGATCGCCTCGGCGTCGATCCCGGCGGCGGCGAGCAGCTCGGCCGGCTTGCCGGAGTGCGGCAGCTCGCGGACGGCGAGCACGGAGACGGGAGGGCGCTCGTCGGAGTCCGCGAGCGCGGCGAGCACGGCCTCGCCGAGACCGCCTTCGGCCGAGTGGTCCTCGGCGGTCACGATCGGGGTGCCGGCGCCGCGCAGGGTCTCGGCGTCGATCGGCTTGACCGAGTAACAGTCGATCACGCGGACCGAGATCCCCTCGCCGGCGAGCGTTTCGGCCGCATCGAGCGCCTCGTGGACGGTGATCCCGGCCGCGACAATCGTCACGTCGTCGTCGTCGGACGAGCGAAGGGTCTTGCTCCCTCCGACGGGAAACTCCTCGGCCGGCTCGTAGACGACCGGTGTGTCCCCGCGCGTTGTGCGCAGGTACGAGATCCCGTCGAGCTCGCCCATCGTCCGGACGAGCTTGGTCGTCTGGTTCCCGTCGCAAGGATAGAGGACGGTCGAGCCGTGAACCGCGCGGAACGCGGCCAGGTCCTCGAGGCCCATCTGTGACGGGCCGTCCTCACCGATCGAGACGCCGGCATGCGAGCCACAGAGCTTCAGGGTCGCCCGGCTGATCGCACCCATCCGGACGAAGTCGTACGCGCGGGTCGTGAACGCCGCGAAGGTGGACGCGAAGGGCTTCCAGCCGAGCAGCTGGACCCCGACCGCGGCCGCGATCATCTGCTGCTCGGCGATGAACATCTCGAAATAGCGCTCGGGATGGGCGTCGCCGAAGATCTCGGCGAATGTGGAGTTCGAGACCTCGCCGTCGAGCGCGACGACTTCGCCGTCTTCGCCGCCGAGTGCCGCGAGCGCCTCGCCGTAGGCCTTCCGCGTCGCCACCTGCGACCCGACTTCGTACGTCGGCCAGTCCCGCGGTGTGGGCTCGAACCGGTGCGACTCGGCGGGTTCGGGCTTCGGGACGTCGACCGTGATGTTCCGCACGCCGCCGAGCTCCTCGATTGCTTCTTCGGCGTCGGTGATCGCCTTGCCGTGCCAGCCGCCCTGGTCCTCGACCTTCGAGTAGCCCTTGCCCTTGATCGTACGCGCCACGACCGCCGACGGACGGCCCGTCGTCGCTTCGGCCTCGCGGTAGGCGGCGTCGATCTGCTCGACGTCGTGGCCGTCGATCTCGATCGTCTGCCAGCCGTTCGCCTCGAGGCGCTTGGAGTAGGACGAAAGGTCCCAGCCGTGCATCGTCTCGCCGCGCTGGCCGAGCCGGTTCACGTCGATGATCGCGGTCAGGTTGTCGAGCTCGTAGAACGCTGCGTGCTCGGCCGCCTCCCACATCGAGCCCTCCGCCATCTCGCTGTCGCCACAGATCACCCAGACGCGGAACGGCAGCCGGTTCAGGCGCTTCCCGGCGATGCCGACGCCGACTCCGATCGGCAGTCCCTGCCCGAGCGAGCCCGTGGCGACGTCGACCCAAGGGAGCGACGGTGTCGGGTGGCCCTCGAGCCGGCTCCCGAACTGGCGGTACGTCATGAACTCCTCTTCCGAGAGCACTCCGGCCGCACGGAAGAGCCCGTACACGAGCGGCGACGCATGGCCCTTCGAGAAGATCAGCCGGTCGTTGCCCGGGTCCTTCGGATCGTCGAAGTCGTACCGGAAGTGCGCCGCGAGCAGCACGGCGGCGAGGTCGGCCGCCGACATCGACGAGGTCGGATGGCCGGAGCCCGCCCTTGCGCTCGCACGCACGGCGTCGACTCGGAGCTGCTGACCGAGCTCACCCCAAAGCTCTGGGCCGTCCATGTGGCGGTAACGTAGTCGAGCTATGCGAGTCGCGGTAGCGTTCGACCACCGAGGGGTGAAGCTCCGAGAGCGAATCCTCCAGGAATTGGGACGACTTGGGCACCAGGCGGTAGACCTGGGCACTGACACGCCGGAGCCGCGAGTCGACTATCCCGACAAGGCGAAGGAGATCGGCGAAGCCCTACGCGGGGGTGCCGACCGGGGCATCCTGGTCTGCGGCTCAGGAGTGGGCGCCTCTGTTGCGGCCTCGAAGATCCCGGGTGTAAGAGCCGCGATCTGCCACGACACGTACTCGGCAAGGCAAGGTGTGGAGCACGACGACATGAACGTGCTCTGCATCGGGTCCGGGGTCGTGGGCGGCGATCTCGCCGCCGAGCTCGTCACTGCGTTTCTCGGGGCCGAGTTCGACGGGGACGAGCGTTACCGCCGCCGGCTTGAGAAGATCGAGGCGATGGAAAGGGAAGGCCTGAATGTCTAGATCAAGACTTCACGAACTGAGCGAGCTGGGCCAGAGTGTCTGGATCGACTCGCTCTCGCGGGAGTGGCTGCGCACCGGCGAGTTGGCGCGGATGATGGACGAGGACGCCGTCGTCGGCGTCACGTCGAACCCGACGATCTTCCAGAAGGCGATGTCCGAGGGACACTGGTACGACGACCAGCTCCGCCAGGTGCTCGCCGAGGAGGACGACCCGAAGGAGGTCTTCCTCAGACTGGCCTTCGACGACATCGGCGAGGCGTGCGACCTGATGCGCTCCGCCTGGGACGAAAATCGCGGCCTGACGGGCAACGTGTCACTCGAGGTCGACCCGCATCTGGCCCACGACACCGAAGGGACGATCGAGGAGGCCCAGCGCTTCCACGACACGGTCGACCGGGCCAACCTCTACGTGAAGATCCCGGCGACGAAGGCGGGCTTGCCGGCGATCGAGGAGATGATCGCGCGCGGCAAGAGCATCAATGTCACCTTGATCTTCTCGCTCCAGCGCTACGCCGAAGTGGCCGAGGCGTACATCCGCGGGCTCGAGCGGCTCGTCGAGAGCGGCGGAGATCCCACGCCGGTGACTTCCGTAGCGAGCTTCTTCGTCTCGCGGGTCGACACCGAGGCAGACAAGCGGCTCGAGGCGATCGGCGGCCACGACCACCTCAAGGGGCGGCTCGCGATTGCGAACGCGAAGCTGGCCTACGAGCGTTTCAAGGAGATCTTCCGCGGTGAGCGCTGGGAGCAGCTCGCCGCCAAGGGCGCCACGCCGCAGTGGTGCCTCTGGGCCTCGACGTCGACGAAGAACCCCGAGTACCGGGACGTTATGTACGTCGAGGAGCTGATCGGGCCCGACACGGTCAACACGATGCCGAAGGAGACGATCGAGGCCTTCCAGGATCACGGTGTCGTGCGGCTCACCCTCGAGGAACGGCTCGACGAGGCGCGCCAGCTCTTCGAGGAGCTGGCCGCGGTCGGCATCGACTACGACGACGTGACGAGGGTGCTGGAGGAAGAGGGCGTGCAGAAGTTCGCCGAGTCCTTCGAAGGCCTGCTCGAGGGAATCGCGGCGAAGCGCAGCGAACTGGTTCCCGCGTAGTTCCGCGTGATCGAGACCGCCGAGCTCGTCGAACGGATCTGGCAGCGCGACCCGTCGGTCTGGACGGGCAGCGACGAGGCGCACTGGCTCGGCTGGCTCGACGAGCCGCCGCGGATGCGGGAGCGAATCCACGAGCTCATGGAGTTCGCCGCAGGCGTCGACTTCGACGACGTCGTGCTGCTCGGCATGGGCGGGTCGAGCCTCGCACCGGAGGTGATGCGGCGTCTGTTCGACGCTGAGGGCTTCCACGTCCTCGACACGACGCATCCGACGGCGATTCGCCGCCTCAGGCAGTCGATCGAGATCGACCGGACACTGTTTCTCGCTGCCTCCAAGTCGGGGACGACGCTGGAGACGCGAAGCCACGTCGACTACTTCCGGAAGCAGGGCGGGCGCTTCGCGGTCATCACCGATCCGGGCTCGCCGCTGGCCGAGATCTCGGAAGACGTCTTCTACGGCGAGCCGACGATCGGCGGCCGCTACTCGGCCCTCTCGGTGTTCGGGATCCTGCCGGCGATCTTCATGGGCATCGACGTGGAGCGCCTCCTCGACCGTGCCGAAGAGATGCGCGAGGCGTGCCGCCTCGAGGAGGGCAACCCGGGGCTCGAGCTCGGTTTGCAGCTCGCCGGCACCACGCTCCTCCAGGTCGAGGGCGATTTCGGCCTCTGGGTGGAGCAGCTCATCGCCGAATCGACGGGGAAGGACGGCAAGGGCATCGTGCCCGTATGGCGCGGCGGGGAGCCGGTCGAGGTGCGGCTGCCCGACTCCTACGAGCTCGGCCAGGAGTTCTTCCGCTGGGAGTTCGGGACCGCCGTGGCCGGGTCGCTGCTCGGGATCAACCCGTTCAACCAGCCGGACGTCCAGGCCGCGAAGGACAAGACCGAGGCCGTCCTTTCGAGCCGTGGCCGCGTGCCTGGCACCGAGCTGGGTCCAGAAGGGTCACTGGACGAGCTGCTCGCGGAGGCGACGCCGGACCACTACGTCGCCTTCCTCGCGTTCGTCGATCCCGCGCGGGAGCGGGAGCTGGAGCCGTTTGCCGCCCAAGCCGCGGAGACGGGCGCCGCGGTGACGGTCGGGCTCGGGCCACGGTACCTCCACTCCACGGGACAGCTCCACAAAGGCGGGCCTGACAACGGGCTCTTCGTCCAGGTCGTCGACGATTTGGGCGATGACCTGAAGATCCCGGGGCGGCCGTACGGGTTCAAGACGCTGATCGCCGCGCAGGCGCTCGGCGACTTCGAGACGCTGCGGGAGCGCGGCCGGCGGATCGTCCGGGTGCAGCTGTGAAGCTCGGGATGGTGGGCCTGGGCCGGATGGGCTCGGGGATGACCGAACGGCTCCGGCGAGCCGGGCACGAGGTCCAGACCTTCGACCCGAACGTCGAGTCGACCGCCGGCTCGCTCGACGAGCTCGCCGCCCAGCTCGAGCCCCAGCGGCACATCTGGCTGATGATCCCGGCGGGCGAGGTCACCGAGAACGCTCTCCGGGAGCTGCTCGAGATTCTCGAGCCCGGCGACGCGATCGTCGACGGCGGGAACTCGAACTTCCGCGACTCCCAGCGCCGCGCGGCCGAAGCGCGCGAGCGCGACCTCTACTTCCTCGACGTCGGCGTCTCGGGCGGGGTCTGGGGACTGAAGGAGGGCTTTGCGCTGATGGCGGGCGGCGAGGCTGAGCCAATCGAGCGACTCGGCCCGATCTTCGCGGCGCTCGCTCCGGAGGGGGGCTTCGCCCACGTGGGGCCGGCGGGCGCCGGGCACTTCGTGAAGATGGTCCACAACGGCGTGGAATACGGCTTGATGCAGGCCTACGCAGAGGGGTTTGAGCTGATGAATGCGTCGGAGTTCGACCTGGACTTGCACCAGGTCGCGGAGCTTTGGCGGCACGGATCGGTCGTCCGCAGCTGGCTGCTCGACCTCCTCGCCCGAGCGCTCGAGGAGGACCCGGGCCTCGAAGGAATCCGCGGCTACGTCGAGGACTCGGGCGAGGGCCGCTGGACGGTCGAGCAGGCGATCGAGAGCGCGGTCCCGCTCCACGTGATCACGGCGGCGCTCTACGCTCGCTTCGCCTCCCGGCAGGATGAGTCCTTCGCCGCCAAGGTGAACGCGGCGCTGAGGAACCAATTTGGTGGACACGCAGTCCGTCACGACTGAAGAGAACCCTCTCCTCGAGGGCCTCCGGCTGCACCGCACGCCGGAGCCGTGCGTCCTGGCGATCTTCGGCGCCTCGGGCGACCTGACCCGGCGCAAGATCTTCCCCGCGCTCTACTCGCTCGCGATGCGAAAGCTCCTGCCGGAGCAGTTCGGCGTCATCGGGATCGCCCGCACCGAGCACACGACCGAGGAGTTCGTCGCCACGATGGAGGCGGCGGTGCGCGAGTTTGGACGGGACGAGTTCAGCCCCGAGGTCTGGGAGCGCCTGGCGGCCGTGACCCGCTACATCCCGACCCACTTCGCGGACGAGGAAGGCCAGGACCGGGTGGTCAGGTGCCTGAACGAGCTCGACGAGCAGCACGGCACGCGTGGCAATCGCGTCTACTACCTCGCGGTTCCGCCGATGGCGATGCCGATGGTGGTCGAACAGCTCGGTGAGCGGAGGACGACGAGCGGTTGGGTCCGGCTGATCGTCGAGAAGCCGTTCGGGAGGGACCTGGCCTCGGCGCGGAACCTGAACGAGCTCCTCTCGCGCCACTTCACCGAGGACGAGGTCTTCCGCATCGACCACTACCTCGGCAAGGAGACCGTGCAGAACCTGCTCGCGCTGCGCTTCGCGAACGGGATCTTCGAGCCGATTTGGAACCGCCAGTTCATCGACCACGTCCAGATCACCGTCGCCGAGTCGATCGGGATCGAAGGGCGGGCCGCCTACTACGAGCAGGCGGGGGCGATCCGCGACATCTTCCAGAACCACCTGCTCCAGCTCGTCGCCCTGACGGCGATGGAGCCGCCGATCGACTTCGACGCCGACTCGGTGCGCAACGAGAAGGTGAAGGTGCTTCGCGCGCTGAGCACGCCGAACCCGCGCTTCGTCGTGCGCGGCCAGTACGGCCGAGGGTTCGTCGAGGGCGTCGAGGTGCCCGGGTATCGCGAGGAGCCGGGCGTCGCGCCCGACTCGATCACTGAGACGTTCGTCGCCGCGCGCCTCTTCGTGGACAACTGGCGCTGGGCGGACACGCCGTTCTATGTCCGGACCGGCAAGCGGCTCGCGCGGCGTGAGACGACGATCGCGATCCAGTTCAAGCGGGCGCCGCACCCGCCCTTCGAAGACATCGACACGCTGCGACCGAACGTGCTCTTCGTCCACGTCCAGCCCAACGAGGGCGTCTCCCTCGCGATCGGCGCGAAGGTCCCAGGCGAGGGCATGCGGGTTCGGACCGTGCACATGGACTTCCTCTACGGCGGAACGTTCCGGACCGGCCTGCCCGACGCGTACGAGCGGTTGATCCTGGACACGATGCTCGGCGACCAGACGCTCTTCACCCGCGCCGACGAGATCGAGGAGCAATGGGCGCTGGTGGACGCCATCGTCGCCGCGTGGTCGCGCGAGCGGCCGAACTTCCCCAACTACCCGGCCGGAACCTGGGGGCCGAGGGCGGCGCAGGAGTTCCTGGCGTGGCATCGGTAGCCGTCGAAAGCTGGGCGGACGACTGCGCCACGATCGACGAGATCGAGGAGGCGCTCGCGGAGCTTCGCCTCCGCGTGGGTCACGGCGGCGTTCCCGACCTGCGCACCAGCGTCCTCACCCACATGGCCTGGGTGCCGGCGGAATGGCAATCGGCGGCGACCCAGACCCTCGCCGGCCTGGGGGCACGACACCCGTCTCGGACGCTCCTCCTCTTTCCCGAGCCGGAGCAAAGCGACCGCGTCGCAGCGAGGGTGTTCCTCGAGTGCCATCCGCTCGAGGGCGAGGCGCGGCAGCTTTGCAACGAGGTCGTGGAGCTCCGGCTAGGCGGGCCCCGCGCCGAGGCGCCGGCGAGCGTCGCGATCCCACTGCTGCTGCCCGACCTTCCGGTCTTCCTGCGCTGGCGCGGTCGACCACCGTTCCGAACCGAGCAGTACACGCAGATGATCTCGATCGCCGACAGGTTGGTCGTCGATTCGGCCGAGTGGCCCGATGTCCCAGGCGCCTACGCCGAGCTGGAGGAGTTCTTCGAGGTCGTGGCCGTCTCGGATATCGCCTGGCGGCGAACGCATCCCTGGCGCGAGGCGCTTTCCCGCGCGTGGCCGAGCCTTCCGGACCGGATCGAAAGCTCGCCGGCGGAGGCGGCGCTCGTCGCCGGGTGGCTGCGGTCGCGGGCGGGCATCGAGGTGGCGCGTGAGCCGGGCGACAGGATCCCCTACTTCGGCGAGGTCGACGCCAGCGATCTCCTTTCCGACGAGCTGAACGTCTTCGCCCGCGATCCCATCTACGAAGCCGCCGCGCGAATCGCAGGACGTTTCTGAGCAAGGGTGCTACCGTGGTTGTGCCAGGGCCACCTTTTGTGTGCCCACTCCGCGAACGGCTGCTCGGGCCGGCGCTCCAGAGGCCTTCCTTGGTGTACGGGACCGCGAAGCACACCCATGGAGGTGCCGAATGGAGTCAGCGACTCAACACGACCGCGAGGTTCGTGCTGCGCGGAATCAAGCGCTCTTCCGCGCCGTCAACGAGAAGCGGCCGGAGCTCAACCAGGCCTTCTCGGTAGTCACCGAGACGTACGCGATCGCCTGCGAGTGCCTCGACACGACCTGTGTCGCGACACTTCACATCTCGATGCAGGACTACGTCGACGTTCGAGCGCACCCGAGCCGGTTCGTCGTGCTCACCGATCACGTCTATCTGGATGTCGAGCGAATCGTCGGAGCACAAGACGGGTATGTCGTCGTCGAGAAGAATGTCGATGTCTCGAAGGTCATTGGGGCCCCTCAGCCGTCTGAATCGTGACGGAGCCGAGGCGACCGCGGAGGCGCGAGAGGAGTCCGCCCAGCGCGAATTCGTGACGAACGCCGCCCATGAGCTGCAGAGCCCATTGGCGGCGATCGTCAGCGCAATCGAGGTGCTCCAGGCCGGGGCGAAGGACACGTCCGAGCGCGACATCTTCCTTGGCCACATCGAGCGCGCATCCGCACGGCTGGCCCGCCTCGCGCGAGCCCTGCTCATCCTCGCCCGCGTCCAGACCGGCGCGGAGGCTCCACGGACGGAGCTGGTTGCGCTCCAACCGTTGCTCTCGGACATCGCCTCCCAGCTCCGGTCGGTCGAGACCGTGACGATTGAGGTCTCTTGCCCACCGGATGCCGCCGCCGTGACGAACCGGGAGCTGCTCGAGCAGGTCCTCCTGAACGTCGCCGAGAACGCGGCCAAGTACACGGGCCACGGCCGGATTCAGCTGGCCGCAGAGGTCTCGGGCGGCCAAGCGGAGATCCGGGTCTCCGACACGGGGCGGGGAATTCCGTGGGAGGAGCAGGATCGCGTGTTCGACCGCTTCTTCCGCGGCGAAGGGACCGGCGAGGCGGGCTCGGGCCTGGGGCTCGCGATCGCGCGCGCCGCCGTCGAGGCAGTTGGCGGCCACGTCGACCTGCAGTCGGCGCCCGGCGAGGGAACGACTGTCCGCGTGCGGCTCCCACTAGGCGCGTCCATGCTGCAGTAGTGCCCCATCCAGCAATGCATGCCAGCTTCTGGCCCGCGATCACGCGGCGCCAGAGCCCACCCTCCGCCTCACCAAGGTCTACAGACCTTGGCTCGTTGGAGTGCGAACTCTGGCTTGAGACGGCCGTACCGGCAAAGCCGGCACGGCCTCTTCTGGTCGGCGCCGACG
>JBOHAU010000017.1:0-17257 GCA_050698015.1 Gaiellaceae bacterium
TGAGGGCCGGGAGCGGAAGCCGGTAGCCCCGGATGGTGATCTCCGGACGTGCCCGAAACGGCCTCGTGAGCTCCGGCTCGCGTATCCGCAGGCGGATAACCGCCAGCTGGGCGGCGGTGAACGCGAGCAGGACGCCGAAGCTGAAGAGTCCCGCGAGGAACCGCACCGCCTCGGTGGGGATGAAGTGCCCGATCACGAGCAAGGTGGACGCAATGAACGCCGCGCCGACGATCGCGGCGGGCGAGATCAGCGTGCGGCGGTTCAGCGTCCCGAGGGTGTGAGGCAGCATCTCGCGCCGCCCCATTGCGTAGGCGATACGGCCTGCGCCAGAGATCGAGGTCGTCACCGCCGTCACGAGCACGAGCGCGCCGGTCAGGCCGATCGCGACGCGGAGGACGTCCGCGACGGCGGCGGGTAGCTGATCATCGAGCGCGGCGGTCAGTCCCATGATCGGGGCGCGGAGCCACTCGGTGCCGAGCGCCCTGCCACCGGGATACGCCGAGATCGCGATCAGCCCGATCGCGAAAGAGACGGCGACGACGAGCCCGATGCCCGCGAAGAGGCTCCGCGGAAGTGTGCGTCCCGGCTCGCGCGTTTCCGCTGCCAGGTTCGCGACCGTCTCCAGCCCGGTGTACGCCAGCATCGCGAGCGGCAGTGCAAACGCGATGTCGTTCCAGGTCGGCGACGTGCCGAGGTCGACACCCTCCGTCAGCGCGTTGGGCGAGAAGAGGAACGCGAAGCCGAGCACGACGAGCAAGAGGTGCGAAGCGAACGCGAACCCGGCGATCAGGATCGCCGTCCGATAGAGACTCGTCCGACGAGTGAGACGGAACGCCGCCGTGCCGAGGATCACCACGACGCCGAGCACCGTGTCCCAGGGCTCGTCCGTTAACTCCTCCCACCCGACGGCGTGACCGACGTAGTGCGGGACGAACAGGCCCGCGAGCGCCATCACGATCAGGTAGTCGAGGATCAGCGCCCAGCCGGTCAGGAACCCCGCAGGATCGTTGAAGGCGCGGCGGACGAACGTCGCAGCGCCTCCGGGCTCCGGGATCGCGGTCGTTCCCTCCGCATAGGAGAGCGAGACGAGGAGGAAGAGCACGCCGACCCCGAGGAGGACCCACGGCGTGAAGCCGAGGGCATAGATGGCGACGACGCCGAGTGCGAAGTACAACGAGGACGCGATCTCGCCGTACGCGACGGCCGCCAGAGACGGTACGTCGAGCACCCGCTGTAGGCCGGGGAGCTTCCTAGCCACGCTGTCTCTGAAGGTACAACCGTGCCCCGCCGGCGAGGATGAAGAGCGCCCCGATCAGGAGGCCGAGCCCGCCGCCGATTCCGCCCACGATCGTGCGGACGATGATCGCCGCTCCGAGCATGACGAGCAGCCCCGAGAGGGCGAACGTGATCATGCGGCTCTCCGGCCGGCGACGATCAAGACGCGGCTGGATGCATGCTTGAGCACGTAGTCGGCCGTACCACCGAAGATCCGCTGCCCGCGTCGCGCGCGGGGTGCACCTATGACGATCAGCTCGGCGTCGCGGCGCTCGGCCTCCTCGACGATCGCGGGCCCGGCGGCACGCGCCCGCAGGAGTCGGGTAACGGCGCGGACGCCGTAGCTCTCGACAAGGGCGGCCGCGTTGTCGAGCACCTCATCCGCCTCTCGCTCGGCATCGGGCAGCTCGACGTCGAGCGGCAGATCGAGCGGCACCTCGATCACGTGGATGATGGCTAGCGTCGCCCTACGCTCGGCGGCGAGGCGTGCGGCCGCCACGAGCGCCTCCTCCGACTCCTCTGAACGCACGACGGGGACGACGATCGTGCGGTACTCGACCGTCAGCGCCGGGCCCAGGACGACGACCGGGGCCCGGACCGTCTCGCGGAGCCCGGCGCGCACGATCCGCCGCCGATACACGGCGTAGCCCACGAAGCCCACTGCGAGCCACGCCAAACCCGCGTAGCGGGTGTCGGGCGTCTGCCACACGACCACGATCCAGGCCACTCCGGTGGCGACAGCACCGATCAGCGCGAAGACGGGCCAGTCGACGCCGGCGGCGCGGACATTCGGGCGCCCGCGGAAGACAAGCTCCTCGTCTCGCCGCTTGTAGCGCAACGCGATCACCGAGACGTGCGCGATCGAGAACGAGAGCATCGCGCCGAACGAGTACATCGTCCCCAGGAAGTCGACCCTGCCCGGAAGCAGTGTCAGGATCGAGGCGAACCCAGCGAAGACGACAAGCGCGATCCACGGCGTCTTGAACGTCGGGTGCAGCCGCCGGAAGACGGCGGGTAGTTGCCGATAGCCCGACATGGCATAGGTGATGCGGGAGGCACCGATGACGCCCGCATTCGTGGCGATGAAGAGGATCGTGGCCGCGAGAATTCCGACGTAGATGCGCAGGGCGTCGAGCGCGAACCCGGAGAGGCCCATGTTGTCGACGACGCCCAGTACCGGGTCGTTGGCGTAGCCGCCCTCTTCGGGCGGCAGGCCGAGCAGTGTCTCACCGTTCTCGACCGGGAGCGCCGAGAGCGCGATCGCCGGCAGCGTGAAGTAGATGACCCAGACGGCGATCACCGTCATCAGGTAGGCGCGCGGGACGTTGCGCGCCGGGTCGCGCGCCTCCTCGGCCAGATTGGAGACGGTCTCGATCCCGGTGTACGCGATCATCGCAATCGGGATTGCGAGGAAGAAGTCGCTCCAGGTGGGCGCCACGCCGAACTCGACGTTGTCGACGAGGACGCTCGGGCTGAAGACGAGGACGAAGCCGAGCAACACGAGCAGGAGCTGGGTCGCGAAGTCGACGACGGCGAGGAAGATGTTCAGCCACGCCGCCTCCCTGATGCCCACGATGTTGAGGCCGACGAGGACGATGATCACGATCGCGCCGCCGATGATGTCCCACGGGTTCTCGCGGAGCGGATCCCAGAAGATCGAGAGGTAGTGCGGCACGAAGAACGCCGAGATCGAGATCGTGATCACGTAGTTGAGCATCTGTGCCCACGCCGCTCCGAAGCTCACGAGCTCGTCGAACGCATGCCGTGCGAAGCTCGACGAGCCGCCCGCCTCGGGAAACCGCACCGTCCCCTCTGCGTACGTCATCGTCGTCGCGGCGAAGATGAGACCGGCGATCAGGAAGACGAGGGGCGTAAGGCCGAGTGCGAAGACCGCCGTGACGCCGAGTGCGTAGTAGATCGACGACCCGACATTGCCGTAGACCGTGGCGAACAGTGCGGGAGCGCCGAGTACCCGTTCGAGACCCTGCTGCCTGCGCCGCCGAGGCATCGGCGAACCCTATGCCGCGTTAGCCTCCACCGGCGGTGAAGATCTTCATCATCGGCGCAGGCCAGGTCGGCTCCACGATCGTGGAGGCGCTGCACGGGGAGCATGAGCTGACCGTCGTCGACGAAGACCCGAGCCGGCTGGAGGCGATCAGCGCCCGGTTCGAGGTCGCAACCGTCGCGGGCAACGGCACGAGCAGGCGCGTCCTGCAGGATGCGGGGCTCGCCGGTTCCGATCTGCTCATCGCCTGCACCTCACGCGACGAGGTCAACATCATCGCCTCCATCTTCTGCCGGGCGCTGACGCCGAGCACCCGGACGATCGTCAGGACCGGCAACGAAGAGTACCTCGACGTCTGGCGGGAGCGCCAGCTCGACGTCGACTGGGTCGTCTCGTCCGAGCGCGAGGCCGCACTCGCTGTGTCTCAGACCATCGGCGTGCCGGCGGCGCGTCAGACCGACGTCTTCGCTGACGGACAGGTCCAGATCGTCGAGTTCGATGTTGTCGCCCCGGCGCCCAAGGTTGAATTCGAGAGCGTCTCGATCATGAAGGCGGCCGAGCAGGCTGCGAAGCGACCGCAACGACCCAGGTTCGAGGACGTCGTCGGTCGTCCGCTCAGCCAGGCGAGCATCCCGGTCAACTCCAAGGTCGCAAGCATCATCCGTGGCGACGAGATCGTGATCCCTCGCGGCGAGGAGACGATCCGTCCCGGCGACCGGATCGTCGTCATCGGCTCGCCCGCGGCTGCCCGGGAGTGGAGCGAGCTCCTGACGACGCGGAGGAAGGTGGACGACGTCGTCGTCTTCGGCGCGGGCCACATCGGCATCGCCACGACTCGCGTTCTCTGCCAGCAAGGGATTCGCGTCCGCCTGATCGAGAGCGACCCCCAACGCGCCCAAGCGGTGGCGGAGCTCATTCCGGAAGCGCGGGTGTTCAACGCCACGGGTATCGACCCCGAGTTCCTCGAGCGGGAGCACATCGGGAGGTCGGACGCCGCCGTCTTCGCAATGCGGGACGACTCGAAGAACTACTACGCAGCCACGCTCGCCAAGCTGCACGGCGTCCAGTCGACGATCGCGATCGTCCACGACTCGGTCTCGATGGAGGTCTTCGAACGCGCCGGTGTCGACGTCGCGATCAACCCTCGGCTGATCACGGCCGAGGAGATCGTCCGCTTCGCACGCGATCCCCGGACGAGGCAGGTCGCGATGCTGGAGCAGGACCGCTTCGAGATCCTCGACATCACGGTCAGGCCGGAGAGTGACCTCGCCGGGAAGCGATTTCGGGAACTGCCGACGACCGGCTCCCTGATCGGGGCGATCGTGCGCGAGGGGCGGGCAATGTTTCCCCACGGCGACGACGTGCTTGAGGCAGGCGACCGCGCGATCATCTTCACTCCGTCGAGCCGCGTGCAAGAGGTCGAGCGCAGGCTTTGAACGTTCGCCGCGGCGTCCTCGGCGTCGACCTGCTCGGAAGCATCAATCTCGTCGCGGCGCTGATCAAGTACCTCAGCTTGGCGACGCTCTTCCCGATCGCTTTCGCCGTCGCGTACTCAGAGTCCGTCTGGCCGTTCGTGATCACCGGGATCATCGGCGGTGGAGGAGGCTGGACGGTCGAACGCCTGACCGCGGGCAAGGAGCGAGTGGGGATTCGCGAGGGCTTTCTCGTGGTCTCGCTCACGTGGCTGTTCGCGGCCGGTGTCGGAGCCCTGCCCTACGTCCTCTCCGGAGAGAACCAGATCTCCAGCCCGATCAACGCCTACTTCGAGGCGATGTCGGGCTTCACGACCACCGGGGCGACTGTGCTCACCGACGTCGAGGCGCTCCCGAACTCGCTCCTGATGTGGCGACAATTGACCCAGTGGCTTGGCGGGATGGGAATCATCGTCCTCGCGCTCGCCGTGCTCCCGCGGCTTCGCGTCGGCGGTCGCCAGCTGCTCGAGCACGAGCTACCCGGTCCGGAGTTCGAGCAGATCACGGCGAGGATCCGCGACACGGCGCGGCGCCTGTGGGCGCTCTACGTGGCCCTGACCCTGGCGATGATCGCGATCCTGATCGGCTTCGGCTGGACGGGGATCGACGAGCGCATGAGCCCGTTCGAGGCGCTCGCGCACGCATTGACGACCTTGCCGACCGGCGGGTTTTCTACCGAGGCGCGAGGAGTCGAGGGGTTCGGCGCGGCCTCGCAGTGGGTGATCGTCGTGTTCATGGTGCTGGCGGGCGCGAACTTCGCGCTGCTCTATCGGGCGTTCGTTCGGGGTCAGGCCCGCCCCCTCGTACGCGACGAGGAGTTCCGGCTGTACGTGACGCTGCTTGGGCTGGGGTCGCTTCTGGTCGTCGCCGAGCTCTGGGCCGAGGGCGTCGAGAGAGGAGAGGAAGCCGTCAGGGCCAGCGTTTTCCAGGTCGTTTCGCTGATGACGACTACCGGCGCGGTCAGCACCGACTTCAACCTGTGGCCGCTGTTCGCCGCGGTCGTCCTGGTCGCCGTCATGTTCTTCGGCGGATCGGCGGGCTCGACCGCCGGGTCGGTCAAGGTCGTGCGCCACCTGCTGATCGGCCGAATGCTGCGCCGTGAGCTCGACCAGACCGTCCACCCTGAGATCGTCAGCCGCGTCCGGCTCAACGGGGTTCCGGTCGACGAGCGCACCCTGCGCGCGATCTCGAGCTTCGTCCTCCTCTACGTCGGAGTCTTCGCAGTCGGGACCTTCGCGCTGATCGCGGACGGAGCGCGGATCGACCTGGACCTGCGCCTGGTGGACGCCATCGCGGCAGCGGCGACCACGCTTGGAAATGTCGGCCCCGCGCTCGGCTTCGCCGGGCCGATGGGCTCGTTCGACCCCTTCAGCGGCGTCTCGAAGGTCGTGATGATCCTGCTGATGTGGCTCGGCCGCCTCGAGATCATCCCGGTGGCCGTCCTCCTTTCGCGCCATTACTGGAGGGTTTGAGGGCTCGCCGGGCCGAGAGGGGTCAGGTCTTGCATTGCGGCAACGCGCGGGAAGGCGCGTTCAGATGTTGCAGTGCAAGACCTGACCCCCAAACGGGGTGCCGGGGCGCCGTGGGTCGAGCGGGTGCCGTATTAGCCGTGGATCGAGACGATCAGCGGGATGATCAGGATCGCGACGATGTTGGTGATCTTGATCATCGGGTTGATCGCGGGCCCGGCGGTGTCCTTGTAGGGATCGCCGACGGTGTCGCCGGTGACCGCGGCGGCGTGGGCGTCGGAGCCTTTGCCGCCGTAGGCTCCGTCCTCGATCAGCTTCTTCGCGTTGTCCCACGCGCCGCCGCCGGAGGTCATCGCAATCGCGAGGAAGATGCCGGTGACGATCGTCCCGATCAGGAGCCCGCCCAGCATCTCCGGGCTGATGATTCCGACGAGGATCGGGAACGCGACCGGGATCAGGCTCGGGGCCATCATGTTCTTGATCGCGGCGCCCGTGACGATGTTCACCGTCCGTCCGTACTCCGGCCTGCCGGTGCCCTCGAGGATCCCGGGGATTTCGCGGAACTGCCGCCGCACCTCCTGTACGACCTGACCGCCGACGCGGCCGACCGCCTGCATGGCGAGCGAGGAGAAGAGGAACGGCATCAGGCCGCCGATGAAGAGCCCTGCGATCACCCAGGCGTCGTTCAAGAGGAACGTCGTCGCCAGTCCCTGCTCGTCGAGCTCGGTCGTGAAGCCGTCGAAGAGAATCAGCGCCGCGAGTCCCGCGGAGCCGATCGCGTAGCCTTTCGTGACCGCCTTCGTGGTGTTGCCGACGGCGTCGAGCGGATCGGTGACCGCGCGAACGGACTCGTCCAGCTCGGCCATCTCGGCAATCCCGCCCGCGTTGTCGGTGACGGGCCCATACGCGTCGAGCGCGACGATCATCCCCGTCATCGCCAGCTGCGCCATGACGGCCACGCCCACTCCGAACAGGCCCTCGATCTCGAAGGCGGCGACGATGGCCGCGGCGATCACGAGCACCGGCGCGGCGGTGGCCTGCATGCCGATCGCGAGCCCCTCGATGATGTTCGTCGCGTGACCAGTCAGCGAGGCGCGCGAGATTCCCTTTACCGGACGCCAGCGGGTGCCCGTGTAGAACTCGGTGATCGCGACGAGCAGGAACGTGACGCCGAGCCCGATCAGCGTGCAGCTGTACAGGTTCCAGAACGGGAAGCGGTCACTGTCGAATGCCGCAGTCACCGGGATGAAGAAGAGCGCCGAGAGGATCGTCGCCACGGCGACCGCCTTGTAGAGCGCGGTCATGATCGACCCGCCGCGGCCGATCCGCGCGAAGAAGGTGCCGATCACGGAGGCGATGATCGCCACGCCGCCGATCACGAGCGGGTACTCGACGATGTCGGTCGCCGGGAACCTCACGGCGCCCAGGAACATCACGGCGACGAGCGTGACCGCGTAGGTCTCGAAAAGGTCGGCGGCCATGCCGGCGCAGTCGCCGACGTTGTCGCCCACGTTGTCGGCGATCACCGCGGGGTTCCGAGGATCGTCCTCCGGGATTCCCGCTTCGACCTTGCCGACGAGGTCGGCGCCGACGTCCGCCGCCTTCGTGTAGATGCCCCCACCGAGGCGGGCGAAGACCGAGATCAGCGAGCCTCCGAACGCCAGCCCGATGAGATGCTCCGTGGCTTCCTTCTCGGTCTGATCGAAGAGCGAGGTCAGCACGCCGTAGTAGCCGGCAACGCCGAGCAGGCCGAGCCCGACGACGAGCAGCCCGGTCACCGCTCCGGCGGAGAACGCCACGCGGAACGCCGCCGCGACGCCGCGCTTGGCGGCCTCGGCGGTGCGCACGTTCGCGCGGACGGCGACGTTCATGCCGATGAAGCCGGCCGCCGCTGACAGGACGGCGCCGATCAGGAAGCCGAACGCCGTACCCCAGCCGAGGTCGTTCCAGAAGCCGATGACGAGGAAGAGGACGGCTGCGACGACCGCGATCGTCGTGTACTGCCGCCTCAGGTACGCCGAGGCGCCCTCCTGCACGGCGTGGGCGATCGCCTGCATCCGTTCAGTCCCCGCGGGCAGGCTGAGCAGCCAGACGGTCAGGCCGATCCCGGACGCGATCGCCACGCCCGAGCAGACGAGCGCGATCAGGACAGCGTGGTCAGCGAAGAAGTCCAGAGCGGCGGCCTTCCAGAAAGCGCGCCGAGAGTCCCCCGGCGCCGCGGTTTTCTACCACACGGAGAGGTTCGGGCTAACCGCCTAGCGCGGCGAGCTTCGGAGTCAGCGCCTTCGCCGGCCGCGGCTGAGCACGACCGCGACCTTGGCGCCACGGCGTAGCCGGAGGCCCGGGCCCGGGCGTTGCTGCACGACCCGCCCGCGCCTGACGCGCTTCGAGTAGGCCCGAGAGACGCGTCCGAGGGCACAACCCTTCTTGGCGAGCGCACGCTTGGCGCCCGTCAGAGTCAGCCCGCGGAGGCGCGGTACGGTGCAGACGGGAGCCACGCCGGTGACGACGAAGGGCCCGATCACCGTCGGCTCGGTCCAGTTCCCGGCGTTGTCACGCGCCTTGATCCCGAACCACCACGCGCCAGGGGCGAGTGACGGGCTCGTGGTCCGGACGGCGCCCTCCTCGAGGTCCTTTGTCTGGTCGACCGGCACGAGCGACTGCCGGGCCCAGGCGACCGAGAAGCCGTCGAGGCCGCTGACCGAGTCGCCGAGCGTGATCCAATTGACCTCGACCGTACGGTCGGCGGAGGCGATCCCGACCCGGTGAGTCGGGCTGGACAGCGTCGGCTTGGCCGGCGGGAAGGTGTCGACCATGAACGGTCCGAGGTGGACGGTGGGGCTCCAGTTGCCGGCGTTGTCGCGCGCACGCACGTGGAACCAGTGCCGGCCGTCGGGCAGCGTGGTCGACGTGGAGGTGACGTTCTCCTCTGCGTCCTTGACCTCGTCCGGATCGAACGTCGCGCTGGGCGACCAGCTCCACGAGTAGCCGTCGATGCCCGACGCGTCGGTCGCGCCCGACCACATCGCGGTGACGAGATTCACGTTCGACCAGTTGTTCAGCGCCGGGCTCGAGCTCTGAGCCGCCAGGCCGGCAGGCAGGACGACCTCCTGACTGAGGGCCCGCCTGACGTTCAGTCGGGCACCTGTCGCGAGCAGGCCCGTCAATGCCGGCCTCGCGTCGGCGGCGAGCAGCAGCGCGCGGCGCAGGTCCGTGGCGCTGAGAGACTGCCGCTCGGCAAGGAGGAGCGCCGCCGCGCCTGCGACATGCGGTGACGCCATCGACGTTCCCGGCCAGGAGTCGTAGGTGCTCCCCGGCACCGTGCTGAGGATGTCGACGCCCGGCGCCGCGAGATCGACGGTGTTGACGCCGTAGTTGGAGAAGGGAGCTCGTTCGTCGCTCGAGTTCGTCGCCGCGACGCAAAGGATGTTGGGCGAGCTCAGGCTGCACGGCCAGGCCGGGTCGACGTCGTTGTTGTTGGCCTCGTTGCCGGCCGCGAACACGAACAAGGCACCGGGGCACGCGTTGACCGCGTCGAACATGCCCTGCGGAACATCCCCGTATCCGCCGAAGCTTCCGTTGATCACCTTCGCGCCGTTGGCGCACGCGTACTGGAAGGCCCCCACGATCCACGATTCGAGGAGCGCCCCGTCCTGGTCGCCGGCCTTCATGGCCATGAGATTCACGCGCCAGTTGACCCCTGTGACGCCGACGCCGTTGTGTCCGCGTGCGCCGATCGTTCCTGCCACGTGCGTTCCGTGGCCGTTGTCATCCATCGGGTTGTTGTCGCCGTTCGCGAAGTCCCAGCCGCGAAGGTCGTCGACCTTTCCATTTCCGTCGTTGTCGACGCCGTCGATCGGGTCGTCGTTCAGCCAGATGTTGTCCGTGAGGTCCGGGTGGGTGTAATCCACGCCCGAGTCGACGACGGCGACTGTGACCGCGCTGCTGTCGGTTCTGGTGTCCCAAGCAGTCGGAGCGTCGATTTTCCTCAGCCCCCAGAGCTGGGGGAAATCGGGGTCGTTCGGTGTTGCGGCAATCCGGAAGCGATGGTTCGGCTGCGCGTAGCGAACATCGCTGCGCCGCTCGAAGGCGGCCGCCGCGGCCTCGACCGAGGTTCCAGGCTCGAGTCGAACTCGGACCAGCCCACTGAGCGGCAAGCGCTCGATGACCGTGGCGTCGAGATCGGCGAGAACGTCTGCGCGAGCCGTCGCCGTTGCCGTCTGCTCGAAGCGCACCAGGAGCTCGCCGGGCACGAAGCTCGTCGGGTCGGACGGCGACGCCGTCACCGCGCCCGGAAAACCGAGCACGGCGAGGATCGAGAGGGCGGCTCCGAGACCCCGCATCACTGGCGAGGGTATCGGCCGCTCAGAACGCTTTCCCTCCCTCGAACGGGGGACTTTTCTTAGCGTCTACGGCCACGACTGACGAGCACGTTAACGCGCGTCCGGCGCGGCAATCGCGTGCCGGGAGCCCGGCTCTGGCTGATGACCCGGCCGGCGCGAACTCGTGCCGAGTACTTCCTCGTCACCCGGCCGAGCCTACAGCGCTTGACCGCGAGCAAGGCGCGGGCGGCGGCAACGGTCTTGCGCTTCACGTTCGGGACGACACAGCGGGCCTGAGCAGGCGGCCGTATGGTCGGCGGCGGTGGCGGCGGTGGAAGCAGCGCCGGCGGCGGTGCCGGCGGAGGCGAAGGAGGTGGCGGCGGAGGTGGCGGCGGAGGTGACGGAGGTGGCGCCGTCGAGACGCTTCGCACTGCGCGGTCTGCGTTCAGCCTCCCGCCGCTTGCTACTGCCCCGGCGAGGCTCGGGACCGAGTCGACGGTCGTGAGCAGCGCGGAACGGACGGTCGAGACGCTCGCCCCGGGGTTCTCCGCCCACACGAGCGCAGCCACCCCGGCGGCGTGCGGAGTCGCCATCGACGTTCCGTCGAGCCGGCGGTAATCGTCGCTCGTATAGGTCGAGCCGATACAGCGGATGCGGAGGTCGTCGATGTAGACCCCGTCGTCCCGCACGGCGTTGTCGCTCTCCAGGCGGAACCGCAGGTAACCGGTCGGCGCGCCCGCGAGCTCGTAGAGCGGCGACTCGATCTGCTCGAAGCCGTCGCCCGCCGTGTCGAGCGCGTGCCAGTCGACCCCTTGCCAGGCCGACCCGTTCGTGCTCGTCTCGAGCGAGACGAAGTCGAAGTTGTCCTCGATCGCGAGCTTCATCGCATAGGCCGCGTGACAGCCGACACGGCCACTCAGGTCGATCGGCGTCGTGAGCCGCAGCCAGTTGTCGGCGAAGTCGGCGTAGTCGCCGGCGGGCGAATCCGTGACGCTGAACGAGCCACCGCTCGCTCTCGCCGACGTGCGGGCCCAGGTGTTCGGCGTTCCACCCCCCGCCCAGCGGCCGGCAAGGTCGGTCTCGAAGGTCTCCGCGAAGATCGTGGTAAAGCCCGGCCACGTGCTCTCGATCCGGGTCCCGGGCGCAGCGAGGTCGACCGAGCCCTCCCCGTAGTTCGAGAACTCCGCGAGCCCGTCCGTCTCGTCCGTCGCGGCGACGCAGACGAGATTCGGCGACGGATAGCTGCACGGATAGACCGGGAACGCGTCGTTGTCACTGCTCGCGTTCCCTGCCGCCACGACGAACAGGGTCGTGCCGGCCGCCGCGTCGATCGCGGCCTTCATCGCCTGCGATTGGCCGCTGCCGCCGAGGCTCGCGTTCACGACCTTGGCGCCCTGCGCCGCCGCATACCCGAAGCCGTTCGTCACCGTCTCGACCGTGCCGCCGTCGGCGCCGAGCACGCGCACCGGGAGCATGGAGACGTCCCAGTTCACGCCGGTCACGCCGGAGACGTTGTTCCCGACCGCGCCGATCGTGCCCGCAACGTGCGTCCCGTGGCCGTCGTCGTCGCGTGGGTCGGCGTCGTCGTCGAAGAAGTCGTAGCCGGGGAGCATGTTCGCGGCGAGGTCGGGATGGTCGTATGCGACGCCTGTGTCGACGACGGCGACCTTGATCGCAGCACTCCCGGTCTGCTCATCCCAGGCCTCCGGCGCGTCGATGTCGCGGTCAGTCGACTGGTGCAGCCCCCAGAGCGCGCCGAAGCGGGGATCGTTCGGCGTCGCCGTCGGCCGGTAGATGTAATTGGGCTCGGCGAAGGCGACGCCCGGCTGGGCTTCGAGCTCGCGGGCGGCGGCTTCCACGCTCTTTCCCGGGGTCACGGAGACGACCTCCGCGCCGGGCAGCCGCAACGCGCGCTTCCGGCGAGCTCCGCGCTCGCTGAGGACCTCAGCGCGGCGAGCCGGGCCGAGCCCCGCATTGAAGCGGACGATCAGCTCGCCGGGCACGTACTCGGGCTTCGGTGCCCGCGTTGGCGGAGACGCGCCCGCTGCGGACGCGAAGCCCACCAGCGCGAGCGCCGCGGCAACCGTTGAGACCCCCCTCACCACCGGTTCGAAGGGCCAGGTTAGCCGACCTAATCGCCGGCGTCCGGCGCGGAGGCCGAGGCGTACGCAAGCTGGAGGTTCGCGACCACCTGGTTGAAGTCGCGTAAGACGTCCTCCGGAACCGCGCCCTCGAGCGGCTCGAGCACGCTCTTCATCCCTTCGATCGCCAGCCGTGCCTGTTCGAGGTCGCGAGTCGGCTCGTCGAGCTTCGCGAAGCCGAGCTGCGCCAGCGTCGCCGCCGTCGACAGAAGCAGGTCGGCGACCTTCATGTTCCGCACCGCCTCCAGGAGCTGCTCGGGCGTCGGCTCGGCGGGGTTATCGGCCAACCGGTTCCTTGGGGCGCACCTGCTCGGCGTAGATCTCCTCGAGCGTCGCCCCCTCCTCGTAGCGCGCGATCTGGCGCTCGGCCGCGTTTGCAGTGGGCACCGCCAGGAACGGCCCGGCCCCGATCTCCTCGGCGACCGGCTGTACCCACTCGATCAGCTGCTCGATGCGCTTCCGTTTGTTGACGAGGTCTCCGGTCTCGAGGTCGATGAAGTCGCCCCCGAGGCCCCAGCGGATCGCGCGCCAGAAGTTCTCCTCGATCAGCCGGTGCGGAGGAAGCGGTAGCGGCTCACCCTCGTCCAGCGCGCGCGCCGTCCGTGCCGCGAGGGCGTAGCCGAGGGCAGCAAGGGACCGGGCCTCGCCCAGTTCGGGTTGCGCGTCGCAGATCCGGATCTCCACCGTCGGGAAGGCGAGATGCGGCCGGATGCTCCACCACATCTGCGTGTGCTCGTCGATCGACTTCGTGTCGTAGAGGAAGCGGACGTACGCCTCGAACTCCGTCCAGCTCCCGTAGGCGTCCGGGATCCCGCAGCGGGGGAAGAGCTTCGTGAAGATCTCGGTCCGCGCCGAATGCAGGTGCGTGAAGACGTTTTCGGTGAACGGCGAGCTCGCCGAGAGCGCGAGCAGCTCCGGCAGCAGATGCCGCATGTGGTCGCAGACCTGCACCGCGCGATCGGGGCCGTTGACCGCTACATGAACGTGCAGGCCGAACGAGTTGTTGCGCCAGACGACCCAGCGCAGGATCTCGTCGTTGCGCCGGTAGTGCGGGGTGTCGATGATCCGCTGCTCGTGCCAGGGGCTCCATGGGTGTGTCCCGGTCCCTCCCAGCAGGACTCCGAGCTGGTCGGCGAGCTCGCGAAGCTGCTCGCGGCGCTCGCCCATCCGCGCCGCCGCCTCGGCGAAGCCGTCGGAGCGGCCGGTGCGGATCTCGACCTCAGACGCGATCAGCTCGCCGACGAGGTGCTCTTCGAGCGGCGTCCCCTGCGCGGCGGCCTGGAGCTCCTCGAAGCGGTTGGTCAGTGAGAACGTCTCGGGATCGAGGATCGCGAACTCCTCCTCGACCGCGACGTCGAAGTCGTGTGCCGACTCGAACGCCTCGCGGGCCGTCCGGAGCAGCTCTCCCGGGCTGAGCTTGTCAGCCATAGCCGGGCAAGGTTACGTAAAGGGTTCGAGCAGCCGATCCGCGATCTGGGCCCAGGACCAGCGTTCCTCGGCCACTCGCCTCGCCCGCGCGGCGAGCTCGGCTCGCTCCTCCGGCGGAAGCGCGAGCAGCCGGCCCAGCTTGGCCCGCAGGTCGTCGACGTCGCCGGTCTCGAAGCTCGTGAGCTCGGAACCGAGCGCCTCGGCGATCTCCGCGAGCCCCGAGTGCCGGGCGACCAGCGGGATCGAGCCTCCGGCTGCGGCCTCGGCGGCGACCATCCCGAAGGCTTCCGGGAAGATCGACGGCACGACGGTGACGTCGGCCAGCGGGATCAGGTGGACGAGATGGCGGTGCTCCAGCGGGCCCGTGAAGAGCGTCCGCGGCCCGGCCATCGCCTCGAGCTCGGCGCGGTAATCCCCGAAGCCGACGATCACCGCGCGCGCGTCGATCCCGCGCAGCGCCTCGAGCAGCAGCTGGACGCCCTTGTTCCGGAGCAGCTTTCCGAAGTAGAGGACGGTCGGTTCGTCCCCGGCGAGGAACTCGGCCAGGCGCTCTGCGTTCCCCTCGTCGGGGAGCCGCTCGTTCGCGTTGCCCGGGTTGGGAGGATCGCGCCGGCTCTCCTCGAGAAGACGCGGCAGTGCCCTGTGGCGGGGCTCGAGCCGGAATGTGTCCACGTCGACGCCCGGTGGCACCTCGTGGACGCGGTCGACATGGCCGACCACGTCCTCCAGGACTTCGCGGATGTGCTCTGAGCCGACGAAGACCGCCTGCGCCGAGGCGAGCGTCTGCCGCCCCCAGTCGGAGAGCTCACGGTTCCCGCGCATCGAGTACTCGAGCTCCGACCCGTGCGCCTTGACTGCGAACGGGAGGCCGGCGGCCGCCGCGACGGGGGCGCCGAGTAGTACGTGGTTGGCGAAGACGACGTCGGCGGGCGCAAGTTCGCGGAGGGCCGCGGTGTTGGCCTGGACGTAGCGCTCACGCTCCGCCGGCGTGAGCTCCGGCAGCAGCTTCGCCTCGACGCCCTCGTAGCGATCAAGCACGAAGACCGGTAGGGGACCGCCGATGTCGGGCCGCACGACGTCAGCCCCGCCGAGGTCGTACTGCTCCGGGCTCGGTTCCTGGCACAGGACGACGACCTCGTGCCCGGCGCGGCTCCACTCACGAGCGATCGCGCGCGTGTACACGTTGGAGCCCGTGCCCCCCAGTAGATAGCCGTGCCAGATCAGGATCCGCATGCCCCCGGACGTTATGGGCGCGGCAGACGCCGCGCGGGCCCTAGACGCCACTCTCATCGTCGACTGCGGCGCGGGGCGCGATCGCGTCCGCGCCGACAGGAAGGACAAGCACGTCGGCTGCGAGGTCCGCCTCGGGTAGTCAGCCGACGCCAGATGGGGTCTCGACAGAGCCTCGCGAAAGCGAGGCGCTCTTGTCGTTAGTTCAGGTGGAAGTAGAGGGCGTAGAGCAACTCCACGGCGGGGTTGCTCGTATGCACCGCGACGTCGCTCGGGACGTCGAGGAGCGCCTCGGAGTAGTTGAAAATGATCCGCACCCCGGAGGCGACGAGATCGTCCGCCGCGTTCTGCGCGCTGTCGGCGGGTACGGCGAGGACGCCGACGACGATGTTCTTCTCCCGCACGGCGTCGGCCAGAAGGGAGTACTCCTCGACGGGGACGTTGCCCACGGTCCGGCCGACCTTGTCGGGATCGGTGTCGAAGATCGCTGCGATGTTGATCCCGTGCTCCGCGAAGATCGGCGAGCTCGCGATCGCCTCGCCCAGACGGCCGGCGCCGACGAGCGCGATGTTGTGCTGGCCCTGAGTGCGAAGGATGCGGCGGATCTCGCCGAGCAGGCCGTCGACGCTGTAGCCGACCCCCCGCTTCCCGAACTTGCCGAACGCCGACAGGTCGCGCCTGATCTGGGTGGCGTTGATGTTCGTGTAGTCCGAGATCTCCTGTGAGGAGATGCGCTCCTTGCCCATCTTGCGAGCCTGCGTCAGCACCTGGAGATAGCGACTGAGCCGGGCGGCAACCCCGACCGTCAGGCGGTCGGGCACGGCACTTTGCGGTGGAGCTTGTAACACCACACAAGGATTGTGCCAGTCGGCGTCATTGCTTGCGGGAGGGAGTCACAAAGTCCCCTCCGGAGCCGCTGCTTGTGCGAGCTTCGAACGCAACGCGTCGGGCGGAACGAAGTAGGTGAACGCCTGCTCGCCGTCGATCTCTACGACCGGAAGCCACTCGCGGTAGCGCGCCTCGAGCTCCGGGTCGCCGGAGATGTCCACCTCCTCGAGCTCGAAGTCCTGCTCGGCGCGCGCCGCCTCGAGCACCCGCCGGGCCGCCGTGCAGAGGTGGCACTCGGGGGCGTGGTAGAACGCGACGCGGACTACGGGTAAAGCCCGCGCGTCATCGTCGCCTCGGAGACGCGCTGCACGGCGAGGCCGTAGGCGGCGATCCGCATCGTCGTCGACTTGGACTCGTAGGTCGCCCAGGTCTCGTGAAAGGCCTTCGAGGTGATGTCGTTCAAGCGTGCGTTGACCTCGTGCTCCTTCCAGAAGTACTCCTGCAGGCCCTGGACCCACTCGAAGTAGGAGACGACGACGCCGCCCGCATTCGCCAGGACGTCCGGGAGCACCATCACTCCGCGCTCGTCGAGGATCTCGTCGGCCGTGGGTGTCGTCGGACCGTTCGCTCCCTCGCAGATGACCTTGGCCTTGATCTTGTCCGCGTTCTCCGAAGTGATCACCTGCTCGAGGGCGCACGGCGCGAGCACGTCGCAATCGAGAACCAGGAGCTCGTCGTTCGTGAGCGACTCCGTGTCCTTCAAACCCTGAAGCTTTCCCGTCTCCTGCTTGTGGGCCAGGGCGAGATCGACGTCGATCCCGTTCGGGTTGTGGATGCCCCCGCTCGAGTCCGAGAGGCCGACCACCTTGGCGCCGTCCTCCGAGACGAACTTCGCCAAGTAGCTGCCGACGTTCCCGAAGCCCTGGACGACGACGCGCATGCCGTCCAGCGAGCGCCCCTCCTTCTGCACGGCCTCGCGGATGCAGTAGTGCGCTCCTCTCGCCGTCGCCTCGAGCCGGCCGAGCGAACCGCCCAGGTTGAGCGGCTTGCCGGTGACCACCCCGAGCACCGAGTGCCCTTTGTTCAT
>JBOHAU010000018.1:0-32543 GCA_050698015.1 Gaiellaceae bacterium
CGAGGTCGTCCGCGAGGTCTGGCGCCTGTTCAGAGCGCGCTTCTGGCGGACGCTGATCACCGTCGCGGTGCTGCTCGCCCCGCTCGAGCTCGCCGTCCACGTCGTCGACCCCGACCTCGTCTCCGACGACTGGTGGCTCTGGGTCGGGATGACTGCGGCACTCGTGATGATCGCGTTCCCCTGGGTGATCGGCGCGGTCATCCACGACGTTGCGGCAGGCGACCGCACGCCTGCGGAGGCCTACCGGCGGACCGCCGGCCGCCTTCCGGACCTGGCGATCTCAGCCCTCGTGACGACGGTCGGGATCATCCTCGGTACCTTCGCGCTCGTGATTCCGGGGCTGATCCTCGTCGCCCGCTGGGCGCTGGTCGTCCCCCTGATCGTCGTGGAGGGCACGTCCTGGCGCCAGGCGCTCGCTGGCTCGAACGAGCTCGTACGCGGACGCACGTGGGAGGTCATTGCGATCTTCGTCGTGCTGACGCTGATCGGCGCCGCGCTCGTAGCGCTGCCGCTCCTGCTCGCGTATTTCGTGATCGAAGGCGTCGTCGGAGCCTGGCTCGCGGCCCTCGCCGTCGACACCGTGGCGGTGGCGTTCTACGCGTTCGCCCCGTTCGTCCTGTACCGCCGATTAACTGGTTAGACGGCTACAATCGGAGCCCGTTGCGGGGTCGTCTAATGGTAGGACGCTCGGCTCTGGACCGAGTAGTCTAGGTTCGAATCCTAGCCCCGCAGCCTGTTAGAAAGGGCCGCAAATGCGGCCTTTTTTCTTCGCTAGACCGCGCGGTGCCGAGGAGCGCCGTCGGTCGGACACACGCGTGCCGTCCGACACAGTGATTTATCCTCCCGCGCGTGCTGATGGATTCCTTCCGCCGCGGCGCGGCCGAGTTCGTCGGCACCTTCGCTCTCGTGTTCATCGGCGCCGGAGCCGTGCTGGCGGCCGGACCCACATCCGAGCCAGGCGTCGTCGGCATCGCGCTGGCACACGGGCTCGCGATCGCGGTCATGGTCTCGGCCGTCGGGCACATCTCGGGCGGACACTTCAACCCCGCGATCACGCTCGGCTTCCTCGTCACCGGGCGGCTGGCGCCGCTCCTCGCTCTCGTCTACTGGGTGATGCAGTTCGCCGCCGCGATCGCGGCGGCAGGGTTGCTCCGCTGGATCTACCCCGACGACACCGAGGGGAACCTCGGCTCGCCGGTCCTGAACCCGAGTATCCAGCCGGAGGCCGGGCTGCTGATCGAGGCGATCCTCACCTTCTTCCTCGTCTGGGTGGTCTTCGCGACCGCCGCGGATCCGCGCGGCACCTTCAAGTCGATCGCCGGCCTCGCGATCGGCTTCACGATCACCATGGACATGCTGATGGGCGGCCCGCTCACCGGCGCCGCGATGAACCCGGCGCGGGCGTTCGGGCCGGAGCTGATCTCCAACACCTGGGACGACTTCTGGATCTGGTACGTCGGCCCGTTCGCCGGCGCCGTGATCGCCGCAGTCGCCTACGAGCTGCTCTACCTGCGCCCGCCCCGCCCGGCCGTCGTCGGCCCGCCGGAGACCGGCGTCGAAGAGCCTCGCCCCGGCGACACCGCGCTGTCCTAGTTGTTTAAACCGCCGGTGAGCACGGCGACGACGTTCTGCTCGGCGCGCGTGATGTCCTCGTCGCGGTCCGGCAGCTGACCCAGGACCCAGCCGCTCAGGACCTCCTCGAGGGCGCCGTAGAAGATCGCGGCCGCGAGGCGCGGATCGAGCTCGGCCCGGAACTCACCGGTCTCCTGACCGCGGCGCAGGATGTCCTCCAGTGCCTGCATGGCCTCGGTGATCTCCTCGATCTCCTGCTGGACGTGCTGGTTCCGTGTGATCTCACGCACGAGCACGCGGACGAGGTTCGGGTCGCGGCGCCACGTCCGGAGGATGAGCGCGCTCACCTGGCGGACTGCCTCCGCCGCCGGAACACCTGCCTGCTCGACTTCCCGCACCCGCGCGAGCATCTCCGTCCACGTCGTCCGGAAGATCGTCTCGAGAAGATCTTCCTTCGACTCGAAGTAGTGGTAGACGAGGCCGTACGCGATTCCCGCCTCCTCGGCAATGTCGCCGACCCGTGAGGCGTGGAACCCCTTCTCGGCGAAAACTTTGACCGCCGCTTGGAGGATTTGCCGGCGGCGATCGGCTTGACGATCGGCTCGCGCAGCCACGCGCGCGAGTCTAGAGCGTCTCAGCCGTCGGAGCGGTCGAGGCCGCGACGCTCCTCGACGGAGAGGCCCTCCTGCGGCGCTCCGCCCGGACCGCTCATCGTCGTTCCACCTTCCTCGACGACATCACGCGGGTCGGCGTGCCGATACTCGTCGGTCTGAAGTCCGCCGCGCGGCTCGTCGGCTCCGTTTTCGTCGTTGCGCCCTAGGAGTCGGCTCAGGAACCCCATGGCTCCGGCCTACCCCGACGTCGCTAGAATCATGCGTCCCGGCGCATTCGTCTAGTGGCCTAGGACGCCGCCCTCTC
This sequence comes from Gaiellaceae bacterium, assembly GCA_050698015.1. Lineage (GTDB taxonomy): Bacteria > Actinomycetota > Thermoleophilia > Gaiellales > Gaiellaceae > JACDAN01. The sequence goes on from JBOHAU010000018.1 coordinate 2,491, forward strand.
ACGGCGGTAGCACGGGTTCGAATCCCGTATGCGCCTCTAGTGCTTGGGACTCGAACCCGGAGCTTTGTGCAGGGTAATCAGGCAGGCTCCAAGAGAGGTCCCGCACCCGCTCCGTCGCTGCCGCCTTGTTCTTTCGGCTGAGGTAGACGAGCGTCGTCTCGATCCGGGTGTGGCCCATGACCTCCTTGAGCGCAATCACCTGGTCGGGGTGCGCCTCGTCGAACTGGGCTGTGAACGCGGCACGGAGGGCGTGGACGTGAGCACGGACCCCCCTCGCGGCGACGCGCTTGACGCCCTCCCATATGACCTTGCTCGAGCGCTCGACCCCTCGCACGGACGCCGGCCGGCGGTTCGGGATCAGGTAGGCATCAGGGGGTGTTCCAGAGGCCGTACCGCTCAGCCTCGACGAGGATTGCCTGGTACTCACCGGGGAGTGGCTTCGTCGCTACCTTGCCACCCTTCTCGACGAAGCGAATCGTTCCCTGAACTAGGTCAACGTCACGGCATCTAACTCGCGCCAACGCGGCGCGGCGGGCGCCCAGGTAGACGGCGGTACTGACGCACAAGAACTCTTGCCAGTCCTCGCAGGCGTTGATCAGCTTGCGCACGTCGTCGGCGGTGACGGTGACGACATCCAGGCCTTCGGCTCGCTTCCGCCGTGGACGCTTCAGCGGCGCCGCCACGTTCTCGGCAGCGAGACCACGGTCGTGGAGGAACTGTGAGAACCCGCACGAGGCTGACACCGCTCGCCAACGTCGACGGGCTCGAGTCCGTCCAGCGGTCGAGGAAGCGCTCGTAGTCGGCCAGCTCGAGCTCGGCGGGTGCCTTGTCGCGGCAGGAGCGGGCGAAGTCGATCAGCAGGCGCCGGTAGCTCGCCCTCGTCGCGGCGCTGCCATCCTCTCACCGTGGCCGGCTCGCTCCAAGCGGCTCGTCCTCGACGACTAGGACGGCGATCGTCGTCGCCGACAGCCGGCTTCACGTCGATGACGCGGAGCGTCCTCCCCTGGCTTGAGAAAGATCTTGTCTCTTTGGCCGCCAGTTCGATACGGCCACCAGGAACGTTGCGGGTCGGCAGGTGAGCCGTCCGTACGCTCGAGCTTGAAGCTGTAGGTCATCCGGTCCTCCGTCTTCCAAGCACCGGAGGGCCATGCCGAACCTACACGCCGGTACATCGTCCGCGCTAGGCGTAGCGCGACGAGGCCTGCCGACTTTGGGGCGAAAGGGAGCGCTCGTGCTACCGCCACGATGCGGCCCACACACCGAACTTTGCGAGATGAGCCACGTAAGAGCGCCACTTGAGGCTCACGAGGGACGATGCTTCCATTGAATCTCTTTGGCGCGGACGATGGTTAGTCGGCTACTCCTCAGCATCCTGACAGTGCTGGCCCTGGCGGGTTGCGGTGGCTCTGAGAGCGGGTCGGATGCTGGCCCCGAAGGGTCGCGGAGCACAGAGTCGAAGGCCGTGTCTCCACCGCCGAGCACTTCAACCACATCCGTGACTGAGCCGCCTCCTGCGGAGCGAGTGCTCACGGCGACCCCACTGGGCTCGCTCGAGTATCGGCCTACACGCATCCCTCTCGATGAAGCCCGGTCGATAGACAGCATCCGGTGGAGGTCGTACGGCGGCCCCACCGCCGTTGGCGTCGGCGTCTCTAGCGGTGGCGGTCGTGTGGTGATCAGGCTCGGGGGATTAGCGACTTGCGCCGGCAACCCTGCGTACTTGCAGTGGTCGGTTGAGCCAGTGCGTGGCGGGGAGCAAAACCAAACCCTCACCACGATCATGTCGCCCCACACCTTGCTGGACGCTTGCGAGCCGGAGTAACCCTCTCTCGCGGCCGTAACTCACCCCCCGCGAGCAAGCGGGGTTTCTCTCGCGGCGCCGAGCATCCGTGGTTTTTTCTGCGGCGCGACGCCGAATGAGGGCCCGGCTCGTCGCTGACCGACGCCGCCGCTGGAGTCGGCACCGAGTTTGCTTCTCCTGGGCACCGGCGAAGTCTTCACCGACGTTCGCGGTTGGATGGCTTCCGTCATCCTGCTCGCGGACCGCTGCAATTCGGTGGCACAAGCCGGGAGGGCCGCACGCTCGACGCTCCGGCCCCGTATAGACCGTCCGGTCGTAATCATCATGGCCGAGGTCCCACGGCTCGTCCGGGTCGATCGGCCGTCCGCATCGAGGGCAGACAGCGCGCCTGACGCAACCTCACGCGCCACGATCTGCCGGATTTGCTGATGCTTCCAGCCATAGCCGCGAAGAGTCGTCTTGGCCTTCATCGTCTCAGCCAGTGATACTCAGAATCGGAGGGGGAAATCCTGACTGCGACGGGGGGGCCGCGACCTCCCAAGAAAAAGAAGCGCACGTTCGCAGGCGGCCAGCAGACGCGCGCATAGATCACCGCGCTCTTACGCGCTTCGTGTCCTCGGAGACGTGACCATCGGCATCCTCGACGATCACGCGGGCTGCGTACGTCCCGGCTACGTCGTATGTGTGTGCCGCGGTCGCTGAGGGTTGCGGCCCGACAACGGGCGAGCCGTCCCCAAACTCGAAGCTGTAGCTCAGGATCGGACTACCACCGGCCCCTGTTGAACGGCTCGCGTCGGCCGTGACGGTCAGCGGGACGGTGCCGTTCGTCGGATTAACACTTAGGCGCGCACTCACGACGCCTCCTCTTGTCGAACGAGCAGATGAAGCCATTGGTATTCGTAGCTGGTACGGGTCGTCCGCGTGGAGGTCCGGCGCGCAGCTCAGTCGCCTCCAAACTCGCCCCCGGCAGCCTGATATGCCGGCCTGCGGCGACAGCCTGCCGGACAGCGGCCGCGCGCTCGTCGTCGGCCACAGCCCGACGAACGAGGCGGCAGTCCTCGAACTCACCAGCGAGATCGTGGCGCCGCTCGCGAAGAACGCGGGCGTCCTGTCGTCGCCGGTGACGACGGCTATTCGGTCGAGCGGCTCGGAGAGTGCGCCCTAGGTCCCCGGTCCCATGCCGTGCGCCGAGCTCGGCGCGACGATCCCGAGCAGGAGCGTCGCGCTCGGAATCCGCCGCGGCGCTCTTCTCGTACTATCTTCGACGCTCGGAGTGTTCAACGATCGGAGGGGGCAACCGATGACTGAGCTCCAGCGGTACCTGGCGGAAGAGATCGCCGAGGACCACGTCGACGGGATCATCACGCGGCGCGAGGCGCTGCGACGACTCGGCCTACTCGGACTGGGCTTCGCGGCGGGCTCGTCGCTGCTCGCGAGATTCGCGGCCGACGCGGCGGCAGCAGGGCGCGCACCGGTTGCGCGCACGGCCGGGCAGACGGGCTTGCAGGCGGCGGTCGCGACCGAGCCGATCACGTTCGTCGGGCCCAAGGGCCGGAGGCTCTTGGGTGCGTGGGCAGCGGCCGAACAGCCGCGCGGCGGCGTCCTCGTCATCCACGAAAACCGTGGCCTGAACGACCACATCCGCTCCGTCGCCGGGCGGCTCGCGGGCGACGGTTACTCCGCGCTCGCGATCGACCTGCTCTCCGAGGAGGGCGGAACCGATTCGTTCAGCGACCCTGCGGAGGCCACCGCGGCGCTCAGCCAGGTGCCCCCGGAACGGTTCGACGCCGACATGACCGCCGGCGTAACCGAGCTCAAGCGGCGGCTCCGGGGCAAGCGCCTCGCCATAGTGGGCTTTTGCTTCGGCGGCGGGATGGTTTGGCGGCTGCTCGCGTCGCGGGAGCCGCGCCTGGCGGCCGCAGTTCCGTTCTACGGGCCGTTCCCCGCGAACGGCGACCTCTCGGGCTCGAAGGCCGCGGTGCTGGCGATATACGCCGGCCTGGACACGCGCGTGAACGAGACGCGGCCCCTTGCCGAGGCGGCGCTCGAGGCGGCCGGCCTCGTGCACGAGATCGTCACCTTCCCGAACGTGAACCACGCGTTCTTCAACGACACGGGAGCACGGTACGACCCGGAGGCGGCGGCCCTCGCGTACGCGCGCGTGCTGGCCTGGTTCGCGCAGTTCGTGGACAAGCGGTAGGCAAGCCGAGGAATGCCCGAGAGGGGCGGCAGGCTGCCACCGCCCCCTCTCACGACTGGCCTAGCAGCGCACCACCACGCGGATGCGCAGTACGTCCTCGCCGGCCCGCGTGGGCCCATAACGAGCACGACTGAAGCGCCGAAGCACGATCGGGAGCAGGGCGTTTCGACTGATGGCAGCCCGTCGATCGCTCAAGTCGCCAGAAGGCGGGAACGGCCCGCGCTGACGCGGGCCGTTCCTCCTTCGTTGGTGATCGTGAACTAGCCGACCACGCAGATTGTCCCGGCGGGGAAGTCCGTGAAGCAGTGATTCCCGCTCCAGGTGTTCGCCGCCCGGTTGTCGTCGCGGGCGTCGTAGACGCCGTTGCCGAGCATCTGGTTGGCCTCGAACAGGTTCGTGATTGCGTTCAAGGCGTAGATCCCGTTCCGGCCGTTTTCGTCGGCGACATTCCCGCGGACCACATTCGCGCTGGTCCCGGGCCCGAGCCTGATCCCGTCACGGCCGTTCCGGCTCGCGTCGTTCCCCGCGATGAGTGACTGATGCAGCCGTCCGGCGACGCCGAGAATGCCGTCGGTCGTCTGTCCGGTGACGATGTTCTCGGTCACCGTCGCGTCGGTGACCGGGGTCGGAAAGACGTCGATAAACGCGGTTGCCGGGACAATACGATCCCTTGCTCTCCGGTCTGGACGGCATTCCGCGCGATCTCGACTCCCGTGGTCGCGCCGCCCACGAGAACTCCGAACCGTGCCGGGCGCAGGCCGTTGTCCTGGATCCGGCTTTGCCTCGAGTTCTGGAGCGCAATCCCGACCTGATCCTCACGCGAGACGTTGTGGTCAAAGACCACGTTGTCGTGTCGGCCTGGGCCGGCCGCTTCGACGCCGGCCGCGTTTCGGAACGTCGAGTTATGGTCGATCCTCGCGTTGTGAAGGTCGCGAGCGTTCCATTCTCCACGCTCGTCGCCGACGGCAGGGAACGCCCAGAGGCTGTCGTCGTCGAGCTCCGATACCAGCCCCCAGCGGTTCTCGCGGATGCAGTTGTGATCGACGCGCGAGTCGCCGGTCCCCTCGCTGCCGAAGTCGACGCCGAACAGTGTGTTGAGCCGGATGAGGTTGTGATGCAGGCGGTAGCCGGAGAAGCGGTCGACGGCATCGATCCCTACGCTCGCGCCCTGAACGACGAATCCGGCAAGCTCGATGTCATCCGCCTCGAGCTTGAACCCGCTCGAGAAGCCGTCGCCGGCGGGATCGACGATCGCCTGTTGATCGACCGGTAGCTCACCCGGCGTCGGCTGGAAGCAATCCACCGCCTCGATTGCGTCGGGATCGCCTTTCAAGGTCAGCGGCTTGTCGACCACAACGCTCTCGGTGTAGAGGTCGGGGCAGACCCGGATCAGATCGCCGGGCTGGGCGGCGTCGACGGCGGCCTGAATCGAGGTGAAGTCGGCGTTGGCGCACTGGACGCCGTCGCGGTCGACGACCAGCGTCGCCGGTCCGGTGGCTGCGCCGTCGGCGGCCGCAAACGCGAGCGCACAGGCGGCGAGCGCGAAAATTACGGTGGTCTTCCTCATCGCACGCTCCCATCTCGTTCGTTGGTTTGGTCGCCGCAGCGATTCATCGATCCGGGGATCACAGGTAGCCCACTCCCCAGCAGACCCACCAGTTCGGGTGACCGAAGTCGAACATGCCGACCGCTTCGCAGTCGGTTGAGGTGACTTCCCGCCAGCCGTCCGGGGTGGCGGGATCCTCGATCCAGCCGTTCGGGCGGAGGCTGCCGTCGGGACTCAGGATGTGGACGCCCGCGATCATGTCGCCGCAGGCCTCTTCGCACTCCTGCGGCGGCGCGGCAGGGTTGCCGTAGTAGACGCCGCGGAACGGCGCGCCGGTGTACTCGACCGGCAGTTCAGCGCTTGCGTACCGGTCCAGCAGCTCCCAGTACAGCGGGCTGTAGTTGACCTCCGCCGAGGCGGTAGGTGCGGCAACGGTCACCGCAACCGCGGCCAGGACAGCAGCGGCGATGGCGAATTTGCGACCGAACATCTTCCCCTCCCTCTTCCGAATCGTCTTCATGCTCCGAGCGTAGGAGTGCACCGCCATGGCGTCGTGCACGCACGTGACAGACGAGGTGTAACGCTCGTGACATTCGACCCATCGAAAGGCCACCCATCGCTGGCGGCCCCATCGCTGGCGGCTAGCCGCACAAAGCTGTTCGCCGTTCCTCTTCCGGCGCCGCGGCGGGTATCGGGTCGAGCCCTGGCGCTCTTTCTGTCCGCCTGAGGTGTCATCGCGCCGAGTCTTCACGGCGGCCGCAAAAAGCGCGCAAACGCTGCTACGGTCGAGTGACGGACGCGCAGGGATTGGAGTTCCGCATCCTCGGGCCGCTTGAAGTCGTCGCTGGCGGCGCGCCAGTGGCGGTTGGGGGCGCAAAGGCGCGTGCGCTGCTCGCGTTTTTGCTCTTGCAGCGGGGTCGAGTGGTAGCGCGGGAGCGGCTGGTCGACCAGCTATGGGGAGAGCGGCCGCCGAAGGCGGTGGCCGCCGAGGTACGCGTGTACGTGGCGAAGGTGCGCAAGGCGCTTGGGCCCGATCGGCTGGCGACGCGGCCCGACGGATACGTGCTGCTCGCCGATCCGGAGGGGGTGGATGCGGATCGGTTCGAGAGGGCGGCGCGCGAGGGCAGTGAGCGGCTTGCCGCCGGTGATGCGGAGTCGGCGGCACGCATATTGGCCGAGGCGCTGGCGCTGTGGCAGGGGCCTGTGCTCGCCGATCTGGCCGACGAGCCGTGGGTAGCGGCTGAGGCCGGCCGGCTGGAGGAGCTGCGTTTGGCGGCGTTGGAGGAGCGGCTGGAGGCGGATCTGGCCTTGGGCCGCCACGCACGGGTCGTGGCGGAGCTGGAGCGGCTCGTGGCGGAGCAGCCGTATCGGGAGCGGCCGCGCGGGCAGCTGATGTTGGCGCTCTACCGCTGCGGTCGCCAGTCGGAGGCGCTCGAGCTCTACCGGCAGACGGCGCGCGTCTTCGCGGAGGAGCTCGGGATCGAGCCGGGACCGGAGCTTCGCGCGCGCGAGCGGGCGATCCTCAACCACGACCCGGCGTTGCGGATACGGGAACTGGCGCCCGGGAACCTGCCGGCGCCGCCGACGCCGCTGATCGGGCGGCGGCGCGAGCTCGACGAACTCGTGGCGCTGCTGACGAGGCCGGAGACACGGCTTTTGACGCTGACCGGACCAGGCGGCTCGGGGAAGACGCGGCTCGCGCTCGAGCTGGCGACGCAATTGGAGACCGAGCGCGGCGCTCCCGCTTTCTTCGTCGACCTCGCGCCGCTCGCCGAGCCGGCGCTCGTCCTCGCGGCGATCGCGCGGACGCTCGGGATCGAGGACGTCGGCCCGGCACCGCTCTCCAAGACGGTTTCGAGTTTCCTGCGCAACCGGCGGCTGCTGCTTGTGCTCGACAACTTTGAGCACCTGCTCGACGCGTCCCCGGAGATCGCCGGGCTGCTCGCCGACGTCCCCGGTCTCACGATCCTGGCAACCAGCCGAGGCCCACTGCGCCTCCGCGCCGAAGCGCGCTACGAGGTCGGACCACTCCCGATCGGCGACGCCGTTTCACTGTTTGTCGAGCGCGCGAGAGCGGTGGAGATCGGTTTCGAAGCGACTCCCGCCGTCGAAGCGCTCAGCCAGCGGCTAGACCGGTTGCCGCTCGCACTCGAGCTCGCCGCGGCACGCATGAATGTCGTCTCGCCGGCGATGCTGCTTGATCGCCTCAGCAGGCGACTGCCACTACCGGACGCGAGCCTCCGCGACCTCCCCGAGCGACAACGGACGCTGCGGGCGACCGTCGACTGGAGCTTCGAGCTGCTTGCTTCGCGCGAGCAGCAGTTGTTCGCGCGTCTCGCCGTCTTCGCGGGCGGCTGCACGCCCGACGCGGCGGAAACGGTCTGCGACGCCGAACCCGACGCACTCGCGTCCTTGGTCGACGGAAACTTGCTTCGCTTCGACGGCAATCGCTTCGTCATGCTGGAGACGATTCGCACGGTCGCGGAAGAGCGGCTCGAGGAGCTGCCGGACGCGGATCGGCTACGTCGAGGACATGCCGACTACTTCGCGGATCTTGCCGCTCGGCTAGGTGCAGAGCACCCGACGATGCAGGGGATGGAGAGGCGTCGTTGGTGGGATCGGCTTGCGGCCGACTTCGACAATTTCCGACAGGCGTTCGACTGGGCAGTGGGACAAGGCGAGCGGGAGCTCGCGCTGCGATTGGTCGGCGTCGGCCCACTTCCTTTCGCAGGGACGGTTCCCGACGGCCGGCGGCTGCTGCACACGGCGCTCGCGCTGACCGGCACGAGCCCGCTGGCAGCCGAAGCCGACGCGCTTCAGCGAGCCGGTGAGCTCGCCGCTGAAGTCGGCGACTACGAGAGCGCCAGCGCATTCTTCGAGCAGTGCCTCGAGCGGTACCGGACGCTGGACCACCTGGTGGGCGTGGCAGAGACGCTGGCGCGTCTCGGATGGTCGGAAAGCGCCAGCGGAGCCGTCGAACGGGCGCGAGCGCACCTGCGTGAGGCGATCGAGCTTAGCCGCCGGGTTTCCGCCCGCGACAGCCTGGCTCATGCGCTCCACAGCCTCGGTGAGCTCGAGCGCGACCACGGCCGGCACGCGCTGGCGGCTGAGCTGCTTGAAGAGGCGCTCCAGATAAAGGAGGAGGCGCGTGATGAGCGCGCCGCCGGATCTACGCGCCACGGTCTTGGCGACCTGCGCCTCGAGCAGGGTGACCACGAAGCGGCCGAGAACCTCTATCGCTCAGTGCTCGCGTACCACCGGATCGAGGATGACAAGCGTCAGATCGCGTACGCGCTCGGGGGCCTCGCGGCCACCGCCGCCATTCGTGGAGCGCTGGAACGTGCAGGGAGGCTCTGGGGTGTCGTCGAGCGCCTCGAGGACGAACGCGGCGCGCGTCTGCGGTCGTTCGAGCGGTCGCGATACACCCGCTTTCTGGCGACGCTCGACGCGGCGGCCCTTGCGCACGAACGCGCGATAGGACGCTTCCTTGATCTCGATGAGGCGATTGAGTACGCGCTCGCCGACACGCGCCAGCCGCGCGCCGAGTCGAAGCTCGCGTTTACTCCGTCGGCGATGCCGCGATCTCTTCCAGGTAATCCAGGCTTGCCGCTTCTGCCTCCGCTCGCCGGACGAGGCTCTGATCATCCGCGTTCTGGCGAAGGCGTTGGTACAGCCTGATCGAGGCCCTGAGCGCGCGCAGACAACCGTCTCGAGTGTGATCGCCGACGGTTTCCTCGAGCTCGGCGAGCGCATCGCCCGCGTAGCGCTCGAGCCGGCGCACGCCCTGCGGGCGCTGATCGTGCTCCACGGCCAAGAGCGGGCCGAACACCGCAGCGCGGAAGTAGTTGTATGCGTCGAGACACTCGAACAGCTCGCCACGTCCGAGTTTGGTCGCGGCGTAGTGCACCCACACCCAAAAGCGATCCTCGATCCACTGGAGGTCAGGCTGTGGCCACGCCGCGACGGTGCCGACGGTTGCGCCACTGACCGTGCCCGGCTCCCGCTCCCACATGACTACCCCGTCCTCGACCCGGCGCTTGAGATCCTCGAGCGCAAGGAACTTCAAGTCCACGTGGAGGAGTGGCGGCCCGTAGAGGCAGATCAGCAACCGCGGATCCCCGACGTGCTCGCCGGTGAACGAGGCGACCAGCGAACCCAGACGCGCGGCGAAGAGCTGCGCCTCGGCAAGCAGCGCCGTGTGATCTTCATCGCGGCAGACCACGACGAAGTCGAGATCCGAGAACTCATCGATCCCACCGGCGACCGTTGAGCCGCCGAGCGTCAGTCCGACGACCCGCGCATCACCCTCGGCAGCCTCAATCGCCCGATCTATCAGGGCGCGTGCATTCGGAGAGAAGGGAGTCAGATCGACGATTGGAGAGAACGTAGCGCGCTGCATGAGCGGAGGAGGGCGTACCGAGCTCGGCATCCGTGCTTGTTGCTGTCGCTGGTTTTCGTCTGCCAGGCAACGGTGTCGTCGAGCGTCTATCCCACGAGGATCCTTGGCGTACGAGCGTCTCGTGCGCCGGAACGCCGAGACTCGCGTTGTCGTAGCGCATTCGCCACTGGTGGACGAGCGGCTCGGCCTCCGGGACGGCGACGATCAGCGCTGTCCGGGGCACCCTTGAGTCGACTCCGCCCCGGACAAGTTGGTCGTGCGGCTATCGCCTGTGACCGCCGGCGGTCAAGTTCGCTGCGAGAGTCGGCGACGGAGTCGGCGTCGCTGTCGCATCGGACTCCTCCCCTGTTGTCGACTTAACGGTGCGTCTTCGTGAAGGAGTGTCGGCGGTCAGTGCAAAGGCGGCGCAAACGGTGCCTTTCGGCTCACGGCCGGGCAATCGTTCGAGTTCCTGAGCGGCGTTTCGCAGGCGACGCGGTCACCACTGCCGCGAGTGCCGACGCCTCCGACTCGTCGCCCGGTTGCAAAGCTGATGCTCCGGGCCCGTATAGAGCGAGCGGTCGAAGTCGTCGTGTCCGAGATCCCACGGCTCTCCGGGAAGGATAGGGCGGCCGCAGCGAGCGCAGAAGACTAGGCCAAGCTCGACGTCCCGCGCGAACCTTCGGCGCAGTTGCTGGTGCTTCCAGCCGTAGCCGCGAGAAGTCGTCAAATCCTTAGCCATTCCCGCGATCTCACGCCGAGTCACAGAACGTGCGGGGAGAAATATCCTGCCGTCGTCCACGGTTCACCAGCCGCGCGAACTCAAGTAGGGCAGTGTCGAGGCGAAGGACCCGCTCCACGCTGTCGACGAGACCTCGGAGCGAGACTGACGCTGACCAGCCGCGCGCGCAAGCGCCTCAGCCCCCGAGTGCGGCTGGTTCCTAAATCTCTGCGCCGTGGGCGGGCCGCCGCTCCGCCAGCTCATGCGGCGGGGCGGCGGCCTCGGTAGAGGTGGTTAGGGGTTGACCGTGTAGAGCGCCAGCATGCCGGCGCTGATGTGGTCGTTGACGTGGCAGTGGAAGAGCCAGGTGCCGTCGGCGTCCGGGGTCATGTCGAACACCTTCATGCTCGCCGGCAGCAGCTCGATGATGTCGGTGCGCATCCCGGCCCAGGTGCCGGTGTTGCCGTGCCAGTGGGGTGTGTGTAGGTCGACCTCGGTGCCCATCCCGAGCTCGTACCAGCGCACCGCCTCGCCCTCGCTCATCTCAAGCCCAGGCAGATTCCCGTAGACGAAGCCGTTGATCGAATGCATCAGGTTCGACTCCTCGAACTCCTCATCCTCGGGGTGGACACTCGACGGCACGCCCGCGTACTGCTGGATGTTCGCGTCGAGGTAGGGGCTCGCGTTCTCGTCGAAGACGGTGAACATGGTCACGAGCTCGCGGTCGACGTCGGTCGGCGTCCCGTCGGGGTTCAGGCTCCCCTCACGGCCGACGATGATCGGGCCGATCAGGCCGGCGTTCGTGTCCCCCGGCTCGTCGACGTGCGAGTGGTACATCCAGAGGATCGTGCTCGGGTCGTTCGGCCCGGGCCCCGCCCGCTCGGGCACCTCCCAGGTGTAGGTGTGCGTGCCGCCGGGAGGGACGGCGTCGTCCGCCTTGTCCGTCCCGCTCGTGCCGTCGTTGTAGGGCGCCCCCTCCGAGTCCTTCTCGTAGAAGACGCCGTGCGGGTGGGCGCTGACGGGAAAGCGGGTGTTGTTCTTGAAGTGGACGACGATCGTGTCCCCGACCTCGGCGCGGACGACCGGGCCGAGCGTCCCGAGGTGCTCCCAGTCGTCGGGCCGCGGCTTCAGGGTCGTGAACGTCCCGTCGGTGTACTCGCGGTAGAGCGCCTTCAGGTAGACCTTGCCGATCCGGTCGCGGCCGCTGGCGACGAAGACGTTCTCCTCCTCGCCGAACGACTCGCCGCTGATCTGGTTGATCCCGCTCGGCGCGTAATCCCACGCCACCTCGTCGGCAGCGATGTAGTACTGCCGCGTCACCTTGCTGCTCGCCGTCGCGTCGCCGCCGGGCAGCGCGATCACCGCTACTGCGGTTGCCGCCACGGCCGTCAGCGCGACGAGCACGCCGAATCGTTTGTATTTCATGCTGCCTCACCTCCTCGTAGTCCCACGAGCATTTCGCCGGGTCGCTCGTTCTTCATCCGCGCAACCCCAGATGCGGCGGCCGTAGTTTTCCGCTGGCGTAGCGGGGCTCCGAGACGATCCGCTCGATCTTCGTGAGCATCTCGGCGGGCCTGGATTGATCACCTCCTTCTGAGCCACGGCGAGCGTCAACACGACAACGCTGCGAGCTCGGGGAAGCCACTGAGGCCGTGACCGCCAAGTACCGATTAGGCGCGAAGACCCGCCCAGGCTGAGGTCAGTGGCACCGATGACGCGGCCGAAGAATCAGTACTTAGGCCCACCGGTTATGTGGCCGCCCCTGATTCTGTGTGTCCATGTGACGACGGACACTGAGGTGAAGGAACAGGGTAAGGGAGGTGTCATGCACTTCTGGGTACACGGATGGGACTGGGGTTGGCTCATCCTCTTGATCGTGTGGGTCTTTCTGCTCGCCGCCGCGTCCTACGTCGCCGTGGATTTCACGACCCGGCGCCCGAGGCATCGGCATTAGGCCGACTCACGAACAGGTCTTGGGTCTCTCCGGGCGAACGGCTCACGCAGGCGGAGCAGAGTTTTCATTCCTAGGATCGCCACCCTAGGCAACGCTCCAACTCGAGCGTCCGGCTGGTCGCAACCTCCCCGACGACTTCTTCGCCGCGGTTGCCGGCCGTCACGGTTCTTGTGGCACGCGACGACAGGGTTTCCGAGCGGCCGGTCTTCCCAAACCGCCCGCCTCGTGCCTACCCGGGTGCCACCCTAGCGTCGAGAACATGCCTATTTGCAGGGGTGTTCGAATCCCGTAGCGCCTCTCTATCTCGCTAGGTCGAGCCCGTCACAATCCGGCGGATGGCGAAGTACGTCGTGAACGAACGCGCGGTCGCCAAAGCGCGTCGCTTGATCCGCGGCCGCCAATACGTGCTCAACAGCGACTGGGGCGACGTCCAGCCGAATGCGGAGGCCCAGAACACGTTTCTCGCGTCACACTCCTGGAGCGAGTACGGCGAGTGGCACCTCGGGCTCACCGAAGGCGCCGCAGATGAGACGAAGGCGCGATACGCCTTCGTCTACGGCGACTTTCGCCGGCTTCACCGCACGGGGCTGATCGCCTGCCACTACCGCGCAGCTGAGTGGCGACACAAAGAGATCGAGCTCGCAGCTCACGAGCTGTTGCAGCTCGTGGATCGCTCGAGCTCCTGACGCCGGCAGTTGCCGGCAGCTTTTACAGGATGCTCACAAACAGCGCGCATGGAGACAGTCTCGACGGGAAAGTTCATTGGGGACCTACTCGCGAAAAAGACGAAAGGACTGTCTCGAATGAAACGATTGCTTGTAGCGGTCGTCGCGGTCATAGCGACAGCCGTCGCCGCACCCGCGTACGCGGCCAACGGCTTCACGCTGTCTGGGACTGCGACGCTCCAGGGGAACAAAGTTGAGCTGGTGTCGGACTTCTCTGACGTCAGCACGGCGAACGATTTCGGTGCGATCAGTTTTTCGGTGCCGACTGGTGCAACGCTGGCCACGTTGACCACCCTTAGCGCCGAGTTCGACGTCACGAACGACAACTGCGGCGGAGGCTCGCCGCGCTTCCAGATCACGATCGGCGGCAAGAACGTGTTTGTCTACCTCGGCCCCGCGCCGAGCTTCAATACCTGCCCGACGGGGTGGATCTCGAGCGGCAACCTGGTGGGCACGAGCGATCCGTGTCGCGTCGACACCTCGCAGCTAATTGCGGGCACGCAATGCACGACCTGGGCGGCGGCTGTGGCCGCCCTCGGCGCTCAGCCGATCACCGCGATCCAGCTAGTCGTGGACGGCGGCTGGTCGCAACCGGACAAGGAGCAGACGGTCCTCGTCCGCAAGGTGACGATCAATGACCAGACGTTCATCACCCCGGGCGGGCCGAAGCCACCCGCTGCAAAGGTCAATCCGGCGAAGCTCTGTAAGGCCGAGCGCGCGCGAATGGGCGCCGCTGCGTTCAACGAGCTCTGGGGCACAAACGCGAACGACCGGAACGCGTTCGGCAAGTGCGTCTCGACGATGGCGCACGCGAAGAACGCAGGCCAGACGCAGCAGCAGATCATGGCTGCGATCGCAGCCTGCCAGGCAAAGGGCCTGTCCGGCGCTCCGCTCGGTGCATGCGTCGCGGCGAAAGACCGCGTAGCAGCAACGAAGACCGAGGCGCAGGAGAAGGCGAAGAACCGCAAGAAGAAGCAGTAGCTGATGAGGTCGACGCGGTGGGCTCTGCTCACGCGGAGCCCACCGCGGTCGTCCGCAAGATCCAGGTCGCCGGCCGTATCCTGATCGCTGACGACGTGGTGACGATCGACGAGATTCGCGCGTTTGCGGCCACGCTTCCTCGCAGCAGCGAGGGGCTGGTGCGCGGCCGGGTCAAGTTTCGGATCGGCCGAATCGTCTACCTCTCCCTCTCGAAGGACGGCTCGACCATGGGCTTCGCTTTCCCCAAGGAGTGGCGCGACGCGCTCGTCGAATCCGAGCCGGAGAAGTTCTCGCGGCCGAGTCAGCACGACCTCCGCTACAACTGGGTTCACGTCGACCTCGCGGCCATCGACGAGCGGGAAATGCGCGAGCTGGTCGAGGACGCCTGGGCGTTCTGCGTTCCGAAGCGAGTCGCCGAGGAATACGCAGTGGCGCAGGGCTACCGCTGATCCTGTCCCTCGCAGACCGTATGCGCCTTTCACGATTGGATGAGGGATCTGGCTCAGCCCAGGCGACATAGAGATACTTCGCCGATGCCCCGTCTGACCTCAGTTTCCGCGTAGCTCATGGACCTGTGGCTTGCGGTCCTGGTGATCCTGGGCGCGGCTGCGGTGAGCGCTGCCGGCATGCTCCTCGTGCGCCGCCGCGCGCCCGAGGGAACGTATTTCAAGGATGCGATTCCGGCGGCCGCCGTCTACACCGTGGTCGGCACCGCCTACATGGTGATCGTCGCCTTCGTCTTCTTCGTCGCGTTCGAGAGCTACGGCGGCGCGAAGTCCGACGCGGAGGAAGAGGCGACGGCCACGCTCGCGATGTTTCACGCCGCTCTTCCCTTCAGCCCGACGGTGCGCGCTCAGCTACAGGGGCAGGTCATCTGCTACGCCCGAGAGGTCATCGCCGACGAGTGGCCCGCGATGCGCGACGGCGAGACAAGCCCGGTAGTCGACGCACGGGTCACTGCGCTGGAAGAGAGTGCCGCACGGATCGCGCTCGAAGGCGAGAAGCAACTTGCCGCGTACGATCACTGGTTCGCGTTGAACGAGGAGCGGCGAAAGGGGCGTCAGGGGCGAATTGCCCAGGCGTCGGGCCTTGTGCCCCCCGTTCTCTGGTTCATCCTCATCCTCGGAGCGGTAGTGGTGATCGCCGCAGTGGGCTTGTTCGCGGATCCTCGCGAAGCCCGGTTCACGCAGGCGGCGTTGATCGCCGCGGTCGCGGTGATCGTCGCTTCCGGGCTCCTCTTGGTGGGGTTTCTCGATCGGCCGTACAAGGACAAGAGCGGCAGCATCAAACCGACGGCGATGACGAGGGAGCTGGCGCAGATGCAGAGCGAACATCAAGCGGTCGTCCCGTGCTCCTGATCGGCGACAGGATCCTGCGGGCTGCCCGCGTCATCCCCGAGGGGTACTGGACGGCCTACGGCGAGGTCGGGAGGGCCGCAACCGGCAGAGCCAATTCCGCCCGCACAGTCGGTCGGATCGCGTCCGCCACCCACGACTTCCCCAACGCGTGGCGTGTTATCCACGCCGACGGGTCGATCCCCGAGGGCTGGGGCGGCGGCGGCGGAGGGCCGCGGAAGTGCAGAGCCCTTCTGGAGGCCGAGGGGATCCGCTTCGTCAACGGACGTGCCGACCCGGCGAAGAAGATCCTCGCCGAGGAGCTCGAGCTCCTGCTCGCCGGGGAGCGATGAGTTTCCCGTCCGCGCGCGGTCTTACCTGAAACGACCAAGGAGAGCTCATGGCTGTGATCTGCGACATCTCCGTCTCGCTCGACGGCTTCGTGGCCGGCCCGAACCAGACGCTCGAGCAGCCGCTCGGCGAGGGCGGCGAAGGCCTCCACGAGTGGGTGGTTCGACTGAAGAGCTGGCGCGAACGGCACGGCATGGAAGGCGGCGAGACCGGACCGGACGACGAGGTCATCGAGGAAGGCGTCGAGAGGGCCGGCGCGACGATCATGGGTCGCCGGATGTTCAGCGGCGGCGCGGGGCCCTGGGAAGACGATCCGAAAGCGAGCGGCTGGTGGGGTGACGAGCCGCCGTTCGGTCACCCGGTCTTCGTCCTCACGCACCATCCGCGCGAGCCGCTCGAGCTGCAGGGGACGACCTTCACGTTCGTCACCGACGGCCTGGAAGCGGCGCTCGAGCAGGCCCGCGCCGCTGCCGGGGACAAGGACGTCCACGTCGCGGGCGGCGCGGACGTCGTCCAGCAGTATCTCGGCGCCGGGCTTCTCGACGAGCTCGAGCTCCATGTCGTCCCGCTGCTGCTCGGCGGTGGTGTGCGCCTGCTCGACGGCGTGACCGGCGTGGATCTCGAGCCGACGAGGGTCGTCAGCTCGCCCGTCGTGTCGCACCTCCGGTATCGCGTCGTCCGGTAGGAAACCGGACCTCTCCTCGCCACGTAGAGGTCGATTGACCGTCATTCGAGGAGGGGGTACACATGTCGATCAGAACCGCCGTGTCGCTGCTCGCGGTCGTCGCCGCCCTGATCGCGCCGGCTTCCGCGTCCGCAGCTACCGACACCTTCCATCGTTTCGAGGTCGTGGCGACCGCGAACTACGTCGTCATGAAGGACTGTGGCGACGGAACGAGCGTCCAGCAGCGGGTGACAGTGCTGGGCGGCCACGAGGAGGAGCAGGAGAACGGGGAGACCACGCTCGACAGCGACTTCCTGACCGTCTTCATCCGGGGGTTCGACTGCGACGGCAGCTTCATCAGCGACAGCGGCTCCGGCCCGGCCGAGTTCAGCTGGTCACCCTCACTCCAGACCGCGGCCGTCACAGGCACGATCACGACCCGCCAGGACCGCACCGTGACCGCCGACATCAACTGGGAGGGCACCGGGCCGATCGAGGTGACGACCAACACCACAACGTTCCCCGGGTTCACCGGTCACTTCGTCGGCCAGGAACGCGAGGCGGTTGCGACCGGCATGGTCGTCGTCAACGGGGACACGCTCGTCAACGGGTCGACCACGAACGCACGGATCGAGACGCTGGAGGATACGAACATCTCCCACACCTCGGCGGGCTAACCGAGCGTCAATTCGCGCCGAATTGTCCCGGCGCGCTGGTGGCGGGCCTCGACCCTCACGGTCGAGCCCGCCGCCGCCTCCACGACCCACTCCACCTTGGCGCGGTCGCTGGTCGCGTCGTTTGTCGCCCACCAGAGCAGCGAGCGACGGTTGACCCGGCCGTCGAGCTGCCCGAGCTCGACCTTCCGCTCGCCGCCGATCACCTTCCCGCCCTCCGGGAGCGTGATCTCGGCCTCCAGCGGCCGCACGGCCTTCCGCTCGACCGCCTTCTCGGTGACGCTCGTCGGGAGCCAGCCCGAGTTTTCCAAGACCAGCCTGATCAGCCAGCGGTCGGCGCCGAGCTCTTCGACCTCCGACGAACGCAGCTCGAGCCGGGGCGACACAAGCGCCTGCCAGATCGCGAACTCCGTGTGGGGTGCGATCTCCCGCTCGAGGAACTGCGGCGGGATGTTCGCCCAGCAGTACATGAGGTCCCACCCGCCGAGCTCGACCGGCCCAAGCTGGTCGTGCTCGAACGGGTACCAGTCGACGTAGCCCTTGCCCTCCAGCTGCTCGTCGTTCCAGCGGAGCAGCTTGAGGTCGTCCTCGGGTGGGTGGTCGCGCAGCCACTCGATGAACTGGAACTCCTCGATCCCGGCCTCCCTCTGCGGGCTCCAGAACTCCGTCGTCCACGAGAAGAGCCCCAGATGGTCGAAGAGCCAGTCGTTGGCGCCGCCCTTGACCGCCTGCTTCGGGTCGTACTTGAAGTCGCGGAAGATCGAGACCGCCGGGTAGCCGGTCAGCTCGGTGGCCTTCGCACCGATCAGCTGGTAAGCGCGAAGGTCGTTCGTCGGGAAGTGCTCGTCGGGGTAGCTCGAGTACGGCCGGAGGTGGACACCGCTGAACGTGTGGTACGCGATGTGGCCGGTGATGTTCGGGCGGTCGACGATCGCCTGGACGAGCGCTCGGATCTCCGGCTCCGACGTCGGGTAGGGACCGGCGCCGTACTGTTCGGCTTCGACCGCCCACTCCATCGGGAAGTTGCGGTTCAGGTCGAGGCCCTCGAGTGGCGGTGCGACCTTGATCGTGACGCCGTCGTAGTTGCGGATCCGACCTTCCCAGAGGACGCGGTAGAACTCGCCCTCCGCATCGTCGGGCTCGCGGCGGACGAGCATCCGCGGCTCCTTCGGGTGCGGCTTCCACGCGCCGTTGGGATCCGGCACGCGCATCATCAGGATCCGGCCGTCACCGTCGATGTCCTCCTCGTGGAGGCCGTCCACCTCGTCCGCCAGCGGCCACGGGCGGGTGCTCGAGCGGATGAACCGCGGCCGTTCGGCGAGGGCGAGCTCAGGCCCATCGGGGTTCAGGCGCGGGACGACGTAGAAGGTTCGCGAGTCGAGCAGTCGCGTGACCCGCTCGTCGTCGCCGTAGCCGGACAGCAGCCGCTCGATCAGGTGGAGCGCGGCGGTCGTCCCCGTCACCTCGATCGAGTGGATGTTCGCCTCGATCAGGAATGCCGGCTTCTCGAGATCCGGCCCGGTCTCGAAGTTGGTCAGCGTGCAGAGCCAGATCTCCCGACCCTCGTACGACGAGCCGATCGAGTCGAGGCGGAAGAGGTCGGGCCGGTCCTCGGCCCAGGCTCGCAGGATCTCCGTTAGCTCGTCGTACCGGTAGAACCGGTCGAACCGGACGTCAGGCACCTGGCGTCAGGCGGCGGCGGAGCCGGGCTCCGCCCGGCGGGAGCCGACGCCGACCAGAGGCGTCAGGCACCCAACTCGGTGAGGAGCGGCTTCGTATCGTGTGGGTCGAAGCCGAGCCGGCCCGCGATCTCCTCGCTCGTCGGCTGCGTGCCTTCGGCGAACAGCGAGCGCAGGTGGTCGCCGGTCTCGCTGTTTCGCCACCAGTCCTCGCCGACCTCACGCACCAGCCACTGCCGCAGCTGCGCGGAGCGGATCCAGGCGCGGAGGTAATCGGCGGAGTAGAAGCCGGCGTCCATGTCCGCCAGGTACGCGTCCGGACGGTACGCGATGCCGGTCGCGGACGTGAGCAGGCGGTGGTACTCGTCGGGGCCGGCGCCGCCGCCGTTGTCGAAGTTGCCCCAGAACTCCAGTTCGAAGCGCAACTTCGCCGTGTACCGGCGAAAGAGGAGCGCCTCGAGAAAGACCGTGGCCTCGGCGTTCTCTTCGGCCTGCTCGGCCGAGAGATCGAAGTACTCGGCGTGCCAGGCCGGCTCGCGTGAGATCGCCTCGAAGATGTACGAGTAGATCTCGGTTAGCGCGTGGTCGCGTGAGAGGTTACGAAACGTGTAGGGCAGCTCCGGGTCGCAATTGCCGTAGTGGAGCGCGTGGCCGGCCTCGTGGAGGAACGCCTGGTAGTCGTGGAGCCCGCCTTGCGCGCGCGTGATCAGGTGCACGATCTTCGGGGGGTCGGCCGCAATCACGCACGCACGCGGCGACTTCTGCGGGCGGTCGTCGAGGTCGAGCCGGATGTTCGGCTCCTGGCTCAGGTCGAAGCCGAGCTCCCGAAGCGTCTGAAGGCAAACCTCGGTTGCACGCTCCTTCGTGTACGTCGCCTCGAGCGGCGAGAGCCGCCGCAGCCAGGAGACGTGGTACGAGGTCGGAATTTCAGGGCGCTCGCCGCCGAGCAGCTTGTCGAACCACCCGGTCGAGAGCCGCCCGTAGACCTCGTCGGCGTCGCGACTCGCCTCACTGAGGACCCGTGACAGGTTTCGCAGCGAGATTCCCTTCTCCTCGTCGTTCCGCGCGACCGCATCGGGCTGGTCGGAGAGCTCGGCGTCGAGCTCCTCCCGGGCCCTTAGCAGCTCCATGCGCTCGTCGTTGAACGCAGCGGAGGCGTCTCCCTGGAGCTCTCCGAGCTCCTCGCGGTCGGCGTACCCCGAAAGCACGGCGAGCTTGGCCTGGGCCGAGCGGAGTGGGAGCTCCTCGCTGCGGTAGATCACCCGCGTGGCCAGGATGGCGTTCTCGAGAGCGTCCTCGCGCTCGCTCAGCTCGATGTCCACCAAGCCCGACTCGCACGTCTTGCGGAGCCGGTACACGCGCTCACGCTCGACGCCTGAAACCGACTCCTCGGCCTCTTTCAACGCGTCGAGCTGTTCGCGGGTGAAGAGCTCTCGGTAGCGAGCGACGATCTCGGCGCGCTCCGAGATCTCCTTCTCCCCGACCCGGACGGCACGCCCTTCCTCGGCGCGCTCGAACAAATAGCGCTGGAGCTCGGCTTCGTATTCGGCGGGCGTGCGGACGGCGGTGACGCTCACGGGCGCGGAATCTACCGAAGTCGCGGAGGCCTACGAAGCCGCTAGCCGGCGAACGGTCCCGGTCAGCTCGCCGATCGCGAAGGGCTTGGGGATGACCGTAGCCCCACTCGGGAGGCGACTGCCGGGGCTGCCCGTGAGGAGCGCCAGCGACGCGGCGAGCCCCCGCTCTTCGATCTTCGGGACGAGCGCGATGCCCTGCTCGTTGCCGAGGTGGAGGTCGAGCAGGACCACGTCGACGCCGCCGTGGTCGAGAGCGGCTTCGGCTTCGCTGATCGTTCCGGCCTCGACGACGCCGTATCCCTCGAGCTCCAGGTTGACTCGGCAGAGAAGCCGGAGTGAGGGATCGTCGTCGACAACCAGCACTGTCGCGCTGTCGCCGTCCACCTTCCGAGTGTAACGGCACCTTGCAAATCCATCGGTTTCCGGGGCTTTCCGTTTCGGCCGTACCCGATTCGGCGCTCGTCTCGTTTACGGATTGAAAATGGGAAGGAGACCAGAGTCAGGGAACGCTGACGAGGTCCAAGAGCGACTCGCGGCCCGGCTGCCGCAACCGACTGCGAGCTTTCGTCGACGTGCCTGGATCGACTTCCAGCGCGCGCTGGATCCTCTCGGCCCCCCTAAGCCGCTTCGTCGAGCCCGGCACTGAGCCGGGCGAGGCTCTTCTCCCGGCCGAGCAGCTCGATGCTCTCGAAGAGTCCAGGTGAAACCTTCGACCCGGTGACCGCAACTCGAATCGGCTGAAACGCCTCGCGCGGCTTGAGCTCGAGGCGCTCGGCCAGCTCACGCAGGGCCGCCTCGATCGTCGCCGCGTCGAAAGGCTCGAGCTCCGACAACGTCTCTGCAGCCGCCTCGAGGACGCGGTTGTCGAGGAGCGCCGGATCCGGCTTCACCTCCTCGAACAGGAAGCGAACGTAATCCGGGAACTGCGAGAGGGTCTCGATCTTCTCCTGAACGAGCGGCGCCGCCCGCCGCACGAGCTCCTCGTCCCAGTCGATCCCCTGCTCGCGGAGGAACGTGATTACGCGGTCGGCGTACTCGTCCGGCGGCAGGTTTCGCAGGTGGACGCCGTTCAGCCAGGCGAGCTTCTCGTAGTCGAAGACGGCCGGGCTCGAAGAGACGCGGTCGAGGCTGAACAGACGCACGAGATCCTCGCGCGAGAACACCTCGGTCTTGTCGTCGTACGCCCAACCGAGCCGGGCCAGGAAGTTGACGAGCGCCTCCGGGATGTAGCCCTCGGCGCGGAAGTCTTCGACCGACTGTGCGCCGTGCCGCTTGGAGAGCTTCTTTCCGTCGGTGCCGAGCACGTCGGGGACGTGGGCGTAGACCGGTGGCTCGGCGCCCAGCGCCCGAAGGATCTGGATCTGCTTCGGCGTGTTCGACACGTGGTCGGCGCCGCGGATCACGTGTGTGATCCCGTCGAGCATGTCGTCGACCGGGTTGGCGAAGTTGTACGTCGGCCGGCCATCGGTGCGAACCAGGACGAGATCCTCGAGCTGCTCGTTGGGGAACTCGATCCGGCCCCGGACCGCGTCGTCCCAGGCGGTCGTGCCCTCGTCCGGCATCCGGAAGCGGATCGCGCCGTCGTCCTCGTACGCCTTCCCTTCGTCCACGAGCTGCCGGGCGAGCCGTCGCGCGTCGTCCATCCGGTCGAGCTGGAAGCGCACCTCGCCGTCCCAGTCGATGCCGAGCCAGGAGAGCGAGCGCTGGATCTGCTCGGTCGACTCCGCGACCTCGCGACTCGTGTCGGTGTTCTCGATCCGCAGGAGGGACTCCCCTCCCCGGCCTCGTGCGAAGAGCCAGTTGAACAGAAAGGTCCGGACGCCCCCGATATGGAGGAAGCCGGTGGGGCTCGGGGCCATGCGGACGCGGACGGACATCAGCTCACTATCGTAGGGACGTGCTCTTCGGCGGCCACGTTTCGGGCGGCGTCAAGGCCGCTCCGGAGCGGGCCAAGGAGATCGGGGCCGAGGCGCTCCAGCTCTTCGTCCAGAGCCCGCGTGCCTGGCGCTTTCCGAATCACGACCCCGAGGTCCTGGCGGGCTTCGCTCCGCGTGCGCACGACGCAGGCATCGGCTCGACGCTCGTGCACGCGATCTACCTCTGCAACTTCGCGAGCCCGGACGACGAGCTCTACGCGAAGTCAGTCTCGACGCTTGCAAGCACGGTCGACACGGCTTGTGCGATCGGCGCCGAGGGCGTCGTCTTCCATGTCGGATCGCATCTCGGGAGCGGTTTCGAGGCTGGTCTCGAACGCGCCGCTCCGGCGATTGAGCAGGTTCTCGAGCGCTGCTCCGACACGACGTGGCTGCTGATCGAGAACTCCGCCGGAACGGGCGGCACGATCGGCCGCTCGCTCGAGGAGCTCGCGACGCTCGTCGACCGGCTGAACGGACACCCACGCCTCGGCGTCTGCCTCGACTCGTGCCACCTCTGGGCGTCCGGCTACGACGTCACCGATCCTGCCGCGCTCGACGCGCTGCTCGACGAGTTTGACCGCCTGATCGGACTCGATCGCCTCCGCGCCCTCCACGTCAACGACTCGCAAACTCCGCTCGGCTCCAACCGCGACCGCCACGCAAACCTCAGGGAGGGCCTGATCGGCGAGAAGCTCTCCGTCTTCCTCGGCAATCCGCGGCTCCAGCACCTGCCCGCCGTCGTTGAGACCGAGGGGCAACACGGCAAGGGCGCCGACGCCGAGGAGATGCGGAAGCTGCGGGAGCTCTGGAAAGCCGGAACTACTGGGCGGAGCCCCGCACCTGCGCGAAGACGCGGAAGCTCGGCTGGCCGACGGGGAGCTCGTGGAACTCGGGATTCACGCAGCCGAGGTCGTCGGTCCGGCTGAGGTACGTGCTCTCGACCTCGGCCTGACACATCGGCAGCGGGTTCCGGGTGGCCTTGACAGCACCGAAGCCCGGTGCTCGGGCTTCGGCTTCCTCCAAGAGCTCGAGGTCGATCTCGACCCCGAAGACCTTCTGCATGCAGCCCACGTACGTCCGACCGACTTCCTGGTAGGCGTACAGGAAGGGGCATGACCGGGCCACGCAGGCGCCGGGATAGACGACCTTGTCACAGTGGATCCCGCAACGGCGGCACTCGACCTCGTCCTGCGGGCGGAGCGGAAGCTCGCGCTGCGGACGAGTGATCTCGTGTGACGCCATTCCTTGATTTTGGTCGACGGTTTCACGGCCGCGCAAGACTTGACAGGGTGATCCGAACGCGCTAGGCGGCGAGGCGATCGGCAACGTTCAGGACGTCCATGAGCGTGAACGCCTGGTAATCCGGCTCGACGTTCGCCGGGCCCTCGTCGGCTCGGAACCAGACTGCCTGCACCGTCTTCATCCCCACCCGTGACGCCCCGAGCACGTCGGCTTCGAGCCGGTCGCCGACAAAGAGCGCCTCGCCCGCGTCGACGCCGAGGTCTCCCAGCGCCTGCTCGAAGATGGCCGGGTGGGGCTTCCGTTTTCCGACCTCCGAGGAGAGCACGACCGCGTCGACGCGCTCGGTGATCCCTTGCCGTTCGAGGACCGGTTCGAGGAGCCAGCGCGGGCTCGCGGTGTTCGAGACCAGGCCGAGCTTGAGGGCGCGGCCGCGGAGCGCCTCGAGCAGTGCGTGGGTGGAGTCGGCCAGCAAGTAGTGCGACGACCAGACGTCTTGCGCGGCCCGGAGGAAGAGCCGGACGTCGTCGTCCGTGAGCTCCACACCCTGATCGCGGAAGGAGCCGGCCATGACGTCGGAGATGTCGATCTCGTCCTCGCTCGCGGGCGGGAAGAGCTCCGCGTCGTGATCGCGGAGGTATTGCGTGAAGGCGGCGGCGTCCGGCAAGCCCTCGCGGGCGAGCGCGGCCAGTCCGGCGGCGTGGCCCTCCAGGGCGATCTCGTCGCTCCACTCGTCGCGCATCAGCGTCCCGCCCCAGTCGAAGAGAATCGCCCTCAGCACGCTCGGTAGGGTAGATCGGTGATGCCACGATCTCGCGCGTGCGGATGCACGATCTGACGCGTCTGGGCCGCTCCCGCCCCGTTCAGCGGCCCGTTAGCGGCCCGCTGCCCGGTGCGTACGCTTCGCGACGCCAAGTCGTCACCGATGCCCTCTGGCATCGGCAACGCCTTGCCGCCGCGCCCCAGAGCGGCCAGCTCGCGCCCCGAACCTGCGATCTCATGGCATCACCGATCTAATTCCGTGGCCAGGAGGATCCTTTGGGGCTCGCTCGCCCTCGCCCCGGTCACGATCGTCGTCCACTACGCGTTCCACCCCGGCGAGGTTGTCGAGTTCGTGCTCGCCGCTGCGGCGCTGATCCCGCTGGCCTGGTTGATCGGCGAGGCGACGGAGCAGGCGGCCCACCATACCGGGCCCGGGATCGGCGGCTTCCTGAACGCGACGTTCGGGAACGCGCCGGAGCTGATCATCGCGCTGTTCGCGGTCAGCGAGGCCAAGTTCGAAGTCGTCCGCGGATCGCTAACCGGGAGCGTCGTCGGGAACCTCCTGCTCGTGCTCGGGTTCTCGCTGCTCTTCGGCGGCCGCGGCCCGATCGACCGCGAGTCGAGCTTCGTCTCGCTCGCCCTCGTCGGCTTCGCCGTTCTGCTCTTCCTGGTACCCGCCGTGCCGGGCTGGGAGGGCGATCCCGAGCGGGATTTCATCGCCAAGCTGTCCGTGCCGGTCTCGATCGTGTTGCTGCTCGTCTACGTCGGCGTGACGTGGCTCTCGCTCCGGCGGCATCGCCGGCTCCACACCTCCGATCAGCCTCCGGAGATCATGGCCTGGAGCTTCCGGATGGCACTACTCGTTCTTGGGCTTGCAACCGTCGTGACGGCTCTGATCGCCGAGATCCTCGTCGGCTCGATCGACGTCTTCGCGACGGAGGCACACCTGTCGGAGTTCTTCGTCGCAGCGGTGATCGTGGCGATCGTCGGGAACGCGGCGGAGCACGGCGGAGCGGTGGTCGTCGCCGCTCGAGGCCAGATCAAGCTTGCGGCCGAGATCGCACTCGCCTCGAGCGCGCAGGTCGCGGTGTTCCTCATTCCCGCAGTCGCGCTCCTCTCCTGGCTGATCGACCCGCTGGCGCTGTCGTTCCGCATGGTCGAGCTTGCCGCCGTGGCCGCCGCCACGGTCTTTACGTTCGCGCTGCTCGTGCAAGGACAGTCGAGTCGCGCCCGCGGGGTGGCGCTGATCCTGGCTTACGTCGCGGTCGCTGTGGCCTTCTTCTTCGCCGGCGAACGCTGATCCAGAAGTGCCCGGGGCGCGATCTCGATCGCCTGCTCGATGTCGTCGTCGGTGACGCCCAGGTGGGTCACCGCCCGGAGCTTGGTGGCGTGGATCGTCCCCGAGAAGCCGACGCCCGCCTGATGGAGCCGCTCGAGCGCGTCCGTGTAGGTGAGTCCGAGCGGTGCGACGTCCAGTTGGACGAAGTTCGTCTCGACCTCGTCGACGTCCACGGGCAGACCTGCCTCGGCGAGCCCCTCCGCGAGCCGCCTCGCGCGCGCGTGGTCCTCCGCCAGCCGCTCGATGTGATGGTCGAAGGCGTACACGCCGGCGGCGGCGACGATGCCGGCCTGGCGCATGGCGCCACCGAACAGGTGCTTGTAGCGGCGGGCGCGCACCATGAGCTCCGAAGAGCCGGCGACGAGCGCGCCGAGCGGACAGCCAAGCCCCTTGGAGAGGCAGATCGTCACCGTGTCGGCGTGGCGGGCGATCTCGGCTGAGGGCACGCCGAGCGCGACGGCCGCGTTGAAGAGCCGCGCGCCGTCGAGGTGGAGACGGAGGCCGAGCTCGCGACACGTCTCCGCCATCGCCTCGACCTCCTCGAGCGGCCACACGCGGCCGCCGGAGCTGTTGTGCGTGTTCTCGATCGAGACGATCCGGGTCATCGGCGTATGCCGGTCGTCCCACATCCGTGCCTGCTCGCGGATCTGGTCCGGGGACAGCCGTCCGCGATCGCCCGGCAGCGGCCTGGTGAGGAGTCCGCTGAGAGCCGCGGGTGCGCCGAGCTCCGCGACCAAGACATGTGAGTGCTCCTCCGCGAGCACTTCGTCGCCCGGCTCGCCGTGAAGCCGCAACGCGATCTCGTTCGCCATCGTCGCGGTCGGAACGAACACCGCCTCCGGCTGCCCCAGGAGCTCCGCGGCACGAGCCTCGAGCCGGTTGACGGTCGGATCCTCCCGATTCTGCTCGTCGCCCACCTCTGCCGAGGCAATCGCCTCGCGCATGCCCGGAGTCGGCTGTGTCTGCGTGTCGGAGCGAAGATCGATCACGCATTTGATTGTTGCAGTGCAACCGTCCGAGGGATGGCGGGAGCACCGTCTTCGCCGATTCATGTGTGTGCAAGCAAAGGAGAAGCCCATGAACGAAACTGCTGCTTCTCTGTGGCAACTGGTCCGGGACGACGAGCTCGTCCGCCGGGGCGCCTATGCATGCGGTGGCGTGGTCTGGTTCGCAGCCGCCTGGGCCGACCTCAAGTTCCTGCTGCTGCTGCCGATGATCGCGGCCGCGGTCTACGTCCTGCGGGAGCACCGCGGCGAGCCCGAGGACGACACCGACCTGCTGTGAGCCCCTAGACCCCTTTGGGGGCTTCCGCCGCGGTGCCGGCCGTCGGCTCCGCGGCGAGGTCGGGGTGGTCCTCGAACCGGTAGCGGACGACTGCGCGCTTGGCCGCCTTGACCTCGTCGAGACGTCTGACGGAGCGATCGTGCGGCGCGCCCTTCAGCTGCTCGGGCTGCTCGGCCGCTTCGCGGGCGATTGCCGCCATCGCGTCGGCGAAGGAGTCCAGCGTCTCCTTGGTCTCCGTCTCCGTCGGCTCGATCATCAGCGCCTCCGGCACGATCAGGGGGAAGTAGATCGTCGGCGGGTGGAAGCCGTAGTCCATCAGCCGCTTGGCCACGTCGAGCGCGCTGATCCCATGCTCGCGCTTGAGCTTCCGCGCCGAGAGGACGAACTCGTGCATGCAAAGACGGTCGAACGGAAGCTCGTAGGTGTCCTTGAGCCGGGCGAGCAGGTAGTTGGCGTTGAGGACGGCGTCCTCGGACATCGTCCGGAGCTCACGGCCCCAGGCGAGGATGAAGGCGTACGAGCGGACGAAGACCCCGAACGGGCCGGTGAAGGCGCGGACCTTGCCGATCGACTTCGGCCGGTTGTAGTCCAGCCTGAAGCGCTTGCCGTCGCGGACGACGGCCGGCACCGGGAGATACGGCTCGAGCTGCCTCCGGACCGCGATTGGGCCCCCGCCGGGGCCACCGCCGCCGTGCGGCTGCGAGAACGTCTTGTGCAGGTTGATGTGGACGATGTCGAAGCCCATGTCGCCCGGTCTCGAGACCCCGCAGACGGCGTTCAGGTTCGCCCCGTCGTAGTAGAGGAGACCGCCGATCTCGTGGAAGATCCGCGCGATCTCCTCGATGTGCTCGTCGAAGAGACCAAGGGTCGACGGGTTGGTGAGCATCAGGCCGGCGGTCTCCTCGTCGACCTTCGCGCGCAGGTCGTCGAGGTCGATGTTCCCACGGGCGTCCGTGTCGACCTTGACCAACTCGTATCCGGCCATCGTGACGCTGGCCGGATTAGTGCCGTGTGCCGTGTCGGCGACGACGATCTTGCGCCTGCGCTCGCCCTCGCCGCGATCGGCGAAGTACGCACGCATGAGCATCAGACCCGTGAGCTCGCCCTGGGAGCCGGCTGCCGGCTGCAGCGAGACGGCATCGAGGCCGGTGATCTCGGCCAGGATCTCCTGGAGCTCGAGCATCAGCTCGAGCGCACCCTGCGAGCCTTCCTCCTCCTGAAGCGGGTGCAGGTCGCGGAATCCCGGCAGCGCCGCGACTCGCTCGTTGACGCGAGGGTTGTACTTCATCGTGCAGGAGCCGAGCGGGTAGAAGCCCGTGTCGATCCCGAAGTTCCGGGTCGTCAGCTCGGTGAAGTGGCGGACGATCTCGACCTCGGGCAGCTCCGGAAGGCGAGGCAGGCGCTTGCGGCGCAGCTCGGCTGGAACCGCCACCGGGGTCAGGTTCCTCGGTCGCGGCAGCTGCGCGGCGCGCCGGCCCGGGCGCGACTTCTCGAAGATCAGCTTCATCGCGCGAGCACCTTCGCGAGCTCCTCGATGTCGTCGAGGGTGCGCCGCTCGGTGACGGCGACGAGCAAGACGTCGTCCATTCCCTCGTAGTCCCGGCCGAGCGGATAGCCCGGGTGGATGCCCTGCTTGCGCGCCTCGCGGATCACCTCCTGGGCGGGTCGTCCGACCTGGATGGCAAATTCCTTGAATGTTGTCTGCTCCGGAAACAACAGCGGTAGCCCGATGCGATCGTTTGCATGCTCGGCGAGGGCCATGCAGGTCTCCCCCAGCTCGCGAAGGCCCTCGGGTCCAAGCCAACACAAATTGATCAGGCCGCCCAGCGCCAGCAGCGTCTGGTTGGTGGTGATGTTCGAGGTCGCCTTCTCGCGGCGGATGTGCTGCTCCCGCGTCTGCAACGTGAGGACGTAGCCGCGCTCGCCGGCCACGTCTGTCGTCTCGCCGACGATGCGCCCTGGCATGCGTCGCGTGAACTCCTCGCGC
Source organism: Gaiellaceae bacterium (assembly GCA_050698015.1). GTDB lineage: Bacteria > Actinomycetota > Thermoleophilia > Gaiellales > Gaiellaceae > JACDAN01. The sequence continues at coordinate 31,603 of JBOHAU010000018.1, forward strand.
GCGGCGAAGAAGCCGTAGTGCGGTCCGCCATAGGACAGGGGATTGCCGGCGCCCTGACCCTCGCCGATCGCGATCGCGCAGCCGTACGCGCCCGGCGCCTCGAGCACCCCCAGCGACACCGGGTCGACATGGGCGACGGACAGCGCGCCGGCGTCGTTTGCGGCGGCGGCGAGCTCGGGCGCCTGCTCCAGGCAGCCGAAGAAGTTCGGCTGCTGGAAGATCACGCAGGCGGCTCCGTCAGCCGCGACGCGCAGCCGGTCCGGATCGGTGACGCCGTCCGTGTGCGGAACGTCGACGACCTCCAGGCCGAAGCCCGGGGCGTACGTCCGCACGACCTGGCGCACCTGGGGATTGAGCGACTCCGCGAGGACGACCTTGGTCCGGCCCGTGGCGTGCTTGGCGATGTAGCAGGCGTCGGCGGCGACGGTCGTCCCGTCGTACCCGGATGCGTTCGAGACGTCCATGCCGGTGAGCTCACAGATCACGGTCTGGTACTCGAAGAGGGCCTGCAACACGCCCTGGCTCATCTCTGCCTGGTACGGGGTGTAGGCCGTGAGGAACTCGCCGCGCTCGAGGATCGCGTCGACGATCGCCGGGACGTAGTGGTCGTACACGCCTGCGCCGAGGAATGAGATCTCTGCGCCGGCAGGCGTGTTGCGCCCCGCGAGCGCCTCCAGTCGCCGGACGATCTCCTGCTCCGGGAGCGGCTCGCCGAGATCGAGGTCTCGGTCGAGGCGAACGCCGGCCGGAACGTCTCGGAAGAGCTCTTCGACGGAGGAGACGCCGATTGTCTCGAGCATCTCCTCGCGATCGGCGTCCGTCAGGGAGACGTAGGTCACTGGTGCCTCTCCGGGTGATGCTGCCCACCTTCTGGGTCGCGAGCCGAAGGCGCCGACTCATCGGCGCCGACCAGCAGAGGCCGTGCCGGCTTTGCCGGCGCG
>JBOHAU010000019.1:0-102693 GCA_050698015.1 Gaiellaceae bacterium
AGCACGAGCGGGAGCTTCGCGACCTGGCCGCCGACCTCGGCGTCGCGGATCGGGTCCACTTCCCCGCCTGGGTTTCCGACGTCGAGCTCGAGGAGCTCTACGCATCGGCGACGTGCTTCGTGCTTCCGTCGCTGATCGAGGGGTTCGGGCTGCCGGTGCTCGAGGCGATGGCGCGTGACGTGCCGGTTGCCTGCTCGAACCGGCCGGCGCTCCCCGAGGTGGCCGGCGGCGCAGCGTTGCTGTTCGATCCCCTCGATCAGTCCGGGGTCACGGATGCGGTTCGCCGCCTCCTCGCCGACAAGTCTCTTCGCGACGATCTCGTCCGTCGGGGCGGGGAGCGTGCCCGCGAGCTGAGCTGGGGGCGCACGGCCGAAGCGACGGTCGCGAGCTACCGCAGGGCGCTCGGCGAGTAACCTCGCGCGGCCCGTGCACCGGCCTGTGCGCATCCTGATCGCGAGGGGCTACCAGGTGACGCCCTGGGAGCTGAAGCCGTGGGAGAGTCTTCCCGCGGATCGCTTCGAGGTTGCGTACTTGCGGCTGGCGAGGAACTGGTTCGACGACTCCAGCGTCCGGCTCCGACGGTTCCCGGTCAAGGCGGTCAGCTCGTACCTACCGCGTGGCCGGGTGGGCGCTGCGATCGCCGGCATCACGTCTGACCACTACGTGGGCGCGAAGGAGGCCTTCGAGTGGGCCGACGTTGTCCACGCGGAAGAGCTCTCGTATTGGTTCGCCGGCGACGCCGCCCGCCGGAAGCCCCGGCACGGCTACCTGCTGGCGCTCACGGTCTGGGAGACGATGCCCTTCCTCGGCACGTATCGCAACCGTGCCGCGCGAAGTTACCGCCGCGAGACGCTTGCAGCGACGGACCTTTTCCTGCCTACGACCGAGCGCGCCCGGTCGGCGCTACTGCTGGAGGGTGCGGATCCGGACCGGATCGAGGTCATGTCGCCCGGCATCGACGTCGAGCGTTTCGCGAGGGCCGAGCGTCCCGAGCCCCCGTCGGCTGAGCATGTGGTCGTGTCGCCGGGCCGACTCGTTTGGGAAAAAGGTCATCAGGATGTGATGCGAGCGCTCATGTTGCTCCGCCGCGAAGGTGGACCCCGGGCACGTCTCTTGATCATCGGCTCAGGTCCCGAGGAGGAACGCCTGCGGGCGTACGCGGGCGAGCTCGGCCTCGCAGAGACCGTCGAGATCCGCTCCGTGCCGTACGACGAGATGCCGGCCGTATTCGCCGGCGCGTCTTGCATGGTGCTGGCGAGCCTCACCACGGCTCTGGGCGGCTACTACGTCGGCGACATCCCCCGCTTTTTCTGGGAGGAGCAGTTCGGGCTCGTGCTTGCCGAGGCGATGGCGGCCGGTCTGCCGATCGTCGCGAGCCGCTCCGGCGCGATCCGGGAGGTGGCCGGCGAGGCCGCCGCTTACTTCACCCCGGGCGACTGGCCGGGCCTCGCCGAGCTCCTCGCGGAAGGACCGCTGGCTCGGCCGCCCGGGGAGCGCGCAGCACACCCGCCGGAGCTCGTGCGCCGGTACTCGATCGAGGCGGCGGCCGAGCGACTGGCTGCGGCCTACGACCGGCTGCTCTCGGCTGCCTGACCCCACGGCGGCCGCCGCTGCCACGGCCGCCACGTCCCGAGCGTCCTGCGAAGGCCGCGCCATCCCGGCGCGCCACGCTCCTCCAGCAGGCGCGCCAGCTTTGCGATCTCCTCGTCAGCCGCGTATGCCGCCGCGAACGGCGAGAGGTGGCGGATAGGCGTGGCGTCGACGATGCCGAGCCGGCAGCCGTCCGCTCGCAGATCCATCCAGTCGAGCTCGAGGCCCCAACCCATTCCGATCTCCTGCGGGAACGGAATGATCCGATCGCGCCACTCCGGCGCGACCGCGAAGAGTGGCCCGATCTCGACGAACGTCGTCAGGCGCGCCCGCGAGAGGGGGCGCCTCCACGTGATGCGGTGGCTGATGTTGCTCCGCAAGACATGGGCGGGCTGGGCGAGGTCGAGCCTCGCTGCGGCCGCGGTCTCCAGGAATGACGCAACATCGCCGCGCACGAACTCCGCATCGTCGTCGGCTACGACCACCGGTTGCGTTGGGTTCGGCCGACGTTCCTCGAGCAGTCGATTGACGAGGTCGAACTTCATCCCAGGCCCGGAGCCGGCAGTCAAGTCGGCCAGGCTCGAGTGGGGTTCGTCGAGCGCCCAGAGCCCGACCGTCCAGTCCCTCGCCAGCGCCGGCGCCAGCAGCCGCTCGAGCACCGCTGCGTTCCGTCGCCGGTAGACCGAGTAGACGGCTGCCGGTTCCGTCACGCGAGCGCCTTGCGATAGCTGGCGAGCGTCTGCCTCGCCGTCTCCGCCCAGCTGAACCGCTGCGCCCGCGCGAGGCCCGCGTCTCGCAGGCGCTCCGCGAGCCCGCGGTCCTCCAGGATCCGGCGTACGGATGAGGCGATCGCGTCGACGTCGAGCGGATCGAACAGCAGCGCCGCGTCGCCGACGACCTCCGGTAGCGCGGTCGCGTTCGAGCAGGCGACTGGCACGCCGCGCAGCATCGCCTCGAGCACGGGTAGACCGAAGCCCTCGGCGAGTGAGGGGAAGACGAAGCAGTCCGCTGCGCGGTAGAGCCCGTCCAGGGTCGCGTCGTCGACCCAGCCGAGCAAGCGCACACGACCGCGGAGACCCAATGCGTCGATCTGCCGTTCGAGCTCGCGCTCGTAGCCCGTCGAGTACCCCGGCATCAACAGGATCCCGCTCGGAACGCGGGCGAACGCCTCGAGCAAGCGGCCGGCGTTCTTGTGCGGACGCTTTGCGAGCACGCTCAGGACGAGGGGAGCGTCTCCGAGCTCGAAACGGCGGCGAATCTCCTGCGGCGGCGCGCCTCGCATGTGCTCCGGCAAGCCTGGGCCGAGCGGCACGACGTCCACGGACTCGCCGGGCAAGCCGAGGAAGCGGACGATGTCGGCCTTCGAGGCTTCCGAGTCCGTCAGCACGCGCGTCGAGCGCCGCGCGGCGAGCGGCACCAGCACCTCAACCCCCTTGGCCAGCATGCCGTGTGTCTCCGGGTACCGCTTGAAGACGACGTCGTGGATCGTCGTCACCTGCGGAACGGGGGCCAGCGCTGGTGCCGTGTTGAAGAGGTTGTGCAGCAGGTCCGGTCTCGCCGAGCGCACGGCGCGGGGGAGCAGCGTCTGCTCGGCAAGCACACGGCGGACGCGGCTCCGCGGGTCGAAACGGAGCGGCTCGACCCTGACGCCCTCACCCCAGTCCTCCGTCGCGGCCGGCCCGCCGAGGAAGAGGGTGACCTCGAGTTCCGGGTCGGCGGCCCGCAGAGCGGGCAGGAGCCGGCGAGCGTAGACCTCGGCGCCACCGGTCTCGCCGGGCACGAGGTGGAGGAGGTTGTAGGCGACGTGCATGTCAGCCGCGGGTGTAGGCCTCGACCACGGTGTCGATGGAGCTCTCGAGCGAGAGTCGGCGCGCGTTCTGCTCGAACCACTCCGCGGTGGAGGCCCGCAGCTCGTCGCCCGCCTCGTGGACGCGCACGATCGCCGCAGAAAGCTCCTCGGGGTCGGCAGAACGGGCGACGACGCCGTTGACCCCATCCTCGACCAGCTCGAGCGCTGCGTTGTCGGGGCTCTCCACCACGACGCTCGGCGTCCCGAGCGCCGCGGACTCGACGATCACGAGCCCGTATCCCTCCCTGGTCGACGGCGAAGCGACACAGAGCGCTCGCTGCACAGCCGCATGACGGTGCTCCTCGCTGACGAATCCGGGCAACGACACCACGTCCTCGAGCCCGAGTTCGCGGACCCGACGCTCCACCTCTAGGCGAAGCGGTCCGTCGCCCAGGATCTCGGCGCGGAGCTCCGGCAGCTGCTCGCGCGCCGAGGCGAGCGCCGCCGGCAAGGCGAGCACGCCCTTCTCCGGGATGTGGCGGCCGAGGAAAACAACGACCGGCTCGGCCGGCGTGGGGTCCGGTCGCTCGAGCGGGCCGGCGTAGACGCCGATCACGTCGATCGGTCCACGGAACCCCTCGGCGCGGAGGCGCTGCTCGTGCAGGTGAGAGAAGCAGAACGCGCGCTCCCCGAAACGCGTCGCCAGTCGCTGCACGGTCCAGGCGATCGTTCCCTTGACCTTGCCGAGGTACTCGCGCCAGTAGGCGAGCGTCCATACCTCGATCCAGTCGACGATCAGGCGATAGCCCCCGCGGCGACGAGCCGCGCCGGCGGCGAGCAGCGCGAAGAACGGCGTCGAGGCGCAGTGCACCAAGTCGTAGCGCCGGCCGTTCCGCCGCAAGTGGCGAAGGACGCCGCGCCCGAAGCGAAGTGCCGGCCCGATCCGGCGCCTCCCGTCCGTGTAGAGCTCGAGCCTCGGCCCCACGGCGACGACGTCGACGCCTGGGACATCCGGCTGCACCCCCTCGTCCCACTGGCGAAGGGTGAGATACGTGACCTCGTGGCCCTGGTGGGCGAGCCGCTCCGCGAGGGCGCGGTACCAGCGCTCACCGCCGCCGACCGTGTACGGATAGAGGCAGTCGTAGACCAGGCAGATGCGCATGAGTTGGAGGATTCTGCCCCGGGCGCAGCCGAAGCAGCCGAGAGGCCTTCCTAGAATGGCCGCGCGTGAACGAGACAGCTCTGGCCAAGAAACGGATCGCGATCGTCCCGGCGCTAAACGAGGCGGCGACGATCGGCCGTGTGGTCAAGGAGATCCAGTCCGTCGATCTCGGCTTCGAGGTGCTCGTCGTGGACGACGGGTCCAGCGACGGGACCGGCGCGCTGGCGGAGGCTGCCGGCGCCCGCGTCCTGCGGCTCCCGTTCAACCTCGGGATCGGGGGCGCCGTGCAGACGGGGTACCGCTACGCGCTTGCCAACGGGTTCGACCTCGCCGTGCAGATCGACGGCGACGGACAACATGACGCAGGGCAGCTTGAGGTTCTCCTTGCCCCGCTGCTCGCCGGAGAGGCGGACATCGTGATCGGGTCGCGCTTCGCGGGCGTCGGCAACTACCGAGCCACGCGCGTCCGGCGGCTGGGGATGCACCTCTTCGCCGGGGTCGTCTCGCTTGTCCTCCGGCAGTGGCTGACCGATACGAGCTCCTCCTTCAGGGCTCTGAATCGCCGCAGCCTCTCGTTGTTCGCCGCCGACTATCCGCACGGCTTCCTGGAGACCGTCGAAGCGACCGTTCTCGCCGGCAAGTACCGGCTCCGGGTCAAGGAGGTGCCGGTCACCATGCGCGAGCGCGAGCTCGGCCGCTCCTCACTCACGATCCCCCTGTCGCTCTTCTACTCGGCGAAGGTGCTGCTCGCCGTGTTCGTCAGCCTGTTCCGAAGGCCCGCCGTTCGTCTGGAGGAGGAACCATGATTCCGTTCCGCGTCGCGGTCGTCGCAGCCATCGCGGCGATCATCTTCTTGCTCGTCATCTTCGAGCTGATCCGTAGCCGTCGACTCCAGGAGCGCTACGCGCTCCTGTGGCTGATCACGGGCAGTGTGATCCTCCTGCTCGCCGTCTGGCGCGACGCGCTCCGGCTCGTCGCCGAGCAGATCGGGATCGCCTATCCGCCGTCGGCGCTCTTCGTCGTCGGCTTCCTCTTCATCCTCGTCGTGCTGCTCCACTACTCGACTGTGATCTCCGAGCTCTCGGAGCGGAATGTCACGCTCGCGCAGGACCTCGCGCTCGTCGAGGAGCGGCTCCGCGTCCACGAACGACAAGCGGCGGAGGCCCGTGCGGAGGGCGCCTAAGCTGGCGAGATGTCGGGCGAGACGCGAGAAGACTTAGAGGCCGAGATCGCGGCGATTGTCTCCCGCCTGCGGGAGGAGGTCGGCCGGGCCTCGTCAGGCTCGATGTCGCGGTCCGAAGGCGGACGCCCCGCTGCGAGAGCGCAGGCGGAGCGAGCGTGGGCGGTGAGCGCAGAGCGTCCGCTGGAGCGCCGGCCGAACCGGCGCGGGGGGATACAGAACTTCCTCATCGCCCCGGTGAAGCGGCTGCTACGCAAGCTCATGCGCTGGTACGTGGAGCCGCTGGCGGCTCAGCAGCGGACGTTCAACCTGACCATCCTCAACCTCATCGACGAGCTCGCGGAGCGCGTCGAGTCGCTTGAACAGCAGCGCAGGCAGGATCGCAACAGCGAAACAGACGGATGAGGATCGCCGTCTGCGCGCCGCAGGTGCCGTTCGAGCGCGGCGGTACCGAGATCCTGGCCGAGACGCTCGTGCGCGAGCTGCGCCGCCGCGGACACGAGGTCGAGGACGTGAAGATTCCGTTCAAGTGGTATCCCGGGCCTCGGGCGCTGCGCGAAGCGCTGGTGTGGCGGCTCGTCGACCTCGAGGAAGCGCAGGAGCGGCCCGTGGACCTCGTCATCGCCACGAAGTTCCCGTCGTATGCGGTCCGCCACCCGAACAAGGTCGTCTGGCTCGTGCACCAGTTTCGCCAGGCGTACGAGCTCGACCGAGCCGACTTCGGGCAATTCGGTGACGACCCCTTCGATCGCGCCACCGTTCGGGCGATCCACCGGCTCGATCGGAGGACCCTCGGCGAGGCGAAACGGCTCTTTGCGATCTCGCGAAACGTCGCCGACCGGCTGGAGCGCTCCACCGGCCTCGACGCCGAGGTGCTCCCACCGCCGCCGCAGCAGCTCGCGTATCGGACGCCGGAAGGCGACGGCGAGTTCATCCTGTCGGTGGGCAGGCTCGACCGCGCGAAGCGTGTGGACCTGCTGCTGGAGGCGGCCGCACTCGACGGTAGCCTGCGCGTCGTCGTGGCGGGGGAAGGGCCAGACCGGGAACGCCTGGAAAGGCTCAGCGCAAAGCGGGGTCTGGACGGACGAGTGTCTTTTACAGGCCGCGTGGGCGAGGACGAGCTCGTCGACCTCTACTCCCGCTGTCTAGCCGTGTTCTACGCGCCCTTCGACGAGGACTTCGGATTCGTCCCGTTCGAGGCGTTCCTCTCCGGGCGCCCGGTCGTGACCACACACGACGCGGGCGGGCCGCTCGAGGTCGTCGTCGACGGCAAGAACGGCATAGTCTGCGAGCCCGTCGCTCCGGCCGTCGCCTCGGCCTGCTCCTGGCTCGCCGCGAACCCAGAACAGGCGCGCGCGCGCGGTCTCGCCGGGAAGGAGCGCGCCGAGCAGGTCACCTGGGACTCCGTCGTCGGCCGCCTCCTCGGCCCGTGAAGGTCGCGTACTACTCGCCCTTCCCGCCCGAGCGTTCGGGGATCGCGGACTACAGCGCGCTGCTGTTTCCGGCGCTCGAGGAGCGGATGGACGTCACCGCCGTGCGGAGGGGGGCCAAGAGACCCCCGCGCGGCACGGACGTGTCGCTCTACCACGTCGGCAACAACCCGGAAGCGCACGGTTGGATCCTGGACGCGCTTCGGCGAAGACCGGGTGTCGTCGTCCTGCACGACTTCGTGCTCCACCACCTGATTGCAGGCATGACGATCGGGCAGGGCCACCCGGAGGGCTACCTGGACGCAATGCAGCGGGACGCCGGCGTCGTGGGCAGGCTGCTCGCGCACGGTGTCGTCGACAACTTGCTCCCGCCGATCTGGGAGTACCGAGCGCAGGACTTCCCGCTCACCCGAGAGGTCCTGAGCGTCGCCCAGGGCGTGATCTGCCACTCGCGATACGTCGGGCAGCGGGTAACGGACTACGCGTACGCCGGGCAGGTCTCGGTGATCCCGATGCCCGCCTGGCCCTCGGTCGAGATTGGTGCCCGCGTCGCGCCCGAGGGCTCGCCGCTCTTCGCGTGCATCGGGTATCTGAACGCCGCGAAGCGGGTCCCGCAGCTGCTGGAGGCATTCGCACGCGTTCACCGTCGCTTCCCGAACGCGACGCTCGTGCTGGCCGGCGCGGCGGCGGGTGACGTCGACGTCGAGCGGCTCGGCCCCGGCGTCCACCGCTTCGACCACCTTGACGAAAGCGAGCTCTGGCAGCTGCTCGCCGACTGCGACGTCTGCGTGAGCCTGCGCGGGCCGACGATGGGCGAGACGTCGGGGATGGCGATCCGCGCTCTCTCGCTCGGCAAGCCCCTCGTCGTGAGCGACGTCGGGTGGTTCTCGGAGCTCCCCGACACCGTCGCCGCGAAGGTGCCGCTCGGCGACGACGAGGTCGACCTTCTGGCTGAAACGCTCGAACGGCTCGCGGCGGATGCCGAGTTGCGGGCCGGGATGGGCGCCGCCGCCAGCGAGCACGCGCGCACCGAGCACGACCTCGGCCGCGTCGCGGATCGCTACCGAGAGGCGATCGAGGAGATGGCCGGTGGATCCGCCGTCCGCGACGTCATCTTCAACGACGTCGCGAAGGCCTCGAGCGACGTCGGCATCGACAGGAACGATCCACAGCTCTCCGTGATCGCCGCAAGCCTGAGCGAGGTCGGCCTTGGACACTGAGGCCGCGCCGCCGGAGACGCGGGCCTCGCGCCTGAGGCTGGGCTTTCCGGACTATTCGCTCTCTCTTACCCTCGTTCTGACCGGCGGGCTCCTGCTCACCGTCGTGATTCGGTACCTGCTCGCGCGGGAGATTGCGACGCCGTGGATCATGGCCGACGAGCTGATCTACTCGGAGCTCGCGAAGAACTTCGCCGACAGCGGCGAGTTCATGTTCCGCGAATGGCCGTCACACCTGAACAATCTGGCGTACCCGGCCCTGATCGCCCCCGCCTGGCTCGCCCCGTCCGTCGACGAGTCGTACAGCCTGGCACGGGCGATCAATGCAGTGCTGATGGTGCTGGCCGCCGTCCCCGTCTACTTCTGGGGCAGGCGGCTGATGCCGCAGGCCTACGCGCTGCTTGCCGCCGTCCTCGTGCTGCTGATGCCGTCGCTGCTCTACACCGGCATGCTGATGACCGAGAACGCCTTCTTCCTGGCGGTCGTCACGAGTTGCTTCCTGATCGCGCTCACGCTCGAGCGCCCGACTGTCATCCGGCAGGGGCTGACCCTGGGCGCCATCGGCGTGACCTGCCTCGTGCGGCCGCAAGGCCTAGCGCTCTTCGGCGTCTTTGCCACCGCACTTGTACTGAAGCTCGTCTTCGACCTGCGGGCACCCGACGCGGGCAGCGGCTTCCGCCATGTACTCGCTGAGCTTCGCCGGTTCGTTTGGACTGCGGGCGCGCTTGTGGTCCTCGCCTTCGGCTACGTCCTGTACGCCTCACTGAAGGGTGAAGGGTTGGAGACGTTCCTTGGTGCCTATGGCGGCGTCGTCAAGGTCGAGTACGACTTCGCCAGCGTTCGGGCGTGGGTCGTGGACCACTTCGCCGAGATCTCGTTCTCGGTCGGCCTGATCCCGGTCAGCGCGCTCATCGTCCTGTTCGGGCTCGCCCTTTGGGGCCGGACGTCGAGCGCCGCGGAGCGGGCGTTCGTTGCGGTGGCCGCCTCCGCGTTCGTGCTGATCGTGCTCGAGGTCGCCACCTACGCCTCTCGGTTCGCGCTTCGAATCGAGGAGCGCAACATGTTCTCGGTTGCGCCCCTCTGTTTCCTAGCGCTCTGCCTCTGGCTCGCGCGGGGACTGCCCCGGCCCGTCGCGCTGACGGCGGTCGCAGCGGCGCTCCCCGCCGTGCTGCTCTTGACGCTCGATCTACCGGTGTTGCTCAACATCGGGATCCTGTCCGACACGTTCGGGCTCGTCCCGCTGATGCGGATGTCGAACCTCATCGACGGGGGAGTGGATCGGGTCGAGTTGCTCATGCGACTCGGTGGCGCCGCGGCGGCACTGGCGTTCGCCCTGCTGCCCCGCAAGATCGCGACCGCCGTGCTGCCTCTGACAGTCGCGGCGTTTCTCGTTCTCTCCTCCTACTCGGTCTTCGGCGCGATTCGGGAGCATGCCACTGCGACGCTCGCGCTAATGGAGGCGTCGGACCCGAGCTGGATCGACGCGCGAATAGGGACCAAGGAGGAGGCCCCCATCCTCTACGGCGGGACCGCGGATCTCTTCACCGAGGCGCAGATCCTGTGGCAGACCGAGTTCTGGAACCGCAGCGTCGGGTCCGTCTACAACCTCGGGCCGCCCGATCCGGCTGCACAGGCGGGTAATGCGGCGAGCATGGACTATCTCACCGGTCGCATCGTCTTTGCGCAGGGCGTGCCGCGGCCCACGACCGAGTACGTCGTTGCTCCGACGACGGTGAGTCTAAGGGGCAGGGCGCTCGCCCAGACGGGCGGGCTGGTGCTCTATCGAGTGCGGCCGCCGCTTCGACTGGCGACGCACATCGGCGGGATTTACTCGGACGGCTGGATGAGAGACTTCGCAGCGCTCACGCACTACGGGAAGCCGGTTGGTCCGGGCCGTCTCAGCGTTCGCGTCTCACGCGAGGGCTGGGGAGGGGAGAGCCCCCCGGGCAAGGTGACGATCCGAGTGGGCACCCTCGGCAACGTCGATGGCGAGCCAGGCATCACCGACGTCATCGCGTCGAGAAGCTGGACAGTCCGCAGCGGCATCGGCCGCGACTTCACCTTGCCGACGCCGGCGGTCCCGTACCGGCTCGAGATCCGGGTCGACCCTACCTTCACCCCCGCGGACTACGGAATGTCGGACACTCGCCAGCTGGGCGCTCAGGTGCAGATCGAGCCCGTTTCCTGACCGTCGATCGGACGGCGCTAGCCGCGCTCAGCGAAGAGGAGCACGCGCGGGCCATTCCGCTCCTCGCGCGTCTCGACAACCTCGACGGTGCCGAACCCCGCGCGCTCCAGCTCGCTCACGATGTCCTCGAGCCGCAGCCACTTCGAGGTCGGCCGCATCCCCGAGAAGACGTCCGCCGCCCCGCCCTCCCGATAACGCCGGTAGCGGAAGCGGTCGCCGTCCACCTCGTACGTCTCCGTCGCGTCCCCGTCGAGGGCGTAGTGGGTATCGAGCATCAGGCCTCGCGAGATCCACGTCCCAAGTCGGCGGAGGTGGCCGACCGGATCGTCGAGGTGGTACAGCACGCCGCTGTGGTGGCAGAGGTCTGCACGAAGACGATCTTCGTCGCCGGGGTCCTCCACGTCGCAAACGAAGACGCGAGGGTGCAGCTCGAAGAAGGCGCAGCGGACGATCGTCTTGACGACGTTCTCGATCCGTGCGTCGACCGCCGTGACCCGCTCAGCGAGTCCGCAGAGTGCGATCGTGTGGATGCCTTCGAAGCACCCGATCTCCAGCACATGCTTGTCGGAGAGGTCGAAGCGGGCGTGGAAGCGCTCGATCCGCGGATCCGGTATCACCTCCGGCATATCGCGCTTGCCGCGCCACGCCGTGCCACCCAGCGGACGGCCCTTCGCGTCGACGGTGAAGCACCGCCAGGGTAGGAGCTCGTTCAGCCGCTGGAGGTCCTCCTCGGAGAGCTGTTCGACGAGCCTCGAATGCGTGCGCCGGTCCTCGTAGCGCTTCCGGAGCCGGGGTCGACCGAGCCGGCGCATGCCGCGCAGGCGCATTTCCTAGAGACCGATGCGGACGAGGTCGTGGAGCCGGACGAGACCAACGCACCGTCGCTCGTCCACGACGGGGAGGACTGCGATCTGCGAGGCCCGGTTCTCCATGAGCTGAAGCGCCTCGTACGCCATCGCATTCGGGCCGATGACGACCGGCTCGGCGGTCATCACTTCCTCGGCCAGCAGGTTCGCGAGCTCGTCGGGGCGCGAGCGCTGCAGCGTCCGGCGCACGTCTCCGTCGGTGACGATGCCGAGCAGGGCTCCGTTCTCGCCGACGATGCTCACGGCACCGAGGCCGCGGTCGGTGATCGAGGCGACGACCTCGAGGAACGGCGTCTGCGGGCCGACCGGCGGCCGTTCGCTCTCGGCATGCATGACGTCGCGAACGCGTAGCGTGAGTCGCCGGCCGAGGCGGCCGGAGGGATGGTTGGCGGCGAAGGCCTCCCGCGTCACCCCCTTCGCCTCCATCACTGTCAGCGCCAGCGCGTCGCCGATCGCGAGCGCGACGGCGACGCTTGCAGTCGGGACGAGACCGTGTGGACCGGCCTCTCGCTCGGCGAAGGAGTCGAGCGCGACGTCGGCGGTCTTCGCCAGGCTCGAGTCGAGGTTGCCGACGATCGCGATCAGCTTGACCCCGCGGGTCCGGAGGTAAGGCAGAAGCGCCGAGATCTCCTCGGTCTCGCCGCTGTTGCTCACCGCGATCACCACCTCCTCGCCGCCGATGACGCCGAGGCCGCCGTGGAGGGCGTCGGTCGGATGCACAAACAGCGCTCGCGTCCCGGTGCTCGTCAGCGTCGCTGCGATCTTGCGCGCGACGATCCCGGACGTCCCGGCGCCGATCGTCGCCACGGCGCCGCTGCAGCGCGCGACGAGCTCGACTGCCTCCTCGAAGTTTTTGGGATCGAGGCGGTCGGCCGCCTCGACGATCGCCTGAGCCTCCTGACGTAGAAGCTCCGCGGCGGACGACGAGAGCGCGGCACTCATCGAACCCGCTCGCTCACGCCGAGCTTCTGCGGGAGTTCACTGAGGTCTGCGAGAACGATGTCGGCTTCCGGCGCACGGACCGCATCGTCCTCGTAGACGCCGTTGTACCGGACGGACGTCATTCCCATGGCGGCCGCCCCGGCAACGTCCGTGCGGCGCCTGTCGCCGACATGGGCGGCGCGCTCAGGCGGAACACCTCCGAGCCCCGCCAGTGCGTGCTCGAAGATTGCGCGGTGCGGCTTGTAGTGGCCGACCTCGTCTGAGAAGGACATGCCGTCGAAGTACGCGGGCAGCCCGTGGCGGTCGAGTAGTTCGCGTACGACCTGCGAGGGCGTGAGGCCGATGTCACAGACGATCCCGAGGCGCACGCCGGCGCTGCGAAGCTCCTCGAGGCACTCGCGGACGCCGTCGCTGGGATGGACCGCGGCACGCCGGCCGCCCTCACTGAAGCCGTCCACGAGGGCCGCCGCCGCGTCAGGGCCGAGCTGGCTGTCGAGGCGCTCGAGCATGTGGTCGACGGCCTCCTCGACCTGGAACTGCCGCCCGGCCGTCCACGAGTCGACGTACTCCTGATGCGCCGCGTCGTGTGCACGCTCGAGGTCGACCTCCGGCCCCAGCGTCTCAGCCCAGACATCGAGCCGCTTCTCCTTCAGCGAACCCGGTTCCTCCCACATCAGCGTGTTCCAGAAGTCGAAGGTGACCGCCTCAACCCTGGGCTCGGAGGATTCGGTCAGAGGCCTACCCGTGCCCGCAGCTTCATCACCCGCGGATGCCGGAGAACGCCGATCTGCTGCTCGGCGACCTGGACGACCCTCCGCAGCTGCGAGGCGGCCAGTGAGAGGGCCGTTGCGACCTTCTTCTCCGGCGGCAGAGCGAGCGAGGGCTTGATGTAGCCGCGGCGGGCCAGCCGGAGCGCCTCCTGCGGATGAACGACGCCCGCCGCCCGCGCCTCGTTGAACTCGGGCTCCCACACCGTCCTGAGCGGATTCTTGTCGTTCTTCCAGGGCTGGGTCGGAACGACCGTGTAGTGGAGGAGCTTCGTCTTGGCGGGCTCGTAGTGCTCGAGGTGGTTCCACTCCGGCGGGATGCTGTCGTTGATCTCGTCCGGGTCGACCACGCAGAGCTCGAACATCAGCTGCTGGTAGTCGTAGCGACCCTCGTCGAGCCCGCCGACGATCTCCCCGACGTCCCAGTCGAGGCGCTCGCAATCGAGCATCATCACGCTCAGCTGCCGCCCGGGATGGAACCAGGACGAGTCCTTCCACTGCTCCGGCGGCTCGTCCTGGCGTGTGCACATCACCTTCGCGCCGTCGAACGGGACCTCCCACAGCTCGGCCATGTCACCGAACACCTGCATGTCGGCGTCGACGTAGAGCCCCCGGCCCTTGTAGCCGGCGAGCTTCGGAATGTGGAAGCGGCTGAAGGAGAAGCCCGTGCGCCCGCGGTTCTTCGGATCCTTCGGCACCGGCGTCGGCACGTCGAGCATGGGGTAGAAGCGCACGGGGCGGCTGGCGTGCTTTCGGATCGAGTACTCGAGGACGCGTGATGCCACGATCTGCGACTCGTCGAGTCCGCAGAAGACGCGCATGGGCTCGATGAGCGGGTCGTAGTCGATCCCCCACCTGGCGACGATGTCCTCGAGCTCCCGGAACTGCGCGTCGAAGCTCGGACGTTCATTCTCCAGCGGCTGCAGGTCAGTGAACTCCCTGCCGTACTGGGTCCCGCCGTCGACGCCGAGCGTGCGCACCTTCTTCACGCCCATCTCGCCGAGGATGTTCATCGCCGCCTCGGAGCTGAAGAAGCGAACGCCGATCTGCGGCGAGTCGCCGATCGACACGGACGTCGCGGCGTTGTACCAGACGAGCTTCTCTTGCTCGTCGAGCTCTTGGAGGACCGGTATCTCCGTGAAGTAGTCCTCGAGCCGACGCTCCGCCGGCCGGAAGTTGATGTGCGGGCGGCGCGGCATGACGAGAAAACGGCAGTTCGAGCGGAGCGCCTCCGCGCACTTCTCGATGACGTCGACATCGATGATGTGCGCGACCTCGACGTTCTGCTCGGCCACGACGTCGTTGAGGCCCATGAGGTTGTAGTCCTCGAGCGGGAACTCGCCTCGGCGCGAGAACGTCGGGCCCTTGCCGAGCAGCAGCCACGGCTTCGGCTCGAAGCTCGATAGCGTGATCCACTCGCGGAGTTCGATCATGCGGGAACAGGCGACGTCAACACTGCTTTAGTTGGCCGGATCGCCGGGACGGCCGTAGTAGCCCGGGCACCCTACCGAAACTCTTGAGCCGTGATCATCGAAAGCTCTGACAGGGAACGAGACCTGCTCGGCTCGACCGAGGCAGGGGGTCTGGCGATCCGCGGCGGGATGCTTCGCCTCGGCGGGTACGCGGCGAGCGTCGCGGTCTCCCTCGTGTCCGTCCCGGTCCTCGCCCGCCATCTAGGGGTCGAGGATTTCGGCCGCTACGTCACCGTGCTCTCGCTGATCACCATCGCGTCGATGGTGTCGGACGTCGGCCTCACCCTGGTGGGACTCAGAGAGTACGCCGTGCGCGACCATGCTGGGCGCGTTCGCCTGGTTCGCAACCTGGTGGGCCTGCGGACGCTCGTCTCCTCGATCGGCGCTGTGGGGGCGACGGTGTTCGCGGCAGCAGCGGGCTACGGCGACGCGATGGTGCTCGGCACGGCGCTCGCCGGCCTCGGTCTCGTCCTCACGATGGTCCAGCAGACGTACACGATTCCGCTTCAGGGGGACCTGCGGCTCGGCCTGGTCACCGCGTTGGACCTGGCCCGCCACACGCTGGCGGTCGTCGCCATCCTCCTGCTGGCCCTAGTGGGCGCGGGCCTGGTGGCCTTTCTCTCGATACCCGTGCCCGTGGGTGTGGTCGCGCTTGCTGCGGCGGCGCTCGCGATCCACCGGCGGTTTGACGTGCGGCCGCAATTCGATGCTCACGAGTGGCGCTACCTGGCGCGCGAGGCGCTTCCGGTCGCGATTGCCAGCGCGATCGGCTCGTTCTTCTACCGCAGCGCGATCATCGTGCTCTCGATCATGGCCACGGCACAGGAAACGGGGTACTTCAGCGCCTCCTTCCGTATCGTCGAGGCGATCCAGATGGTGCCCGCGCTCCTGACCGCATCGGCGTTCCCGATCGTCGCTCGTGCCGCAACGAACGACCCGAAGCGCCTCGCCTACTCACTTCAGCGACTGTTCGACATGGCCGTCATCCTCGGCGCGTGGGCTGGGCTATGTGTCGTTCTCGGCGCGGAGCCCGCGATCCGCTTTGTTGGAGGCCCGGAGTACGAGCCTGCGGTGGAGGTCCTCCGCGTCCAGGGCATCGCCCTCGCCTTGAGCTTTCTCGTAACCGTCTGGGCCACGGGCCTCTGGGCGGTCCGCGACCAGCGCGCGCTCGCCGGGGCCAACGCCGTGGGCGTCGCAAGCGCGGTGCTCCTGACCGCGGCCCTCATCCCCGGCTACGGCGCTCTCGGGGCCGCCATCGGCATGGCGATCGCTGAGACGCTCCTCGCCGCGATCTACGCGTTCGCTCTGATGCGCGGGCGTCCGCACTTGCGTCCGGAATTGACATCGGTCCCGAAGACCCTTGCCGCCGTTGCGGTCGCGTCCGCGGCGTGGTTCGCCCCCGTCCCCGACCTCGTGAAGGTCGCGCTCGCCACCGTACTCTTCTTCGCTGTCCTGGCAGCGCTCCGGGGCATGCCGACCGAGATCGCACACGCGCTCAGGGAGCGGCGCCTCGGACGGCGCACGGCCTAGAACGCTCCTAGTCGGATGCGGCGATCCGCTCGGCCAACGCGTCGCGAACGGCGATCACGTCGCCAAGGAGGCGATCGAGCATGTCCGGCGTAATCATGTTCGGACCGTCACTCGGAGCCGAGTCGGGGTCCTCGTGAGCCTCGACGAAGAGCGCGTCGATCCCCACGGCAGCGGCTGCCCGCGCGAGATGTGGCACGAACTCGCGAAGGCCGCCCGAAGCCGAGCCAAGGCCTCCCGGCTGCTGCACGCTGTGGGTGACGTCGAAGACGACGGGATAACCAAAGCCACGTAGTTGAGGAAGGCCCCTGAAGTCGACGACGAGGTCGTTGTACCCGAACGACGTCCCGCGCTCCGTCAAGAGGATGCGTTCGCAGCCGGCCGCTTCGAGCTTGCGGACGACGTTCGCCATCTCCGGTGGAGACAGGAACTGTCCCTTCTTGACGTTGACGGCCCTTCTCGTGCCAGCCGCAGCGGTGAGGAGGTCCGTTTGGCGGCTGAGGAAGGCCGGAATCTGGATGACGTCGGCGACGGCCGCGGTCGGCTCCGCCTGCCAGCTCTCGTGGATGTCCGTGATCACCGGCACCTCCAACGCCTCCTTCAAGCGCGCGAGCGTCGCGAGGCCCTCCTCCATCCCGGGCCCTCTCGCCGATTGTCCCGAAGAGCGATTTGCCTTGTCGAAGGAGGACTTGAAGACGAACCCCACCCTGTGACGATCCGCGATTGCCCGGATCGTCTCGGCGATCCGGAGCATGAAGTCCCGCCCTTCGACCACACAAGGGCCGGCGATCAGCAGCAGGGGGTGCCCGTCGCCGACGGAGACGGAGTCCGAGATTCGGACGTCGATCATCGAGCAGGCTCCCCAGCACGCACCTGGCGGCGCGCCCGTTCTAGATCGTCACTCGTGTTGACCTCGAGCACGGGGCGGTCGGTCTCGCAGACGCGGATGCGGATCCCGTGTTCGAGCGCTCGGAGCTGTTCCAGGCGCTCCTGCTGCTCGAGCGGCGTCGGCGGAAGCTCGGGAAATCGCAGAACGCTCTCGCGCGTGAAGGCGTAGAGGCCCAGGTGGTGGAGCGGCTTCACCACCGACCCTGTGTCCATCGCGTCGTGCGGGATCGAACTCCTGGAGAAGTAGAGCGCATAGCCGTTCACGTCCCGCACCACCTTGACGATGTTCGGGTCCGTCCACCACGCGGGATCCGCGAGCGGACAAGCGAGGGTGGTCATCGGCGGGAGCTCACCGGCGAGGTACGGCGAGACCAGCGTGGTGAGCATCTCGGCGGTCACGAACGGCTGGTCGCCCTGCACGTTCACGACGATGTCCGCGTCGCCGTGCCGCGCCGCCACCTCGGCAACCCTGTCGGTGCCGCTGGCGTGATCGTCGCGGGTTAGCTGGACCGTCCCGCCGAAGTCGCGCACGGTCGCGGCAATGTCCTCGCTGTCGGTCGCGACGACGACCTCGTCAAAGGCCCGACACGCCGTGGCCGCCTCGTAGACCCACTGGACGAGCGGCCGGCCGCCGAGGTCGGCGAGTGGCTTCCCGGGCAAACGGGAGGCTCCGTAACGGACGGGAACGACGGCGAGAATCTTCACGGTGTTAGCGTGCCCGTCCTTGCGCGAGACCGCTCGATGAATGACTCGACTGTGACGTTCACCAAGTACGAAACGCGCGGAGCGTACCACTGGGCCGAGCTCGCCCACCGCTTCCCGCACAGGTACTCGTCACGTCTCCACGCACAGTACGACTGGTTCGTCGACGAAGCGCGTAAGCGTCGGACGTCATTGATCGTCGATGTTGGTTGCGGAGACGCCGCGCTGACGTACTTGCTGGAGCAGGCGACCGGTGCCCGCGTCGTCGGGATCGAGCCCGAGCCTCTGGGAGTGGAGCTGGCACGCGAAGCGCTCGCCCGGGTGGATTCCTCGGTCGAGGTCCTTCAGGGGAGGGGCGAAGAGCTGCCCTTCGCCGACGGCGAAGCGTCTCTCGTTGTGATGTCGGAGGTCATTGAACACGCGCGCAAAGCGGATCCCCTCATCGACGAGGCAGCGAGGGTCGTCTCGGCGACCGGGGCGGTCCTTCTCTCGACGCCGCAATGGCAGAGCGATGACCTTCGGGAGCTCCATTTCAAGGAGTACACCGCCGACGAGCTGCGCGCTCTCTGCGCTGGGGCGTTCGAAGATGTGGAGGTCCTCGTTGCCGAGCCGCCAGGGCTGTACGACCGCTACATGTCGAACCCCTTTTGGCGCGTGGGGGTGGACGTCGCAAGCCTCCTAGGACGAAATCCCTTCACCAAGCGGCTTCGCGCTTCGTCCGGGCACGCCGGCTGGCGGGAGCTCTTTGCGATCGCCTCCCGCCCAAAGGTCGCCTAGGGTCCCCGCATGTTCGGGCGCGCCCAGCTGAAAACACGCGAGGAGGTCGAGCGTCGTGTCGCGGAGCTCGGCTGGTGGTACCACCATTTCGAGCTTCCGAGCGGGGTTTGGACCGGCGATGGGCAGCCGCCGGCGTACTGCCCGGCGGACCGGTGGGCGCTGATCGCGCCACACCTCCCGGACGACCTCAGCGGGAAGTCGGTGGTTGACGTGGGCGGGAACTCGGGGTACTTCAGCGTGCAGATGAAGCTGCGCGGCGCCGCGAGATGCGTGATGGTCGAACCGGTTCGCGACTTCGTCGATCAGGCGAAATTTGTCGCTTCGCAATTCGGCGTGCGCATCGAGGTCGTAAACGACGACGTCCACGCATATTGCCTCACTACGAGCGAACGGTTCGACTACGTCCTCTTCCTGGGCCTCTTCTACCACCTGAAGTACCCCGTCCTCGTACTCGATCGGCTGGCTGAGATGACGAAGACGCTGATGTTCTTTAACTCGCATATCGAGGGACCGCCCACGAGCGAGAGTGACGGAGCCGGCAAGCCGGCCGACCTCGACAGGGAGGATCTTGCTGCCGGGACGTTTCCCCGGTTGTCGTTCATTGAGGGTGCATATCGGGGCGACCTCTCGAATTGGTGGATCCCGAACTACCAGGCGCTCGAGCCGTTGGCGCGCAGTGCCGGTCTGAGGGTGGTCGCCCGCCCGCATCCCGAGATGCTCGTCCTCGAGCCCATGCGCCACCTCGGAACCGCGCGATATCGCCGCCTCGTCTTCCCCCGCTATGGCAAGTCGGGCGGGGCAATTTTTCCAGGATCACCCCGAAATCGGCTGTGACCGTAACGAGCTACCCCCGCGCTGTCACTCCTACCCGCGCCGGGCTCCGCGCTGACTGCTCGCGGCTTAGCGCGACATCGCGGCGGAGCCCAAGGACGCTCAGGAAGAACGAGCTGAAGATCACCTGGACGCCGAGCGCGACGAGCGTCACCCCGAGCAGTGCTTCGTGCTCCCGCGCCAGTGCCCCGAACCCGCCGCTTGCCCACTCGACGAAGATCGCCATCAGCAGGATCGCCCCGGCTACGAACAGCCCGAGGCCGAGCAGAAGCCCGTGCTCCAAGCGGATCCGCGACCAGGCGAGCTCCAAGCGGGGATCGCTGTCGCCGAGGTACAGCACTGCGTAGGTTCGCGCGAACAGCCCGAGCTGAACGATCTGGGCGCCGACGAGCGTCGCCGCCATGCCCACGATCATCGGGTGCTCGTACCACGTCCAGCCGAACAGGTCGATCGGCCCCATCGAGAGTGGCAGCACGATCAGCAGGCCGAGCGCGAGCAGGATCGCACCGGGAATGAGGAACAAGAAGGTCGCGCTGTGGACGAGCAGAAACCGGAGGCTCCGCCAACCGTCGCGCACGGTGTGCAGCTTCGAATCCCCGGCGCGGGCGTGGTAGTCGATCGGCACCTCGGACAGGACGACGCCGCGCTTCGCGCTTTTGAGAATCATCTCGAGCGCGAACTCCATGCCCGTCGCCTGGAGCTCGAGTTTCGGCAGCACGGAGCGACGGAACATCCGCATCCCGCAATAGGCGTCGGAGACGCGCAGGCCGAAGAACAGGTTGATCAGCCGGGTCAGGATCGGATTGCCCACGTGGCGATGGAGCCACGGCATCGCGCCTGTGTAGATCTCACCCCTGAGCCGCGACCCGAGCACCATCTCAGCGCCCTTGTCAATCTCGGCCATGAAGTCCTCGAGCTTGCTGAAGTCGTACGTCTCGTCGGCGTCGCCCATGACGATTACGTCGCCGCGCGCCGACCCCAGGCCTGTCAGGTACGCACGCCCGTAGCCGCGCTGCTCCTCGTGAATGACCGTGGCGCCCTCGCGCTCTGCGATCTCGACGGAGCGGTCGGTGGAGCCGTTGTCGACGACGATCACCTCGCCGGTCTTTCCGAGCCGTTCGATCCCCCTCCACGCCGAGCGGACGACGTTTCCGACGCCCTCCTCCTCGTTGAGGCACGGGATGACGACGGAGATCTCGACAGCGGCGTCGGAGGCGGCGACCAAAGCGCGGGCGACTGTAACAAAGCCTCGTAATTGCCCCGTAAACTCGCCTCGCGACCAATGGGGATAGGTGTCGTCATCGTCGCCTACGACGCCGGGCCCCGGCTCGTTCGCTGCGTCGAGTCTCTCGCCGATGACGCAGCCGACGGCGTGGAGATCGTCGTCGTCAACAACGGGGCTCGCAGCCCGGAGATCGAGTGGGCGGATCAGGCCTCGTTCGTGAAGCTGCTCGAGCCGGGAGGCAATGTCGGGTTCGCAACCGGCTGCAATCTCGGCGTCTCGGCGACGGACGCAGACACACTGGTCTTCCTCAACCCCGACACGGTCGTGGCTCCCGCGGCGATCAGCGCGCTCGCTTCGCGGGTCGAAGACCCGTCAGTTGGCGTCGCGATGGCGCGGCTGCGGCTGCTGGACGACCCCGATCTTCTCAACTCGAGCGGCGCCGCGCTGCACATCTCGGGCCTAGGCTGGTCGAGTGGTCACGGCGAGCCGGCGGCGTCCGTCGACACGCTGCGGGAGATCGCCTACGCGAACGGCTCCGCGCTTGCGATCCGGCGAGAGGTGTTCGAGGCGCTGGGCCGCTTCACCGACGAGTTCTTCATCTACCTCGAGGACGCCGAGCTCAGCTGGCGGGCCCGGCTGGCCGGCCTTCGCGTCGTCCTCGATCCGGCGGCAGACGTGTACCACGACTACGAGTACGCCCGAAACCCGACGAAGCTCTACTACATGGAACGAAACCGTCTCCTGCTCGTGCTGACCGCCTACCAGCTCCGCACGATCCTCGTGCTGCTGCCCTTGCTGCTCGCGACCGAGCTCGGTATGGCTGCGCTCGCCGCGCGCCAGGGCTGGCTCCGCGACAAGATTGCGGCGTGGCGCTGGTCGCTGAGACAGCGCGGTTGGCTCCGCGCGCATCGCCGTGAGACGCAGGCGCTCCGGCGCGTCCCGGATCGCGAGCTCGCTCGCTACCTAACGCCGGTCGTCGACCCGAAGATGATCGCGCTGCCCGCCGCGCTGCGGCTCGCGAACCCGGTCATGCGGGCCTACTGGGCGGTGGCCCGGCGGGTTCTGTAGGGGCGGTCGCCGCCAGTTCGCGCGAGCGGCGCGAGAGCACCGGCACGACGCTCCTCCCCCTGGCCAGCGCGCGGCGGATCTCGCGCGAGGAGACGACGCGCCGGTCCTGGACGGCACGCCGCTCGCGCAGGATCTCGGGGAGACCGCGGAGTGCGTCCCGCTTGGCGCGGAACGCCACCCCGGCGCGGCGCGTGATCGCGAATGCAGCGAGGGTGGCCAGATTCACGAGCAGGTGCTGGGGGAGGTAGAGCCAGAACAGTGCCGATGGCATGTCCTTGACGTACGTCCAGACGATGTTGCGGTGGGTGTGGTAGAGCATGAAGTCGCTGTCCCGGCATGCGGCGGACGAGCCGACGTGGCGCGCGACCGCGCCCGGCACGTACATCGAACGGTGGCCGACGAGGCGGAGCCTGAAGCCGAGATCGACGTCTTCGTAGTAACAGAAGAACCGCTCGTCGAAGCCGCCGACGGCGAGGAAAGCGTCGCGCCGATAGAGGGCAGCGGCTGCGCTCGCCGAAAACACCTCTCGGGGCGCTGCCGCCGAAGAAGACGACTCGCCCCGACCGCCCTGCCAGGCGACGCCGCTGACGTGCATCACGTCGCCGGCGGCATCGAGACGCCCGGGATCCGAGTCCATCACGATCCGGCTTGAGAACGACGCGGATCCGGGAGCGGCCTCTGCGGCACGCAGGAGCTCCTCGAGCCACCGCGCCTCCGGGAACGCGTCCGGGTTGAGGAGCGCGAGCCATTCGGAGTCGCCCGCCTCGCGCGCCGCGAGGTTGTTCGCCGCCGCGAAGCCCACGTTCGCGTCGAGCCGGATTACCTCGACGCTTGGGAACTCGGCCTCAACGCCGTCAGCAGACCCGTCGGTGCTCCCGTTGTCGACGACGAGGATCCGGTCTGGCGCTCGCGTCTGCTCCGCCAGCGCGGCGAGCGAGCGGCGGAGGAAGCGGCCCGAGTTCGCGTTCACGATCGCCACGGCAACGCGAGGTCGCTCCACGCGGCGACTCTAGCCGGGCTCGGCGCCGGCCCCCGGCTCCTACAATGGCCGCCGTGCTCCGGGACGCCGCTCACAGCGCGCACGGCCGAGCGCGGAGCGGATTCCGGGTCGCCGGCCTGAGCGTCCCAGCGGCGCTCACCGCTGCCGGAGTCCTGCTCCTGACGGTCGTCGTGCGTTACGTGCTGGCGCTCGACCAGACGGCGCCGTGGCTGATGGGCGACGAGTTGCGCTACGCGGAGATGGCGAAGAGTTTTCTCGAGGAGGGCAGGCTCCTCTTCCGCGAGCAGTTCACGTCGTTCGCGAGCGCCTATCCGGCGTTGATTTCGCCCGGCTGGGCTGCGTCGGACATCGAGACCGCGTACGAGTTCGCGAAAGCCGTGAACGTCGTGCTCATGACCTGCTCGGCGGTTGTCGTCTTCTTCTGGACGCGCAGGCTGGGGACGACGGCGTTCGCCCTCGCGGCGGCCGGTCTCGTCCTCCTGATGCCGACGTTCACGTACACGGGCATGCTCATGACCGAGAACGCCGCGGTCCCAGCGTTCCTGCTCGCGGCGTTCCTGATGGCCGTCGCGCTAGAACGCGGAAGCGTCGCCCTGCAGCTGGCCGCGATCGGGGCGATCGCGCTGGCGGCGCTGCTACGTGTGCAGGTTGCGACGCTCGCGCTCGTCTTCCCGGCGGCGATCGTCCTCGACGCCTGGCTCGCGCGCTGCGCCGGCACCCGGCCCGTTCGGGAGTCGCTCCGGCGGTTCGTCCCGGCCGTCGTCGCCCTCGCGTCGGGGGCGCTGCTGTACCTCGTCTACATCGTGCTGTCCGGCGGATCCCTCACTAGTGGCCTAGGTGCGTACGACGCCGTCGCGGGAGCCGACTACGACGTTTTGGACGTCGTACGCTGGGCGGTCTGGCACGTCGGGGAACTAGTCCTGTCCGTCGGCGTTCTGCCGGCGCTCGCGTTGGTCGCGCTGGTCGCGTCCGCGGCGCGGCAAGGAGGGCTCGCGTCGCCGGCCGAGCGTGCATTCGTCGCTGTCGGAGCCATCGCGACGGTCGCCTTCGTCCTCCAGGCTGCAGCGTTCGCGTCGCGCTTCTCGGGGCGCATCGAGGAGCGGTACATGGTGTACACCTCGCCACTCCTCCTCATGGCTCTGGTCGTCTGGGTAGCGCGGGAACGAGAGCGAGCGCGGCTCGCGGCCGTGGTCGGCTGCGCCGCCTGCGCGCTCTTTGCGTTGACGATCCCGTTCGAGCGCCTCTTCAACGTCGGCCTCTTCGGAGACACGTTCGGACTGATCCCGTTCATGCGGCTCTCGACGTTCCTCGACGCCGGAGTGGAGGACCTGCGCATCGTCGTGGCCGCGGGCCTCGCGGCCGCCGTTGCGCTCTTTCTCGCCCTCCCCTGGAAGGTCGCCCGCGTCGCACTCCCGAGCGTCGTCGCCGGCTTTCTTCTCCTTTCCGGCTACACGGTCCACGGCACGATCCGCGACCAGTCGCAGGCAACGAGGGCGGCGCAGGGCGCCGCAGATCCGAGCTGGGTCGACCACGCCGTCGGCGACGACGCAAGGGTCGGGTTCGTCTACGGCCCGAACGTGAGCTCGAACCCGCACCTCCTCTGGCAGGCAGAGTTTTGGAACCGGAGCATTGACAACGTCTACGTACACGGCACCGATCCCGACCCCTCCTACTCGAACGACGAGATCCGGATCGACGCGCATGGTCGGCTAGTGCCGAAGGAGGCGGGAGACGCGCAGCTGGAGGAGCCGTACCTGGTCGCCGACCCGGCGCTCGGGATCGTCGGCGAGGTCGTTGCCCAGCCTGGGCCTATCGCGCTGATCCAGCTCGATCCTCCCGCTCGCGTCGAGCAGACGCTCGACGGTGTGTACGGCGATGGATGGTCGGGGCCCAACGCTGCGCTGAACCGGTACGCCCCGCTGAGTGGTGGCGCTCGGCGGATCAAGGTGGACGTCTCGCGGGCCGGCTGGGACGGCCCAGATCTCCCTGGCCGCGTCGAGATCCGCGTCGGCCCCCTGCGGATGATGGGAAGCGATCCGTCCCTTGCCCGCGTAACCGCCGCGCGGCAATGGACTGTCCACTCGAAGACCGCCCGGAGTTTCGTGCTGCCGTTGCCTCCCGCCCCATTCCGCGTCGAGGTGAGCGTCACACCGACCTTCTCCCCCGCCCAGTTCGGCCACGGCGATGCCCGGCAGCTCGGCGCCCAGCTGGGGTTCTCGCCCGCATGAGCACGGACGAGGTCTCCGAGCTCTGGGGGCGAAAGGCCCGCGAGAAGGTCGAGGACGAGGACTGGAGCCGCTTCTACTGGCAATCGAATCCGCTCACGCTCCGTCACATCAACCGCCTACTGACCGGCGACGAGGCGGAAGGCTGGCTGACGTTCACCAAGCGGCGCTTCGTTCCTGAAACCCTCGAGCGAGGTCTGAGCCTCGGATGTGGCCATGGCCCGGTCGAGCGGGACGCAATGGCTCTAGGCATCTGCAGGACCTTCGATGCCTTCGACATCTCGGAGGAAGCGGTCGAGGTCGCGCGCAGCGAAGCCGAACGGGCGGGCCTCGGCGACCGCATCGAGTATCGGCGCGCCGACCTCAACACGGTCGAGCTCGGCCGTGATTGCTACGACATCGCGTTCGCGATCCAGGTGCTGCACCACATCGACGCACTAGAGCATCTCCTCGATCAGGTCGCGGCCTCACTGCGTCCGGAGGGCCTGTTCGTCGTCAACGAGTACGTCGGCCCGCCGCGGTTTCAGCTCCTCGGCAAGACGCGCGACGTCATGAACCGTGTCCTCGACGTGGTGCCCGAGGAGTACAAGACCAATCCCCGTGACGGGAGCGTTCGCGGGCCGATGGAGCGCGCTGCTCCCGAAGACATCGTGGCAGTCGATCCCTCGGAGGCGATCCGCTCCGACGAGATCCCCGAGCTGCTCCGCTCGCGCTTCGACGTCCTCTACGAAGCCGACTTCGGCGGCACTGTCCTCCAGTTCCTGCTCGCGGACATCGTCGCTAACTTCGACGAGGCGGACGCGAGAGACGTCGCGCTCCTCGACCTCATCTGCCTGATCGAGGAACTGCTGATCGCCGAGCGCGTCCTGCCGAGCGACTTCGCGTACTACGTGCTCAGGCCGCGGCGCTGACCGCGAACCCGGGAGGCGGTGCGACGCCCACTTCCGTGAATGCCTTGACGATCGTCGCACGGAAGCGGTCGCGGCCGAAGCGCTCTGTCGCGATCTGGAGCAGCTGCACCTGGACGTCCCGCCAGAGGTCGGCGTCCTGGTAGAGGTCGAACGCGAGGCGCGCAAGCTCGGCGGGGTCGTCGGCGACGACGACATCCTCCAGGCCCTTGAGGCCGAGCCCTTCCGCCCCTATTGGGGTCGTCACGAACGGGAGACCGGCAGCCATCGTGTCGATGAGCTTCAGCTTGATCCCTGCGCCGACCGGGAGCGGGTGGATGTGGACGCGTGCGCGGGCTAGATGATCGACGGGATCCGGGACGAAGCCGACGACCGAGACGTTACGGCGGTGTAGGTCCCGGACGCGCTGGGTCGGATTCGCTCCGATGATCTCGAGGTCGAGCTCGGGCAGCTGCTCCCACATCAGCGGCATGACGTCCTCGACGAGGCGGACCGCGGCCTGCTCGTTCGGTCCGTCCGGCCCGGCGAGGAAGCCGCCGAAGAAGACGACACCTTCTCGTTCGTCGAACGCCGGCGGCGACTGGAGCGGCGTCGCATAGCCGGGGAGCACGAAGACGGGGACATCGGTCAAGTCACGCGCGAAACGTGCCTCCTCCTCCGAGACGCAGAAGACGACGTCGGCGCTCTCGACGCCAGTCCGCTCAAGTTTGCGCAACCAGCGCAGTGCCTCCAAGTCGTCGCCCGCCTGCTCGAGCCGTCGGAACGCCAGCGCCTCGATGTCGTAGATCCGCCGCGCCTGTGGTTGCGTCCGGCGCAGGTGGGACTCGAAGCGGTCGATGTTCGAGGCGCGACTGACGAGAACGACGGAGTAGTGGAACCGCCGCTCCTCGAACCAGCGGTCGAACCGCTCGTCTGCGTACGCCACCTCGATTCCACGGTCGAGGAGCGGCGGCGCGTACCGCGCGGCGTTCATCGGGTCGGCGGCGTATAGGGTCAGGCGGGCGCCCGGCCACAGGTCGGCGAGTGCGTCGAGGAGTTTCGCCATCCGCGGGTCGCCCGAGCCGCGGTCGTGGTGCGGAACGCGGTCGTCGATGACGAGGATACGCTCGAGGCACTCTGCATCGCGTACGGCGAGCCGGAGCCGTCGATCGTCGAAGACGTTCGCCAGTGGCGCACGCTGCTCGAGGCGCTCCCGCCACCGTTCTGCGAAGAAGCCGCGATTCGCAATTGCGAGGGCGTTCGCTCTCGGGCTTCCACCGCCACGCCGGTGGATCACCTGCGATCGGGGCTCGACGACGGTCACGAAGCCGCGTTCTCGGATCTTGAAGCAGAAATCTGCGTCCTCGTAGTACGCCGGTGAGTACGCTGGGTCGAAGCCTCCGACCTCGCGAAACAGGTCTCGCCGGACGACGAGGCACGCTGCTGAGCCGAAGTCGACGACCCGGCGAAATCGATTCTCGTACTTCTCAGGGTCGTCGCCGTCGCCGATCGGGATCGGTCCGCCCTTCGAATCGAGCACTGAGCCCGCTTCCTGAATCCGCCCGTCGGGGTGCAGGAAGAGCGGCACCACGGCGCCTACCGACGTATCGCGCTCGAGCGTCTCGACCAGCGGTGCGAGCCAACTCGGTTCCACGAACGCATCGGCGTTCAGGAAACAGAGGTACTTGCCGCTCGCGAGGTCGGCACCCTGGTTCGACGCGCGTGCAAAGCCCTCGTTGTGCTCGTTTCTAACGAGGACGGCACCTTGAACCTCCGCCTCGACGAGGTCTCCTGCGCCGTCAGGGGAAGCGTTGTCGACGACGATCAGCTCGTAGCACGGGTCCGTGTTCGCGATCAGCTTCCCGATCGCCTCGCTCACGGTCGCGCCCCCCCCGTACGTCACCATCACGCACGAGACGAGCGGGTCCGGGGGCTCAGGGAGAACGAGCTGCGTCACGACGTCTGAAGGCCGCCCGAAGACTCCGAATCGGAGCGGTGTAGCGGAACGTTCGGGAGCCGTGGATCCTTGCTAGCTGAGCTTCGAGCTCGCCGACGCGCCGCTCGAACTCCTCCATGACGCCCTTCCGCCACTCGACCTCCTCTTTGAGGCGCGAGATCTCCCCCTGTGCGTCCTCGAGGCGGTCAGCGAAGGCCAGCCGCTCCTTGATGAGATGCCGCGCCTGCGCCACGTGAGCCTTCCGCAGAAGATCGAGCTCCGACCGCTCGCGATCGAGCTCTGCCTGAAGCGCCGCGACTTCGCTGCGGGCGTGCTCGCCGGCCTGCTGGATCTCCGCCTCCGTTTCACGGAAACGGTTGCGCAGCTCGCCGAGCTGCGACGCGGCCTCTGACGGCGCCGCGCGGACGACGAACTGGTACGTCGTCAGCTCTGGGTCGGATCCGAGCCAGGCGCCCACCGCGTCGGGAATGTCCGGAGGGGGCGTGATCTCGGCGTCCTGCGGATCGACCCGCCGGCGGCGCCACGTCGAGACGACGAACCCCGCAGATTCGAAAAGGTCGACGATGCTCGCCCGCGTGAAGAATCGCAGGTGCGTGTCGTCGAGGAGACCGAGGTCCCGGTAGCGGAACTCACCGCCGAGGAGCGCCAGCCGGACGCTGATGTGTGCGACGTTTGGAATCGAGGCGACGACCGAGCCGCCATCGGCAACGAACGGCCGAACGCGCCGGAGGATGGCGGTGGGGTCGCGGAGATGCTCGAGCACGTCGGCGAAGAGCACGGCGTCGAAGCGTTCCTCGCCGAGGTGCTCGCCGAGGTCGAGCGTCTCGGCGTCGCCGACAATGACGCGGTCGCAGTACGCGCTCGCCTGGGCGGCCGCCTCGGGATCTATCTCGATTCCAGTCACGCGGGCGCCTCGCCTTTCGGTGAGAACACGGCTCATGTACCCCGTCGCGCAACCGAATTCGAGGACTGACGAATGCTCGGGGACGAACTCGACGACGAGATTGTGCGTCGATCCGGGGGAGTCGTCGTAGCGTGTGTACTTAGACTCCGGGCCGTCCGTCTCGGCCGCCGCGGCAGCACGCTTGTCATCCGTCGTCGCCACGGGCGGATGGTACGCGCTGGCAGTTTCGATAGGCTCGCAGGACGGCCTCGCCCTGTGCCCTCGCGGTGAAACGGCGTGCATGCTCCTGCCCCTGGGAGACGAGTGAGGGACGCTCGGCGAGTGCCTGCTCGATCCCTGAGGCGATCGCCTCCGCGCTTTCGGGGGCTGCGCGAACCGCAGCGTCACCGCTGGCCTCGTCGAGTGACGCATGAGCGGAAGCGACAACGGGTGTGCCACAGGCCATAGCCTCGACGATCGGCATCCCGAATCCCTCGAAGCGCGAGGGATAGGCGAAGACCGCGGCTCCCCGGTAGAGCGCCGCGAGCTCCTCGTCGTCCACGTACCCGAGCGGGAGGACGCCCTGAGCCCCGAGCTGGGGCCCCTGCCAACCAGGGGCTCCAACGACCGCGAGTCGCAGTTCCGGCCGGCGGGCACGCACGAGCGTCATCGCGTCGAGGAGGGTCTCGAGATTCTTCCGCCGCTCGAGCGTCGCGACGGTGAGGACGTAGTGACCGCCCATGTCGCGGGACGGGCCATCGGGCCCGAACGCCGGGCCGACGGCCGGATGGGCGACGTTGATCCGCTCGCGTGGGAAGCCGAGCAGCTCGACGACATCTCTCGCCGTGAACTCCGAGTTGACAACGATTATGTCGCACGTTGCCGCTGCGTGCGCGTACTTCCGAGAGTGCATGCGAAGGGTCTGCGGGTGCACCCAATCCGGGTGGCGTAGCGGGAAGAGGTCGTGGATCGTCGTCGCGCGGACGCCGGCGCGCTGCGGCGGATACATCCAGTCGGAGAAGTGGAAGACGTCGAGCGGCCCTGCGAGCCACTCGACCGGCCCCCTGCCCAGTCGGCTCCACGCCGTCCGCCAGTAGTGCGACTTCGGCGGGACGACGACGAGCCGTCTCTGCACGGGAACGCCCTCCAGCGCCTGCTTGATTCGACGCTTGCCTGGCGGCGCAACCAGTGAGAAGGCCACGATCTCCTGCTCCGAGCCCGCTTCGGCGAGCCCTCTGAGCATGCCGAGCACGTAGTTGCCGATCCCGGTTCGCGGCAGCGCTAGCGGCGTGACGTCCACGACGACCCGCACAGCGTCAGTCCGGGTGCGGCAGCGGCACCACGAGCGGGCTCGAGCCGTAGTCGGCGAACCAGGCGATCCCCTCGCGAACGAGATCGATGCCGAGCTCGACGTCGCCCTCGACGGCTGCGCGTGAAAGGCGCACCTCGACCTCGACCGACTCGTCGTTGGAGAGTGAGCGAGGCAAGGGTTGGCGGGGAAGCTCGACCCGGTGTCCATCCACGCCCCGGACATATGGGCCGACGGTCACCGACCCGGCCGGGAACGCCGGCCGGACCCCGGCGGGCCAGTAGCACCTGCCTTCGTTCGTGACGGTGACCCGAAGGGCGAGCTCTCCGTCGGAGATTTGCCACCCGCCGTCGGTCCGAATCTGGGCGCGGAAGGCCTCTTGCGAGCCGTCGGCTCGGATCGGATTGTCCGCAACGACGGTGTTCATCGGCGGGCTCACGAGCCGCTCCTCGATCCGTCTGAGCTCGTGCGCTGCCTCCGAGACGTCAAGGAGCTCATCGACGGCCGCGAAGCGCCGCACCGCGGTGAAGCCCGCCTCGCGCAGGACGGCAACGAGGTAGTCGGCGTCGAACGGAGACTCCAGCGTCCCGTACTCCTCCATCTCTGCAATCAGCTCGCGCTCCCCCTCGGAGCCGGGGGAGGGACGGACGCCTTCATGGATGAAGATTCGCCCCCCCGGGACGAGCGAGCGCCGGATGACTCGCAGCGTCTCCAGCTCGTCATCGAAGTGGTGCATGGCATCGTAGAGAACCGCGGCGTCGAAGCGAGCGGTCCACGGCAGCTTGAGGACGGGCATGGCGTGGAACTCGGCCAACGCCTCGATGCCCGGGCCAATCGGTCGGCCGATCGCTTCGACCCGCTCACGGGCGATCTCGACCATGTCCTCGGAAACGTCGACACCCGTCACGCTGTAGCCGCACCGGGCGAGAAACTCGCTTAGCCATCCGGGGCCGCAGCCGACGTCGAGCACTTGCGCCCGAAGGGGCAGCTGGAGACGCTCGACGATGTGTGCGAACGTCCGAACACACTCGAAAAGCTCGTGGCTCGGCACGACGCTGAACGGCTTCGTGCGGAGCCAGAGCTCGCGCTCGGCTCCGAGGCGCTCGACGTACCGGCGGTGGCCCTCCGCATAGTCCTGCCCGAGGCTGGGCAGGCGTCGGGCCTCGGACCGCGGCGGTTGGCGGCGCCTTAACGGCCACCTCACAGGTGCACACCTACACTTGCGGCGCTGTGAGCCTCTACGCCGACGTCGTCCGCTATCCCGACCTGTTCCTGAACATCTTCCGGCGCGAGCTGCACGGGAAGTACCGCGGATCCGTACTCGGTTTGGTCTGGAGCCTGATCAACCCGTTGGCGCTGATGGCGGTGTACACGCTCGTCTTTTCGGTCCTGCTGAAGGTGTTCACGGTCGATCACTATCCGCTCTTCGTCCTTTCCGGGCTCGTCACGTGGGTCTTCTTCCAGTCCGCGGTGCAGATGTCGTGCTCGAGCCTCTTCGCCCAGCCGACGCTCGTGAAGCAGGTGAAGTTTCCGCGGCACATTCTGCCGCTGGCCATCGTCGCGACGAACGTCCTCACGTTGGGGGCAATGCTGGCGGTGGTCCTGGGCGCAAACCTGATCCTCGTTCCGGAGACGAGGACGACGTTCTGGGCAGCGATCCCGCTCTTCCTGCCGCTGATCGCACTCGCGAGCGGCCTGTCGGTCGTCTTCGGCTACGTGACGGTCGTCTTTCGCGACGTCGAGCACCTGATGACGACGCTCTTTCTGCCGTGGTTCTTCCTAACGCCGGTCTTCTATTCGTTTGACCAACTCCCCGGCATCGAAGGGAACGAGTGGGTGGGTGACCTCATCTACTACGTCAACTTCGTCGCTCCGTTCGTGGAGGGGATCAGAGACCCGCTCTTCTTCGGCGAGTTCCCCAAGCTCGGCGACGTCGTGTACATGGTGGTCGCGGGAATTGCAGCACTCGCGCTCGGCGTCCTCGCGGCGCGCCGGATCGACGATCAGGTCGCAGCGAGCCTCTAGCGCCATGGAACCCGGCAAGATCGTCGCGGAGAACGTCAGCCGCCGCTTCAAGGTCTACCCGCAGCGGCACGTCACGCTCAAGGAGGCGATCGTGCGGCGGCGCCACCTTCGACCCGTCGAGGTCTGGGCCCTCCGCGACGTCTCGTTCGAGATCGACCCCGGCGAGTCGGTGGGGTTCATGGGCCGGAACGGCTCCGGCAAGACGACCCTCCTACGCGTCATCGCGGGTGTCTTCCGCCCGACGGTCGGCAGGCTCGCGGTCGACGGACGAGTCGGCTCGCTGCTGGAGCTCGGCGCCGGCTTCCACCACGACTTCACCGGCCGCGACAACATCTACCTCAGCGCCTCGATCTACGGAATCCGCAAGCAGGAGATCGACCGTCGGTTCGAGGAGATCGTCGAGTTCAGCGAGCTCGAGCGCTTCATCGACCTGCCGGTACGGACGTACTCCGCCGGAATGTACATGCGCCTGGGCTTTTCGATCGCCGTCAACGTCGACGCGGACATCCTGCTGCTGGACGAGGTCTTCGCCGTCGGCGACGAGGCGTTCCAGCGGAAATGCGTCGACCGCATCCTCGACTTCAAGCGCCAGGGCAAGACGATCGCGTTCGTCTCGCACTCGGGTCCCGCCGTGGAGCGGATGTGCGATCGCGCGCTTCTTCTTCGCCAAGGTATCGTCGAGTACGACGGCGAGACAGGCGAGGCGATCCGCCGCTATCAGGAGCTGCTGGCCCACGAGGAGAATCCCGCCGAGCGCGCCGCCGGGCTGCGCGAATGGGGGACCGGCGAGGCGCGCGTGACCGACGTGCGGCTGGAGGGACCTGACGGCGAGGTTCGCGACGCCTTCATGCCGGGTGACTCCGTCGCCCTGCGGATGAACATGGAGTGTCGAGCCGCGATCGATCCGCCGCACGTGGCAATCGAGCTGCGCGACCTCTCCGGCGCGCTGCTCAGCCGTGCGGAGCGGAGCCTGGGCGAGCTCGGCTGGGGCGCCGACCTCGAGAACGCCGAGGTGAGTTTCGAGATCCAGCAGTTGCCGCTCGTCGAGGGACGGTTCCAGTTCAACATCTCGCTCGTGGACGCCGTCCATGACCGGCGGTACCACAGCGTCGAGAAGGCGGCCGAGTTCTCGGTCATCCCGCAGGGCCACGCCCACGGGTTCGTGCTGCTGGAGGGCGACTGGTCGCTCGACCTGGCTTCGCAAGGCGCGAGGGCGCCGTCAGCCGCTCCGGACGCTTCGTGACTCCGCGGAGTGCGATCGGCCCGAGGATCAGGAACGGAAGGAAGGTCAGCACGTGGATGACGACGGCGCCCGAGAGCGCACGCGCAGAATCAACCCCGTATGGCTCGAGGGCGACGAGCGTCGCGGCCTCGAAGATCCCGACCGAGGCCGGGAGGGCAGGGAGTAGCAGGGAGAACGTCGTTGCGACGGCGACGAGGATTCCCGCGTCTAGACCAAGCTCGAGGCCGGCACCGCGCAGGGCAAGGGTGTACGAGAGGGACACTCCGAGCCAGACGAGGAGGCTGAGCGCGAACGCGGCGAGGGCCAGCCGGGCGTTCCGGAGGCCGGCGAGGCCGCGCACGATTCCTTCCGCTGCGACTTCGGTCCGCACCCGGCTGAAGCCTGGCAGGCGTGTGAGCGGGCGCAGGAGGAAGCCGAGCGGCCGGCTGCCGAACCGCGCAAGCACATAGATCGACACGCCGAGTGCGATCAGGAGCACGGCGAGGAGCAGCGTCGCACCCCGCAACCAGCTAACGGGGGGCGCGAACGGAACGGCGACGAAGAGCAGAAGCAGCAACGCGATCGAGTCCTGCAGCCGTTCGGTGACGATCGTGCCGAGCGCCACCGAACGTGAGGTCCGCGCTTCCCGGTGGAGGACGACGACGCGCGCGATCTCACCGAGGCGGAGAACGGGCATGAGGCTGGTGAGAAAGTCACCGACGAGGCTTGCGCGGACCAAGGGCCGAACGGGCGGTCGCGCGCCGGGTTCGAAGAGGATCCGCCAGCGCAGGACGCGGACGGCGTAGGCCGCGACGAACACGGCGAACGACGCCAAATACCACACCGGCTCGCCGCTGCTAAGTGCGTCCAGGAACGCGTCGAAGTCGATGTCGCGCAGCACGACGTACGTGAGGACGATCGAGAGGGCGAGCCCGGCGAGCAGGAGCAGGGGACGAAGTCTGGGAAGCACGATGCCGTACGCTACGGCGTCGCCGGGGGGAACACGATGGCTGTCCATACAGAATCCGGCTCACGCCATTCCGTCGGGGCGCCGGTGCACGCGGTCGCCCGCGTCGAGCACCGCCGTCGCGCCGAGGCGTTCGTCGCAGCCCTCGTCGCCCTCGCCGCGCTCGTTCTGGCGAGCCTGGCGCTGAAGGTCTGGCGGGGCGACCTCGGCGTGCCGTTCTCGTACCGCGAGGAGGCCCAGTACTACCTGATGCTCGCCAAGTCGATCGACGATCACGGCGGCTACTTCGAGAATCCGAGCCTCGGCGCGCCGTTCGGGCAGGAGCTCTACGACTTCGCGGTTGGGACGGACCGGCTGAACCTCGACCTGATCCGGCTGCTCGGCCTCTTCGGGACCCCGGCGGCGGCGGTCAACCTCTTTTTCCTCCTGACGTTCCCGCTCGCCGCCGTCGCCGCCTACGCCGTCTTCCGGCTCCTCGGCGTGCCGCGGGCGGCCGGTGCGGTCAGCTCACTGCTCTTTGCCCTTGCGCCGTACCACTTCGAACGCGGCGAGGGGAACCTCTTCCTGTCCGCCTACTGGGTCGTGCCGCTCGGCGCCTGGCTGGTCTTGGCGACGCTCGCCGGCGAGCCGCTCTTCCGACCTAGGGAAGGCGTCACCGGGTGGAGGCGGTACGCCTCCGGGCGGACGCTGATGACGGTCGCCTTCTGCCTAGTAATCGCGTCCACGGGGGTCTACTACGCGGTGTTCACGGCGCTACTGCTGGCCGGAGCGGCGGTGATCGCGCTCGTCGCCCGGGTGGGCCGGGCGGCCGTGGCCAACGCGGCCATGTGCCTTGCGCTCATCCTCGCCGTGCTCCTCGTGCACCTGGCGCCGAGCATCGCCTATCGTGCCGATCACGGACCCAACGCGGCCGCCGAGCGCCACCCGCGCGAGTCAGAGCTCTACGCGCTCAAGCTGAGCGATCTGGTGTTCCCGATCGACCTGCACCGCCTCGAGCCGCTGGCCCGCTTCACGGCTGAGTACAAGGCCGCGACGCCGATCCGCTCCGAGTCCATGGGCCTCGGGCCGGTCGCGGCCGCAGGTTTCATCGCGCTGCTCGTCATCGCCCTCGCCGTCCTCGTGGGCCGGTCCATGAAAGCCCCGCCGCTCCTCCGGCATGCGGCCGCCGCCGCCGCTCTTGCGTTTGTCATCGGGACCGTCGGGGGGCTCTCGACGATCATCGCCGAGCTCGTCACCCCGCAGATTCGCGCCTGGAACCGCATCTCGATCTTCATCGCGTTCTTCGGGTTCCTCGCCGTCGCTGTCGGTCTCGGTGCCGTCGGTCGTCGCTTGGGGCCGGACCTCGTTCGGCGGGCGGCATTCGCGGGCGTGCTCGCCGCTGTTCTCGTCTTCGGGCTCTACAACCAAGTCACGTACGCGCACGTCCCGCCCTATGAGCTGGCCGGCTCCTGGGCGCAGGACCGGAACTTCGTCGACGAGATCGACCGCCGCCTCCCTGAGGGCGCTTCGGTGTTCCAGCTGCCCTACCTCGGCTTCCCGGAAAGCGGGCGGCTGTTCGAGATGTACGAGAACGACCTCCTCCGCGGGTACCTGCACTCGGACGACCTCCGCTGGAGCTTCGGGGCGACGAAGGGGAGGCCGGAGGACTGGGCCGACGATCTGGCGGCCATGCCGGTCTCGACGGTGCTCGACGCCGCGGCGGCAACCGGGTTCGCCGGCCTTTGGATCGACCGCTTCGGCTACGCCGATCGCGCCCGTGCGCTCGAGCAGGAGCTGAGCGCCCGGCTCGGCGTCGCGCCGCTCGTGAGCGAGTCCGGGCGGCATGCGTTCTTCGACCTGAGCGACTACGGCAGGCGGCTCGAGGCCGAGCACTCGCCCGCCGGGCTCGCCGCGTTCCGGCGCGCAGTCCTCCAGCCTTTTGGCTTCGAGCGGAGGGGGTTCGTGCCGCTGGAGCGCCGCCAGGGCGAATGGTTCGCCTGGGCGGACGCCAGCGACGCCGAACTGCGCATCGTCAATCCCACGGACACGCAGCGGGCCGCCACCTTCGAGGCTACGCTCGAACGGGTCGGCGGGACGCCCGCCGAAGTCGTCGCCTCCTTCCCGGGCGCTCCGCCGGTCACGTACCGGACGCCGGTGCGGATCAGTCGGCAGCTGTCGTTGCCGCCGGGCGAGACGATCGTCCGGTTCTCGACCACTGCGCCCGAGGTCCTGGAGCAAAAGGCCAATCGCTGGCGGCCGCACTACTTCCAACTCGCGGGACTGACGGTCACCGACGCCGCCTTCAGCGAGTTCGTGCGATAGCGGCGGCGACGCGCTCCCACTCTGCGTCCGACAGCTGCGGGTAGCACGGAAGCGAGGCGACCTCTCGGGCTGCTGCGACGCTCTCGTCGAGGGCGGCCCCACGGCGTGCCTCGGCGAATGCGGGCTGCTCGCTGATCGCCCAGGGGTAGTGGACGGCCGTCTCGATTCCGGCCTCGGCCAGCTGCGCGCGAAGCTCGTCCCGCCGCGTGGTGCGCAGGACGTAGAGATGTTGAACCCCGTCGGGGCTCGACCGTTCCAGGGCCTCGTCGTAGCCGGCCGCGATCTCCGCCCGGCGGCTGTTGTCGGCCTCGAGGCGGCGTAAGCGGACGCGGAGGAACGCGGCCTGGAGCTCGTCGAGCCGCGAGTTCGTCCCGAGCTGCGTGGCGAAGTAACGAGGCTCCTCGCCGTACCCGCGCAGGCGGCGAACGGCCGCGGCGAGGTCCGGATCCGAGGTCACGACCGCGCCCCCGTCACCGAACGCTCCGAGGTTCTTGGTCGGGTAGAACGAGAAGCAGCCGGCGACGCCGATCGAGCCGGCCGGCCGCTCGTCGAGCACGAGCCCGTGCGCCTGCGCCGCGTCCTCGACGAGCGGCAGGCCCAGGCGGAGGAGCTCGTCGACCGGCGCCGGGCGGCCATAGAGGTGGACGACGACGACGGCGGCAGTCCGGTCGGACAGCGCCTCCGCCGCTCGATTCGGGTCGATCGTCAGCGTTTCCGGATCGACGTCGACGAGCACCGGCGCGAGCCCGCTCCGCCTGATCGCCGTCGGCGTTGCGGGCGAGGTCAGGTTCGGGCAGAGGACCTCCGCGCCCGGCGGGAGCTCGAGCGCCCGCAGCACGAGCTCGATCGCGTCCGTCCCGGACGCGACGCCGACGGCGCCAGCGGTGCCCGTGAGCTCCGCCAGCTCGTGCTCGAACGCCTCCACTTCAGGGCCGAGGACGATCCGGTCCGACGCCATCACCCGCCGGTAAGCGGCGTCCAGCTCCTCCCGATGCGCCTCGTAGACCCGGCGCGGGTCGAAGAAGCGGACGCTCACCAGTACTGCTCGCGGTGCTCGCGGTAGTACTCGATCGTCCGTGCCAACCCCTCGCGGAGTCCGACTCGCGGCTCCCAGCCGAGCAGCCCGCGCGCCTTCCCGTAGTTCGCGAAGACGCTGCCGATGTCGATTGCCGCCCGGTCCGGCGGGAACGGCCGCTCGGTCAGCGTGCCCGACCCGGCGACCTCGACGAGCGTCTCGGCGAACTGCCTGATCGTGACCGGCTCCGGATGGCCGAGGTTGAACGCCTCGCCGACCGCGGCGTCGTCGACGCCCGCCCGGAGGAACGCGCCGACCACGTCGTCGACCTCGTTGAAGTCCCGGAAGGAGTCGCCGCCGCCGTAGAGCTCGATCTCCTCGCCTTCGATGGCCCGCCGGACGAACCAAGGAACGAACCCCTGGCGCGGATGACGCATCTGCATTCGCGGGCCGTACGTGTTCGTCAGCCGGAGGGAGCAGGTCTGGACGCCGTGCACCCGGTGGTACAGGAGCGTCGCGCTCTCCGCCGCCGTCTTGTTGATGCCGTTGACGTCGATCGCCTCCAGCGGGTGGTGCTCGTCGAGCGGGAGGTACCGGGGGCGCCCGTACTGCTGGCGGGAGCCGGCGTAGACCACGCGGGCCTGCGAGCGCTGACTCCTCAGCGCCTCGAGCACGGAAAGCTGTGTCCGGAAGTTGAGGTCGAGGTCGAGGAACGGGTCCGCCATGGAGTCGACATGACTGACGTTGCCGGCGATGCTGAAGACGATCTCCCGGCCCACGACGAGCTCGCGCGCCGCCTCGAGGTCCCGAAGGTCGGCGTTGCTCACCTCGAGCTCTGGCTCGACGGGAGCGATGTTGAACCGATTGCCGCCCAGGTCGGGCACGAGGGAGTCGACGACGGTCACCTCGGCGCCGAGCTCGACGAGCCTGATCGCCAGGTTGGAGCCGATGAAGCCCAGCCCGCCGGTTACGAGCACGCGCCTGCCCTCGTAGCTCGACTCATGCACAGGCCGCTAGTGCCGGGCGCGGGCGACCTCGCCGGCGCTCACCTGGCCACGGGCTCCCTGCGCCGGGTGACGGCCGAGCCGCCAGCGCGCCATGTTGGCGAGGAACTCCCAGACCGTGTTGAGGCCGACGTGCGACGCGCCTTCGCCCTTCGGCAAGAACTGAACAGTCACCTCCTCGACGGTCATCCCCGCGGCCTTCGCCTTCAGCAGGATCTCCGCGTCCGTGAACCAGTCGTCCGTGCGCAGGTCGAGCCGCTCGTAGGCGGCGCGCGTCATCCCCTTAGGCTGGCCGTTGACGTCCCAGAGTGGGCCGCTTCGAAAGAGCAGTCGGAAGAGGAGGTTGAAACCGAGCGACGTGATCGTGCGGATCGATCCATCCTCACGCATGTGCCGGCGCCCCTTGACGACATGGGCGCCCGTGGATCGCAGCCGTCGGAACACGTCCAGCACTGCGGGGCCCGGGACCTGGCCGTCGCCGTCCAGGTAGACGAGGTACCGACCCCTCGTTGCCTCGAGCCCCGACCGCAGGTCCCAGCCCATCGCGCCCTGCTTCGGATCCGCAACCACGACCACGTTCGGATGCCTCTCCGCAAACGTCTTGGCCTGCTCCGGTGTCGTGTCGCCGGACTCCGGCCAGTAGTTCGCGACCAGGACCAGCTCGTACTGAACGCCTGCCGCCTCGAGCGCGCTGGAAAGCGGCTCTGCGAAGGCGGCGAGATGCTCCTCCGCCCGGAAGCAGAGGGCCACGACCGACAGCTCGGTAGGCGTTCCCACGCGGACTCGCGGACTATACGGCGGGCGGTCGGGCGGCCACGTAGTACTGGGCGCCGAGCGGGACGCGGCGAAGCGACCGCTCGAGGGCGACAGCGTGGCTCCGGCGGGACGGTGAGAGCAGGATGAAGCCCTGCGCGACCGGCGTCAGCTCGGCGGCCTCGAGCAGGCCCTTCATCTCTCGCATCGGGAGCATCCCGACCGAGGCCGACGAGTCGAAGCGGCGGACGACGATCTGCGTCAGCGGGTTGTACGGGTTGTGCTCGAAGACCGCGACGAGGCCGCCTGCCCGCGTGACCCGGGCGAGCTCCGAGAGGAATGCGGCCCGCTCGTCCACGGGGATCACCTGGACGACGTTCATGCAGAAGGAGAGGTCGAACGCGCCGTCGTCGAACGGCAGCCGGCCCGGGGCCGCGAGCTCGAAGCGGACGCCGGGATTCTCGCGGTCGGCGACGACGAGCGCCTCGGCGGACACGTCGGTTCCGGTCAGCGAGTGGAAGCGGTCCCGGAGGTAGGGCACCGTGAGGCCGATCCCGCAGCCGGCGTCGAGGACGTCCAGCTCGCGGGGATCACCGAGTTGCCGGTCCGCGACGTGAACGAGCTCCGCCGCGCGGGCGCGCGCGACATAGCGGTGGTCGACGCCCGTGAACGCGACGGCGCGGTCGAGCTCGTCGCGGTAGTGGCTGCTCACAACGCACGCAGCCTCTCGGGATGCTTCCGCACGAAGCGGGCGATCCCGCGCCAATGCCACCACGTCCGTCGCGTGAACAATCGCCGGTCGCTCACCGCCTGGTGGACGTGCGCGACCTTCGCCTGGGGGACGTACCACCGCTCCCAGCCCGCCTTGGCGGCGCGGTAGGCGAGGTCGATGTCCTCGCCGTAGAGCCGGTAGCCCTCGTCGAAGCCGCCGAGCTCGTCGAGCATCTCGCGCCGGAGGAGCAGAAAGGCGCCAAGGAGCCAGTCGGCCTGGACGGGCCCGGTCGGACGCTCGTCCAGCCCATAGTGCGCGCGCTGCGTTCCGCTCAGGAATCGGCGGAGGGGTGTGCGGCGGACGATCGTGCCGCCGACTGTGGGAAAACGGCGTCGTGAGGGGTTGAGCGTCCCGCCTGGGTGGCTGAGCTCGGGGGCGACGATCCCCGCGCGCGGATGCTCTTCGGCGAAGCGGCTGAGGACGGCGACGGCGTCCGGCTCGGCTTCGGTGTCGGGATTGCAAACGATCACGAAGGGCGCACCCGTCTCGGCGATGCCGCGGTTCGCGTTTGCTGCGAAGCCGGCCGGCCGCTCGTTGACGATCACCGGGACCCCTTGCACGACCATGCCGCCGAGGTTGTCGACGACAACGAGTTCCTCGACCTGCGGGATCAGGGCCTGCAGGCAGCGGGAGAGCTCCGGCACCGGATCGTGGACGACGACGACGGCAGCGACGCTCAGAGGAGCTCCCGGTAGACGTCGACCGTTCGGCGGGCAGTCTCCGCCCAGCTGAACTGTGCGGCCCGCTCGAGGCCGGCGGTCCG
This sequence comes from Gaiellaceae bacterium, assembly GCA_050698015.1. Taxonomy (GTDB): domain Bacteria; phylum Actinomycetota; class Thermoleophilia; order Gaiellales; family Gaiellaceae; genus JACDAN01. The sequence continues at coordinate 40,705 of JBOHAU010000019.1, forward strand.
GAGCTCACCTCGCCGCTCGAGCGCGTGGAGGATCGCACCCCCGAGATCGCGCGACTCGGCGTAGACGGCAGCCTCGCCGGCGACCTCCATGAGCGCCGGATCTGGCGCGGCGACGACGGGTGTCCCGCTCGCCATCGCTTCGAGGACCGGCAGGCCGAAGCCCTCGTAGCGGGAGGGTACGACCAGGCAGGCGGCGGCACGGTAGAGGTCGGCGAGCTCGCTCTTCCCGACATAGCCGCGGACGTCCGCTCCCCGGTCGCGCAGCTCGGCCGCGAGCGCCGCATCTCGCTCGGGCCCGACGACGACCAGTCGCATCTGAAGATCCCTGGCTGCCTCGAGCGCAGCGGTCGGGTCCTTCCGCCGCTGTACCGCGCCGACGAACAGGAGGTACCCCGCACGGGGCCCGTCGTCCGGCGAGAAGACCGGGTCGACGCCGTGCGGAATCACCCTGACCTTCTCGATCGGAATCCGGTAGAGCTCGAGCAGGTCGTCGCGCGTGCGCTCGGAGACGGCGATTACCCGGTCCGCTCTCCGCGCCGATCGGGGGACGGTTGTCCTGAAGACCAGGCGATCCTTACGGGACATCAGCCGAGGCTCGCGCTCGAAGGAGAGGTCGTGGACGGTGAGGACGGTGCGGCCCACCGGCCGAAGCGGCAAGGCGTGCTGGTAGTGGCCGACCTTCGGCCCGACGCGGCGCAGCAGTCGCGGCAGCTTCCACGCCATCCGCAGCTCCTGCGAGCCCACCGAGAGCTCGAGCGCCTCGACGCCGTCCGGAACCCGGCTCGGATGCCGCGTGACGGCTGCGACGCGAAGCTCCGGTGCCGCGACGGGCAGCTGCCGCAAGAGGTTCTCGACGTAGGTCTCGTCTCCCGTCCGCTGCCGGCCGAGCACGTCGGCGTCGACCAGTACGTCGATCACGCCGCCGCCTCGCGGTAGACCTCGACGGTGGCTTGCGCGGCCGCCTCCCAGGTATAGGCGCGGACGCGCGCCAGGCCCGCCGCGCGTAGCTCTTCGCGGCGCCGGTCGGCTTCCTCGATGCCTGCCGCGATCGCCTCCACGTCGAGCGGATCGACCAGGACGGCCGCACCGTTCGCGACCTCGGCCGGGGCCCCGGCGACGCTCGTGATCACCGGCGTCCCGCAGGCCATGGCCTCCAGAACCGGGAGCCCGAAGCCCTCGTAGAGCGACGTGTAGACCAGGCACGTGGCGCCGCGATAGAGCTCCGCGAGCCGTTCGTCGTCGACTAAGCCGAGCGACTCGACCTCCACGCCGCCCCAGCCGGGCGCGCCGGCGACCCGCAGCTCGAGCCCGGCCCTTTGCGCCGCGGCGGCGGCGCGCTGGAGGTTCTTGCGCGGCTCGAGCGTGCCGACGGCGAGCGCGTAGTCCCCAGCGGCCGCGGGCCCCTCCGGCGTGAAGGGCGCCTCGACGCCGTGCGGGATCACGCGGACGCGCTCCTGCTCGAGCGCGAGCAGCTCGATCGCCTCGCGCGCGGTGAACTCCGACACCGCGATCACGCGGGCTGCGCCACGCGCCAGCCGCGGAAGCACGACCCGGCTGTACGTCCTCGTCCAGCGGTTGAACGTCTCCGGGTGGCGCAGGATGGCGAGGTCGTGCACGGTCAGGACGAGCGGCACGGACGAGCGCAGCGGGCCCCGGTGCGCGGGGCAGTGGAGGACGTCGACCCCTTCTCGGCGAGCCCGGCGTGGGAGCGCGCCCAGATACCAGACGGTGTCGCGAACGATCTTGCGGGCGCGCGAGGAGCCGGGCATCGCGTACCGGCGTATATCCACACCTTCGAGCGCTCCCAGCAGCTTGCGGAGGTACCGCGCAGTCCCGGCCGCCGTCAGCTCGAGCGGTGAAGTGTCGATTCCAACCTTGAGGTCGCGCATAGACTGGCCCGCCGTGTCTTCTACACGCTCGACCACGGAGGTGCGGCCGCTGCTCGTCCGCGCCGCTCGGCGTGAGCCGACGACCCGCACGCCGGTGTGGTTCATGCGCCAGGCGGGTCGGACGCTCCCAGGCTACCGGGAGATCAGGAAGCGCTTCTCGCTCTTCGAGGTCTGCCGGCAGCCGGAACTGTGCGCGCAGGTGACGCTGGAGCCCGTCGAGGCGCACGGCGTCGACGCCGCGGTGATGTTCGCGGACATCGTGCTCCCCGTCCTCGGAATGGGGATCGACGTCGAGCTGGTCGAAGGCATCGGCCCCGTGGTTGCCGCGCCGATCGAGTCGCTTGTGGACGTGCGGCGGCTGAGCGTGCCCAACCCCGAAGAGTCCGTCCCCTTCGTGCTCGAGGCCGTGCGTCTGGTGCGGGACGCCCTCGCCGACGAGAAGGCGCTGATCGGCTTCTGCGGCGGCCCGTTCACCGTCGCCGGCTACCTGATCGAAGGGCGGCCGACCCGCGAGTTCGCCAAGACGAAGCGCTGCATGTACGGCTCTCCGCAGGTCTGGCACGAGCTGATGGAGCGGCTGAGCGAGACGTTCCTCCGCTACGTGCGCGCCAAGGTCGAAGCCGGAGCCGACGCGATCCAGGTCTTCGACAGCTGGGTCGGCGCGCTCTCGACTGAGGACTACGAGGAGTTCGTTGCGCCGTACTCGGAGCGGATCCTCGGCGGCGTGACAGCGCCGACGATCCACTTCGGCACCGGCACCGCGCACCTACTGGAGGCGATGGCCGCGGCGGGCGGCGACGTGATCGGGCTCGACTGGCGCCTGCCGCTCGACCGGGCTTGGGGACGGGTCGGCTATGACCGCGGCGTCCAGGGCAACCTCGATCCGGCGCTCCTGCTCGGAGCGTGGGAGCGCGTCGAGGCGGGCGTCGACTCGATCCTCGAGGCGGCCGGAGGACGGCCCGGGCACATCTTCAACCTCGGGCACGGCGTGCTGCCGGACACCGACCCCGCCGTGCTGCGGCGCGTCCGCGAGCTCGTGCACGAGCGCTCGGCCGCTTGAACGGCGCAGTCGTCCTCATGGCCTACGGCTCGCCCAGCCGGATCGAGGACATCCGTCCCTACCTCGAGGACATCCGCGAGGGCCGTCCGGTCTCCGACGCGGCGGTCGAGGAGCTGACGGAGCGCTACCGCCGGATCGGCGGCCGCTCCCCGCTGGACGACGTCACCGAGCGCCAGCGCGCAGCGCTCGAGGGCGAGCTCGGCATGCCCGTCTATGTCGGGATGAAGCACTGGCGCCCCCGGATCGCCGAGGCCGTGCAAGCCGCGCTCGATGCCGGCGCCGAGCTCCTCGTCGGGATCGTCCTTGCGCCCCACTACTCCGCGCTGTCGATCGCCGGCTACCGCAAGCGGCTCGAGCAAGCCGTGGACGGCCGCGTCGAGGTGCGCTTCGTCGAGAGCTGGCACGACCACGAGCCGTTCATCGGGGTACTCGCCGACCGTGTCCGGGGTGCCGATGCCCACGTGGTCTTCACCGCGCACTCGCTGCCGGAGCGGATCCTCGCGATGGGCGACCCGTACAAGGACCAGCTGCTCGAGACATCCCGACTGACGGCGGATCGGGCCGGCATCGAGAGCTGGTCATTCGCGTTTCAGAGCGCGAGCGCAACGGGCGAGCCCTGGCTGGGCCCGGACATCCTCGAAGAGCTGGACGCCCTGCACGCGCGCGGCGTCCGCAAGGTTCTCGTCGCTCCCGTCGGGTTCGTCTCCGACCATCTGGAGATCCTCTGGGACCTCGACGTGGAGGCGCGCGAGCGCGCCGGGGAGCTCGGGCTCGAGCTCGACCGGATCGAGTCGCTCAACGACGACCCGGCGTTCGTCGCCGCGCTCGCCGGGCTGGTGCGACAGACCCTTCGGGTACGGTCGGCGGCGTGACGACTCGAAGCTGCCCTGACTGGCCCCGGCTGCTCGAGATCGCGCCGGATCTCCACTTCAAGCACTACATGGCCGGTGAGGCGCAGCTGCCGGCCGAAGCGCTGGCGAGTCTCCCCGGAGTCGCGCTCGACTCGGCCGAGCTTTGCGCGGATCTCGACCACAACGTCTTCAACCCGGAGCACACCGACGAGCGGATCGCGGAGGCGCTGCGTGCGACGCACTGGTTCGACCTCCGCGAGTGGATCACGTCCGGTCCGGGCGCGGCCTAAGGGCCCAAGGGGTCAGACCCCCTTGAGGGACCTTGAGGGTTGGACACACTTCCGTGACGAAAGCTCAACCACCCTCAACGGGGTCTGACCCCGTTGAGGCGAGTTGAGGGTTGGGCCCGCGGCGTAACCTGATCAACGCTTCCCCGGCTTCTTCGAGCGAATCAGGTCTGCCAGAGAGCGGGTATTGACGACGTCGGCCGCCGTCGCCCACCCCCGCCTCGCCGTCCCCAGGGCGAGGACGATGTTGCCGAGCCCCCTCGTCGAGTGAGCATCCGTCGACACGACAATGGGAACGCCCGCCACGATCGCCAGGCGGATGTGCTCGTCCTTCAGGTCGAGTCGGTCCGGGAGGCCATTCGTCTCCAGGGCCGTACCGGTCTCCGCGCACGCCTCGAACAGGCGCTCCAGGTCGACGGCGTTGGGCGGCCGCCGGTCGATCAGCCGGCCGGTGGGATGGCTGATCGCCGACACATGCGGGTTGTGAACGGCGGCAAGGGTTCGCGCGGTGAGCTGCTCCTTCGTCCCCCGCTGTCCGGCATGGACGCTCCCCATCACCCAGTCCAGCTCGGCGAGGACGGCGTCGGGTAGATCGAGGGCTCCGTCGCCTCGGATATCGCACTCGATGCCGCGGAGGATCCGGAACGGCGCGAGCACCTCGTTCGCCGCTGCGATCTCCTCGCCCTGTCGGCGGACGTCGTCGGGCGTGAGCCCGGGGACGACTGTCACGGAGACGGTGTGATCGCAGATCGCGAGGTACTCGTAACCGAGCTCCATCGCAGCGCGGCCCATCTCCTCGACCGTCCCGCGACCGTCCGACCAGGTCGTGTGGCAGTGGAGGTCGCCGCGGAGGTCGGAGCGCTCGACCAGCTGCGGCGGCTCCCCGCGGAACGCCTGCTCCCGGAGCTCCGGCGGGCACCAGGGAATCCCGAGCCGCTCGTAGACCGCCTCCTCTGACGCACTCTCGGGAAGCGGCTCCAGCGCCTCGACGTAGGCCGGCGCGCCGGTGGCGCGGATCAGGCTGGTGCCTGCCGTCTCCGGCAGTGGGACGAAGAGCTCGACCGCGACGCCTTCGACCGTCACGCCCACCACGCGCCGTTCCTCCCGCTCGACCAGCGCGACGATCTGGGGCAGCGCCTCGAAGCGCCCGATCGTCGGTCCGGGATCAGGCGCCGCGACGACGACCGCGAGGTGCTCGCAGCGGTCCCGGAAGCGGCGCGGATCTCCGGCCGGCTCCCCGCCGACCCCGGCCGCGACCTCGTGCGTCAGCGCCAGAGCTCGGTTCAGCAGCAGCGCCCGGGCCGGCCTGGTCGTCTCGGGCTCCCGGGCGAGCGCGGCACGCAGCTTTGCCTCCGTCTTCGGGCCGATGCCAGGCACCTCGCTGAGCCGTCCCGCCTCGGCCGCTTCGCGTAGCTCGTCCAGCGTGCGCACCCCGAGCGCCTCACCGATCTCGACCGAGCGCTTCGCGGAGAGGCCGAGCATGCGGCCGACGCCGACGAGGTCCGGCGAGATCCGCGCTTCCAGCTCGCGCAGTTCCTGGAGGTCACCCGTCTCGACGAGCTCGCGCAACCGCGCTTCGATCGACGGCCCGACGCCGCGGAGGTCGCGAATCCGGCCCGAGTGGACGAGATCGGCTACGGGCACCGGTGACTCGCGGATCAGGTCCGCAGCCCGCCGGTAGGCGCGAACGCTGTACGTGTTCGCGCCCGCCAGCTCGAGGAGCGTCGCGAACGCCTCGAGCTTGGCGGCGTATTCGGCGTTGTCCGGGTCGCGAGCCGAGGTCACCGGGGTAGTCTCCCCGCCGTGGCCAGCGTCATCGTTCCGTTTCGCGCGGAATCTGCGAAAAGCCGTCTCGAGCCACTCGACGAAGAGGCTCGCAGCGAGCTCGCGCACCGGATGCTCGCGAACGTGATCACCGCGGCGACGGTCGTCGGGCCGACGATCCTCGTCACGGAGCCCGATGCGTCCTGCGCGCGCGCCGTCGCTGCCGAGCACGGGGCGACGGTCGTGGACGATCCCGGCGACGGACAGGGCGCGGCAGTCAGTGCCGGCCTTGCCGGGGTCTCCGAATGGCCGGTGCTGGTCGTCAACGCCGACCTCCCCGACGTCCAGCCGCGGGACCTCCTCGCCTTGCTCGGGACACTTCCGGCGAACGGGATCGCGATTGCGCCCGCTCGCGACGGGACGACCAATGCCCTCGCCCTTGCGAAGCCGGGCCTCTTCGAGCCGCTCTACGGGCGGGGCAGCGCCGCCCGCTTCCGGGCGCACGCAAAGGAGCTCGGGGTCGAGGTCGCGGAGCTGAACGCGCCGGCACTCGCTCGGGACGTGGACACGCTCGCAGCGTTCGTACGGTGAACCTCACCGTCCTTAGCGGCGGCGTCGGCGGGGCTCGGTTCGTGCAGGGCCTGCTCGATGCGGTCGACCCGACCGACGTCACGGTGATCGGAAACGTCGGCGACGACCTCGAGGTCTACGGGCTCCACGTCTCGCCCGACATCGACACCCTGCTCTATACCCTCGGCGGGCTCGCCGACGAGGATCGTGGCTGGGGGAGGGCCGACGAGACCTGGAACGCCCTGGAGACAGCTGATTCCCTCGGCGCCGAGGCGTGGTTCCAGCTCGGCGACAAGGATCTCGGCCTTCACCTCGCCCGCGCCGAGGCGCTGGAGCGAGGCGAGCGCCTCTCGGACATCACCCAGCGCTTCGCCCGGATCCTCGGGATCACCGCCCGGATCCTGCCCGCGACCGATGAACGGCTCCGGACGTGGGTGCAGACCGACGAGGGAGAGCTGCCGTTCCAGGAGTGGTTCGTCCACCGCCGGCACGAGCCGGAGGTGCTCGGCGTCCGCTTCGAGGGCGCCGAGACCGCACGGCCGGCTCCGGGCGTGCTCGACGCGCTCGCCGAGGCCGACCTGATCGTCATCGCCCCCAGCAATCCGTTTGTCAGCATCGGACCGGTCCTGGCCGTCCAGGAGATCCGGGAAGCGCTCACCAACCGACGTGTCCCCTCCGTCGCCGTCAGTCCGCTGATCGGCGGCAAGGCGGTGAAGGGCCCGGCCGACCGGATGCTGAATCGCCTCAAAGGCGGCACGGGCCCGCTCCAAGTAACAGACTGTTACAAGGGGCTGATCGACGCGCTGGTCTACGACGAGGCCGACGGCGAGGTGGAGCTGGACGTCCGCCCGATCGTGACGAACACGCTGATGACCGACGCCGCCGCCCGCCGGCGGCTCGCCGAGGCCGCGTTGGAGGCCGCCGCGGCGCTGCGATGAGGATCGCGATCATCGGCGGCACCGGCGCGTTCGGACGCGCCCTCGCGGAGGGGGTCCACGCGCTCGGCGAGGAGGTCGTGATCGGCTCGCGCGACCCGTCGCGCGCGGCCGAGATTGCCGCCGTCATCGGCGTCGAGGGAACGGGCAACGAGAAGTCGGTCGATGGCGCCGACCTGGTGGTGCTCGCCGTGCGCTCGAACGCCGCGCTGGCGACTGCACGCGGCCTCGCGCCGGTGCTCGGGACGACGCCGCTCCTCTGCGTCGCCAGCGACCTCACGTTCACCGACCGCGGAGTGCTCCCCGGCAGGCAGTCGTACTCGCTCGCGGAGCACGTCGACCGTATCGTCGAGGGACCCGTCGCCGCCGGCCTCCAGACATTGTCGGCCGCCCACCTGACATCGACCGAACCGCCGGAGGAAGACGTCCTCGTCTGCGGCGACGACCCGCGCGCGAAGGATCCCTCGCTGGAGCTCGCCGGCCGCCTCGTCACCGGCCGAGCGATCGACGCCGGTCCCCTGGCGAACGCGCGCGCGCTGGAGGGGATGACGGCGGTGATCCTCAACGTCAACCGCCGTTACAAGGCGCACGCAGGGATCAGGCTCGTCGGACTCCCGTGACGATCACGGTTCTCCCCGTCGAGGGGATCCCGGAGGTGCGGGCTGGAGACGACCTCGCCGAGCTGATCCGCGACGTCGCCGAGCTCGAAGAGGGGGACGTCCTCGTCGTCGCCCAGAAGGTCGTCTCCAAGGCGGAGGGACGAGTCGTCCGGCTCGAAGAGGTCGAGGCGTCAAACCAGGCCGTAAAGCTCGCCGCCGAACGCGACCCGCGTGAGCTTGAGGTCGTCCTGCGCGAGGCGGCGCGGATCGTACGCAGCCGCCCGCCGCTCGTGATCGCCGAGACGCGGCACGGGTTCGTGTGCGCGTCGGCCGGGGTCGACCATTCGAACGCTCCCGAGCGGGACACGCTCGTCCTGCTCCCCGTCGATCCCGACGCCTCGGCCCGTCGCCTCTCCGAGAGCCTCGGCGTCGCGGTCATCGTCAGCGACTCCTTCGGCCGGCCGTTCCGGCAGGGAACCACGGACGTCGCGATCGGGGTCGCCGGCCTCGAGGCGCTGCTCGACCTGCGCGGCGTTCGCGATTGGACCGGCTATGAGCTCCGCACGACGACGATCGCGGTTGCTGACGAGATCGCCGGCGCCGCAGAGCTCGTCATGGGCAAGACGGCCGGCATCCCCGCGGCGATCGTCCGTGGCCTCGATGTCGGCGGCGACGGCAGCGGCCGCGACCTCGTCATGCCCGCCGACCGCGACCTGTTTCGATGAGCACCCGAAGCAAGCTCCACTTCGTCGCGTCGGTCCCGGAGCGCCTGATCCGGTCGACCGCGGCGCTGCTCGGCGGCGCCGTCCACGAGACGGCCCAGCTCTTGCTTCCCCGCCTGATCCGCGTCTCGCGCCTCTACGAGGTCAGCGCCAAGAACCTCCTCCGGATCCTGGTCGAGGGCGTCGGTGCGGTCGAGGGCTCCTCCACGGCTGATCCGAACGCGCCCGCCGCCGGCGAGATCGCCGTCCGGAAGGGCGCCGGCAACGTCGTCGAGCTCGGATCGTTCCTCGCGTTCGGCTTTTCACCGCTCTGGCTGCTCGCAGCGGCGTCGGACGTCACGCGGGGGTCTCGCGTCTACCTCCGCGAGCTCGTCGAGGAGCTGAAGGCCGCGCGAATCGTCGCCGAGGAGCTCGACGTCGGGTCGGTCGACGAGCTGCTGGCCGTGCTCGAGGGCACCTCCGGCCGCACGGCGCGCCTGATCGACCTGCCCCCGCTCGAGCTCGAGGAGCTGCGGACCTCGCTCGCGGAGCTGCGCGCGGGCGCGTCCGAGCTCCCCTCGCAGGAGGAGCTCGCCCGCGTCTACCGGGGTTTGCGCCTCGAGGCGGTCAGCGAGGATCGCTCGCTGCTCGAGGTCTCGAGCGGGATCGGCTTGGCCTTCCTGCTCTCGGCGAAGAACGTCTCGCGCACGCACCTGGTCGCGCCGTACCGGAAAGACTGGGAGCCGCTTCGCGAGGAGGGGTTCGGCGCCTACGCCAGGCGCGTCGGTCGACCTTACGCCGAGGCCGTGGCCGGGCACTTCGACTCCGACCGGGAGACCTACACGCAGTGGCTCCTGACCCGGAACGACCCCGGGACCGAGTTCCGCTTCTGCGACGAGATGGAGGGCGGCTTCGGCTGGCAGGTCGACGAACGCATGGAGCGGACGTCGCATGCAGTCGTCGCCGAGAACGGCGTCTGGCTCTTCGACCCGCTCGTCTGGGAGCCGGCGCTCGAGCGGATCGCTGAGCTCGGAAGGCCGGCCGGTGTGATCCAACTGCTCGATCGCCACGAGCGCGACTCCGCCACCATCGCGGCGGCGCTCGGTGTCCCGCACTTCGCAGTGCCGCCCCACGACCTGCCGGGCTCGGGCATCGAGCTCGTTCAAGTCGTGAGCTCGCGATTCTGGCGCGAGCTCGGCGCGTGGATCCCGAGCCGCCGGACGCTCGTTTGCGCGGACGCCCTCGGCTCGGCCGCCTACTTCCACGCCGCGAACGAGCCCATCGGCGTCCACCCCCTGCTTCGGCTGAAGCCGCCGCGAGTCCTCGCCCGCTACGAGCCCGAGCACATCCTCTGCGGCCACGGCGCGGGGGTTCACGGGCCGGATGCGCCACAAGCCCTTCGCGAGGCGCTCAGAACCGCGCGCCGCCGGCTGCCGCGAGCATTGGCGCACGCGTTCAAGCGGTAGGCGCGCGCCTTGCGACTCGGAGCAGCCCTCGTCGCCTCACTCGCGCTTCTCTCGGCCGCGCGGGTACTCGCTGCGCTCTAGGGACCGCCTTCGAGCACGAAGAACCACCACGTTCCGTCGGCGAGGCGAGGTTCTCGTCGTTGAGCAGCGACGGCAGGCGGTCGTAGTCCCCGGTCTCTGCCGCGCTCAGGATGTGGGAGCGCGTCTCGGCGACCGGAGTGGGAAGTCCGCTCGGCTCGCTGTCGTCGTCCTGGCAGCCGACCGCCAACAGCGCGAGCGCCGCCAGGATCAGTGAACGCTGCCGCCAAGCGCGCGTTCCTGCGACCTGCGACGCGCCCCGCGCATTGCTCGCGTCCATGCGGCGAGCGTAAAACGCGGAAGCCCTATCGTCCACGCGCACATGAGGCTGCGCAACGACCTCGTCCGGATCCTCGACAGCTACGCGAGCCTGCTGGTGCTGCTGCTCGCGAACTTCTTCCTGCTCGAGGTCGTGGACGACCCGAGGTGGGGTGCGATCGGGAGCACGGTCCTGGCCGCGGCTGCCCTCGTCGTCGCGATCAGCGACCCCGACACCGGCCATCGGATCACCCGGTGGCAGGGGGTCCTGATCCTCGCGTGCGTCGCGCTCGCGCCGCTCGTCCTGTTCGTCAACTCTGCGGAGCTCCTAGGCCTGACCTACCTCTTCCCGGCGGTGCTGCTCGTCACCGCCACGTTGCCCGTGACGGTGAACCGTGTGATCCACCACCGGCGGATCACGCTCGAGACCGTGCTCGGCGCGCTCTGCGCCTACGTCCTGATCGGCCTGCTGTTCGCGTTCATGTACCTGGCCGTGCACGAGCTCCGCGAGGAGCCGTTCTTCGTGCAGGCGGGCCCCCACACGCAGTCCGAGTTCCTCTACTTCAGCTTCGTCGCGCTCACGACGCTCGGCTTCGGCGACCTGTCGCCCTCGGAGGGGCTTCCCCAGGCACTGACGGTGCTGGAAGCCCTCTGCGGCCAGATCTTCCTCGTCACCCTCGTCGCCCGGCTGGTCACGCTCTGGGTTCGCCAGAGCGAGAGCGCAGGCTAGTTCCCGACATGGCTGGGCGCCCGACATCGACCGTCGGGAGCGGGTTTCCGCGCTCCGGCGGCTGTCGAAGCTCGCTCCGGCTGCGTAGCCCCGTTACCCTGTTCTCAATGGCGAAGAAGCGGCAGACCTTCGGAAAGATGCAGCGCGAGCGCGAGCGCGCCGAGAAGCGCGCCCGCAAGCTGGAGAAGAAGGAAGAGAAGAAAGCGCTCGCCTTGGAGGCAGCGGAGCTCGGGATCACCGTCGAGGAGCTCGCGATACGTCGCGGTCTCACGACGCCCGACGAGCCCGAGCCCGACGAAGAGCTCGCCCCAACGCAGTAGCTACTTCTTCAGCGCGAACAGCAAGAACTGCGTGAACTGCGACGCGGCGAAGTTGTTGTCGCTGACGAGGAGCAGCGTGCGCTTGCCGCCGCGGAGGCGCGGCCCGAACGCCATCCCCTCGATGTTGTCGAGCGGGAGCCCGAGCGCGTCGAGGTTCAGCAACAGGGTCTTGGCGGTCGAGCCGTCCTTGCGCAGCTCGGTCAGGTACAGCTTGATCTTGTTCCCCGTCCCCGGGGCGCCGACGGAGAACGACCGCTCCATCGTGATCAGACGCTTCTTGCCGAGCGGCAGGACCTCGACGAGGCCGCTGACCGCGAACTGCGTCGGCGGGCTGGGCGGCTCGGCGACGGGGTCGACCAGGTATGTCCACTGCTGCTCGAGGTCGTCGTGCTTCAGGTCGTAGCGAAGCAGTCGCGCAGGGCTTCCGTTGGTCAGCGTCGCGGCAGGGCCGTCCTGGACGAGCGCCGCCTCGGTCCCCGTGAAGAGGTGCTTGCCTCGGGTGGCAGCCGACTCGAAGCCGAGGTTCTGCCGGACGCCGCGGGTGCCGGCGGCGTTGGGGAAGAAGTCCTCGGGCACGGGAAGGTCGGACACGTAGGTGCCGTCGAGCCGGTACTTGCGGATCCAGGGGTTGATCAGCCGCGTTGCGAAGCCCTCGGAGGTGACGATCGCCTGGCGGTTGTGCTTCGTGAGCGCGAAGCCCTCCGGGTCGAGACTTGCCGCCGGGTAGGGCGTCCCGTCGGGCTGCTTGAGGATCGTCACCGACTGGAACGTAATGTCGCCGGCGCTCAGCTGCCCGTCGGCGATGTCCGCACGCAGCCTGTAGAAGCGGGCGGTCACCTGATCGTCGGAGAGGGCATAGAAGACGCCGTGCCCGGCATGGGCGATCGACGAGAGCCCACCGACGTTCGTTCCCTCGAAGGTCGTGCCGGTGGGGACGATCACCTGGCCGCGGAATTCGAGCTTGGGCAGATGCTTCGGTCCCTTCTTGGCGGTAGCCGCCGGTGCGAGCGCGAGTACGACGATGGCGAGCGCGAAGAACGTCCGACGAAGCATCTGCAACCTCCCCTGTCGCGGCTGTCGCCGTGAGCGTAGACCAGTCCGCGCCATCCGACGCGATCGTGAAAGTTCATGCGTGCCACGCCCTCCTGCGGGGTGGGCAGCGTTTGCGAATGCGCTGCCCACTGTCGAGAGCACCCATGCCGCGCGGCCTGCGAGGAGATAGGCGGTGCGGCTCGATCGTCGGTATCGGATCCTGGCCGCCGTCGTGCTCGGAGCCGCGCTGCTCGCCGTCGCGGCTGCGATCGTGCTCTCACGTAGCGTCTCGCGCGAGGAGCACGCCAGAACGGACGAGAGGCTCGCGGGGGAGCTCGCCGACTCCGTCCGCGTCCTCGAGGAACTTGGGCGTGACGCCCGGGCGCGGGCCGTTCGGCTGGCCGCGAGCGCCGAGGTGCAGCGGGCGCTTGCCCGGCGCGATGCGGCGTCCCTCGAGCGCATAGCCGCTCGCGAGCGCGGCGTCTCCTTCGAGGTCGGAGGCGACCGGATCGCGGGCGCCCCGGGCGCCGACTCCGTCGGGATTCCGGCCGCGGTTGTCGCGGGCGACACAGAGCTGGGTCGTGTCCTCGTCGACGTTCCGGCGGCCGCGGTCGCCGAGCGCGCCGCTCTGGAGCCCGGCGACAGGCTCGTCGCCGGTCGCGCCGGGCCGCTCACCGCTTCGCCCACGACGCTCACCGTCGACGGAAGGCGCTACCGCGCCGTTTCGACCCCTGGAGGCTCCATCCGCTTGAGCGCGCTGGCGCCGGAGGAACCGCTGGTCGCCACGATCCGTGAGCGCCGGCTGCGAGTCCTCCTGGCCGTCTTCGGCTCTCTAGCCGCGGTCGCCCTCCTCGGCGTCGTTGCGGCGCGGCTGGCTCGCAGACCGCAGCGGCTGCTGCGCACCGGAGACAGGCCCCCGTCCGGGCGCGGAGATCGCCGCTCGCGCGAAGCGGCCGAGCTCGTCGGAAACGTCCTCGCCGCCGGGCATGACGTCGATGCCCTCCTTCCCGTGATCCTCGAGAGCGCGGTCACGGTCACCGGCGCTTCCAGCGCCGAGCTCGTCGCCGACGGGCAAGAGCTCGCGCGCGTGGGGGTGATCGACGGCGGAGGCCCGCCGCTGACCATCGCCCTCGCCGCGGGCTCCACGAACGACAGCCTGCTCGTTCTCCATCCGCCACGGGGCGCCGACTTCGACGACGAGTCGATCGAGCTGGCCGAGTGGCTGGCGGGGCGCGCGTCGATCGCGCTCCAGAACGCCCATCTCCACCGTGTCACACGACAGCTGGCGACGACGGACGAGCTGACGCAGCTCGCGAACCGCCGCCAGTTCGACGAGGCGCTCGCGGCGGAGGTCGTTCGCGCCGAGCGCTTCCGCGACCCCGTAGCGGTCGTCGCCGCCGACCTCGACAACTTCAAGGAGATCAACGACCGCTTCGGACACGACGTGGGTGACCTCGTCCTGCGCGCCTTCGCCGCCGCCATCCGCACGAACGTCCGCGATGTCGACCTGCCCGCGAGGTACGGCGGCGAGGAGTTCACCGTGCTGCTCCCCGCGACGGATGCCGAGGGTGGACGGCAGCTCGCCGAGCGGCTTCGGCGGGCCGTTGAGGAGCTCAGCCTCGACAGCGGCGGCGCCGGCACGGTCCCGGTGCGGTCGAGCTTCGGCGTCGCGAGCTACCCGGCCGAGCCCTCCGCCGCGGCCCTCATGCGCGCCGCGGATCGTGCGCTGTACCGGGCGAAGGCGGCGGGCAAGAACCGGGTCGTTGTCGCCGAGCGAGAGGCGGCGAGCGCCCAATGACGTCCGGCGACCCCGGTAGCGTCACCCGCTGTCACTTCTGCGGGAGGGAGTTCGACGTGCGCCGATTCCAGGTTCGTGTGATCGGTAGCCGAGGCGTCTACGACAGCACGGATTGCGCCCTTCTCGACGGCGCGGTCGCATTTCCTCGGATCAAGCGGGTGCGCGCAGGCGCTGAGCAGCGCGGCCCGGTGAAGTGACGATGATCGGCCGCCTGCTCATAGTCCTGGCCGTCGCCGCGAACGTGGCCATTGCGGTGGGCTCGGTCGGCGGCTCGGCCTGGCTGTGGGCGAGGGCCAGCGAGCCGGTCGTCCGCTCGGAACCAGTTCCCGCGCTGCCGGCGATCGTCGAGGAGACGAGCGTGCCTTTCGTGGCCGGGAAGGCTGCGGCTACCCCGAGACAGACGAGGCGGCGGGTGGGGGGGTCGGGTCGTAGCGGCCCCGCACGCAAGGCCGCCGCAGCACGACGCCGTGCCGTTGCGCGGCAGAAGACCGCGCCGCAGAGCGCACCCGCCGCCGTCGCCGTCCAACCTCAGCCGGCCGTGAGTCCCGAGCCCGCCGCCGCGCCGAAGCCGACCAAGCCCGGCAAGGCGCGGAAGGAGCAGCCCAGGAGGCAAGGGCCCAAGCCGGTACGCCCGAAACCTGAGAAGCCGAAGCCGGAAAAGCCGGAGAAGCCGAAGAAGCCCAAGCCCGTCACGCCGCAACCGCCTCAGCCGCCGCCGGCTCCACCCTCGCCCGCTCCCGCGCCGCCGCCGGCCCCGACTCCGCCACCGCCCCCCGTCAAGCCCCCTCCCCCACCAGCTCCGCCTCCGCCCCCACCAACGCCGCCCGCGGCACCGCCGTCCGTCGTCGACGAGGACGCCCGCGAGAGCGACAGGAAGCGTAAGAAGCCGAAGAAGCCCAAGAAGCCGAAGAAAGACAAGAAGGCGAAGCCCGAGAAGTGGAAAGAAGAACCCGTTCCGGTGGACGAGGGCGACACCGAGGACGCCCGAGGCGACGACGAAGAGCATGACGACCGCGGCAAGCACCGCGGTCACGGAAAGCGCGGCCGCGGCTAGCCGCGCACGACTCGGCTGACGTTCGCCAGATGCTCGCGATCCGTGGCGATCCGGGCCCGGTACGGCGAGCGGGTTCGTGAGGCCTTGCCGACGAGCTGGAACGTCGAGCGACGCGACGTCCGGACCCTTGCGATCGTGATCCAGCGGGTTCCGCGTCGCTTCTGGACGACAACGACGCGGCGCGCGTGGCGTGGCCCGACGGCGCCCCGCAGGTAGAGCTTCCCGCTGCGGCGGACGGCCCTCAGCGTGATCGAATGCTTGACCAGGACGACTACGGTCGGCTCGGGCGCGATGCCGGGGAATCCGGCCTTGTACGTCGTTCGCTTGGTCGGCTTGACGGTCAGCCTGAAGGCTCCGCTGGGATCGGTCGTCGCCCCCGGCAGCGGCGCGTAGGCGGTCGTTCCGATCGGCTGCGCCGCGAGCGCCACGGACTGCGCGGCGACGGGCGAGCCTGCGCGCGTGACGCTCCCAGACAGGGTGACAGAACGTCCGAAGACGATGGTTTTCGGCCGGGCGGAGAAGCTGAGCGCCGGCGGGGGTGGCGGAGGCGGAGGCGGCGGCAATGCGACGGCGCTGTCATAGACGACCTTGAACGAACCGATCCTGGGCGTTGCCTGCCCGTTGGCGGACTGAAGTTCGAGGTTGACGAGGAGCGCCTGGTGTGCCGGTGCGCTGACGCCGGTCAGGTCGAGCGTCGTCTCGCCGGCCGCGACGGAAGCAGTCGCAACCTGCTCGCCGGTCGCCGCGTCGACGAGCCGCGCGGTCGCCGACCCCGATCCGCCGCCGCCGGGTGAGAAGAGGCTCATCGTGGCGGTGAAGGACCGCCAGGCGGTGACGACTCGCCCCGGCGACGGGCCGATGGACGCGGAAGCTGCGCTGCCGCTGGGCGAGAAGCTGACCGGCGCGTGTGGCAGCTCGACCTTGTCGAGCAACGGATTCCCGGTCGGCCCGGAAAGCCGAGCCTGCCAGCGAACCGCGTGCACGGTCAGCAGGAAGTTGAGCGTCTCGACGGCGTTCGCGACCGTGACTGGGAAGTAGTCCGACCAGAGCTCGTTACCCGTCGAGGAGTAGGGCTGGAGGAAGCTCAGCCAGAGCGCGACCGAGTTCCCAGTCGAGGTGCGGACGATCTGCCGGAAGTCGCGGTTCGTCGTCGACGTGCCGCCGAGCTGATACGTCGCCCAGCCGCTCGGGAGCCCGGGCTGCTCCGTCCCGGGCGTCGGATAGGGGGTGGAGGCGTGTCCACTGCGCGTCCGACCGGTTCGGTCGACGCCACTCGTCCAGACGTGCAGCGCCGATCCATCGACGAGCATCCCGGCGGGCTCGACGCCGACCTCGTCGTACGCGTAGGGCGTCAGGCTCGGACCCAGGACGACACCTCGCTTCGTCCAGGTGATCCCGTCGCTCGAGGTCGCGTAGCCGACGCGCTCGATCGTCTCGCCTTCGAGCTTCTCGACCCCCGTATAGAGCATCCGGTAGTCGCCGGCGCCGACCCTGACGACGACAGGATCCTTGACGGAGCCGGCGTCGATGTCGCTCGCGGCCCCGACATCGAGAACGGGACTGGCGCTGCGGACATACGGGCCGTTCGCCGTTGCCGCCGTGGCTCGGCCGATCTTGGCGGCGCCGTTCGAGTCGAGGCCCGTGTAGTACATGACGTACGTCGCTCCGTCCTTGATTACGACGGGATGCGCGACCGCGGTCGCGTCGAAGCCCGTCCCGTCCCCCGCGAGCAGTTGGCTGCGGCTCGACCACGACGCGTTGTCCGGTTGCTTCGTCGTGCCGTTTTCGGGCGTCGACGCGTACCCGATCGAGCGTGTGCCGCCGGAGTCGAGGCCGGTGAAGAAGAGATGGAACGTCGGTGCTTCGTGGAGCACGTTGGGATCCCGCTGCCCGCCGTTGTCGAACGCCGCCGCTGGAATGCCGAGACCGAAGAGCGCTCCGCCGTTCGGCGCCGAGACGGACACCTTTGTCCAGGCGCTTCCGTCGCTCGAGGTCGCCTCGCCGAGGCGCGGCTTGAAGTCGCTGCCTCGCGTGCCCCAGTAGAAGCCGACGAACTTCGGCGTCGCGCCGCCGGGTGCGGCCACCGACAGACCGGATGCGTGCCTCGCGTCGAACGCCGTTCCCAGCGCTCCCACGTCGAAGACCGCATCGCCGGTCTGTGACCCGTTGACCTTGTTGAAGGAGCCCCCGCCGTTCGAGGTCGCGAGACCGATGCGGGTGTGGAAGTTGCCGTTCGCGTCGATCGTGTTCCCCGAATAGTAGAGCTTGTAGGCCGCCGCGCTCCCCGGGTCCACGAGCACCTCCGGCGAGTTCAGGTTGGAGTAGTCGAAATTCGAGTTCGAGCCGGAGGGGTTCAGCGCCGGGCTAGGGCCGGTCCAGGAGATCCCGTCGGCCGAGCTCGAATCCATGATCTTCGTCTGGAAGACGTCACCGGCGACGAGCTTGCGCCCGGTCAGCAGCATCGAGTAGCCACTCGGCGTCTTCCACACGGTCGGGGCAAAGGCCCCGAACTCGATGTTCGCGCTGACTCCGGGATCCTCCGGCGCGATCACCTTGCCGCCCTTCGCCCAGGTGACCCCGTCGACCGAAGTGGCGTAGGCGATCCGCTTCTTGTTCGAGTCGTCCCCCGTGTACCACATCTTCCACGTCGACCCGTCCCTGAGCACCGTCGGGTCAGCGGCGGCAAAGCTGTCGGCCGAGCCCGCTGCCCCGTGCGTGACGGCGGGCAGCGGTGACTTCATCCAAGTGACGCCGTCGAGCGAGGTCGCGTAGCCGATTGCGCCGAAGACGCCGGCGCGGCCCGAGTACCACATCCGGTACGGCGTCACCGGGTCGGCGGGGTCGTAGAGGACCTCGGGGCCGTGCACACCGTTCTCGTCGAACGCCGACGGTGTCCCCTGGAGCACGGGAACGCCTCCGTTCGCACGCGCCCAGTTCGTCCCGTCCGCCGAGGTCGCCATGAAGATCGCCGGCCCGCGACCGTCGTCGGAGGTGCCGGAGTACCACATGACGTACGTGGACCCGACCTTCGCGACGGCGGGATCGTCGACGTTGTCGTTGTCGAGCGCCGCCGAGGCCGTTGGCGAGAGGACGGGGCTGGCCGTGTCGGGCGTGAGCGGCAGGAGTGTCGTCGGCAGGCCCAGCGTCGCTGCGGAGCCGGTGCCGCTCCGCATGAGCGTGCGAACACCGACCGCGGGATACGTGACGCTCTCGTGGGTGATCCCGCTGTCGAAGTCGGTGTGGCTGTCCCACTGCGCGGTGGTCGGACTGCCGTTCGTGGTCAGCCGGAGGCCGCCGAGGGCGTCGAGGGTCGTGTTCCCGAGCGGCTGCTGCAGGCAGGTCAGATCGATGAACGTCTCGTAGAAGACGCTGTCGTCGCGCGAGCAGGCTTGCGCGATCGCTGGAGCGCAGAGGAAGGCCGTCGCGGAGAGGGCCGCAATAAGGCCGAGGCGGCGCATTCTCTTGCGTATCGGCCCAAGAAGCCAAATCTTGATCGCTCATCTGGTGGTTGGATCCGGGCGTCCGGCCTGCCGTTCGATCTCGGGGAGGGCGACGGGCGCTCTGCCCGCCGCCCTGTGTTCGTCAGTCGCTCAGGGCATCGACGAGTGGCTCGCGAGCCAGCCCAGGATCAGGGCCAGGCTCCGTGGCCCGTACTTCGAGTACTGCAGGATCTGCCAACCGTGTTCACTACCCGGGTAGACGGCCATGCGCTTGTCCTTGGCACCGACCCGGCGGAACACGTCAAGGGCTTCCTTGTGCGGCGTGCGCCGGTCGCGACGGGTCCCGACATAGAGGAAGGGCGCGCGGATTCGCCGGACTCCACGTGGGTCGTTGATGCCGACGGCGGGCCAGAGCCACGTGCCGGAGAGACTGATCCGGCCGTCGACACGAAGAGAGGCTGTGTTCTGGACGATTGCGGCTCCGCCCATCGACGAGCCCATGAGGAAGATTCGTTGGGCGCCGGTACGGCGGGCGTGGGCGACCGCGGCCGCGAGATCGCGGCCGAGACTGCGCCAGTTCTTCGAGGGCGACTGCGAACGCCCGGAGCCGCGGAAGTCGAATGCGACGACCCGATAGCCGCCGGCAACCAGCTTGGCTGCGACCACGAGCGTCTCGCAGAGATCGTCGCCCCACCCGTGCGCGAGGACGACGGTTCTCGCTCCGCTGCGCGTGTCGATCGCGTACAGGCGGACGCGGTCGTACGTGTACAGCCAGAACGCCTCGGCTTGGAGCTCGTTCGTCCAATCGCTTCGCGACCCGCACGCGTCGGCAAGCGTGGGCGGCGGCGCGTCTTCGGCCGTGCTCGCGGCTGCGGTTGAACCTGCGCCGAGAACCAGTGCGATGATCGTCAGGATGCGAAGCATGAAGCCTCCAAGCGTATAGTCTCCATGAGAATAGTGTGAGCGCGACTATATCGACAACCGAGGGTGCGGTTCTCGGTCTGCTTGCATCCGAGGGCAAGCGCTCCGGATACGAGCTGGCGAAGCTCGCGGAGACCGGCGTTGCCTACCTCTGGACCCCTTCCAGGAGCCAGATCTACAAGGTTTTGCCGCGGCTGGTCGCAGCGGGATTCGCACGCATGGAGGAGGTGGCACAGAAGGGGCGTCCGGACAAGGCGCTGTACGAGGTCACGCCGGAAGGGCTTGCTGCGCTGCGATCGTGGTTGGAGGACGTCGAGGACGAGCCGGTCGGGGGTTCCGCAGTCTTCGCCTTGAAGGTCTTCTTGTGCGACTTCGCCTCGCCCGAGACCGCGCTGGCCCAACTGGCGGCATACAGGCGTTTCCTCGAGTGGCACCTCGACGCCTTCGAGGACATCGAGGCCCGTGGCGCCGACAAGCCGCGTGGGTATCCGCAGCACGTGCTGCAGCACGGCTTGGCGCGCGTGCGCGCCACCCTGAACTGGATCGACGAGACGACCGCCGCGATCGAGTCGGACGTCGCTCTCACGCAGCGGCTCTGATCCGCGTTTCACTACTCAGGTGCCGCGTCAGAACAGGGTCACGCCGCTGGGCCAACTGATCGCCGTCCCCGAACGCGGTCTGGTGTACGGCAACCGCGGCTGTCTCCACGACGATGAAGGCCGGATCCGCCGGCGCTGGGCGACGAAGCGCTGGATCGCCTGCCGGCTCGAGTTCCGCGGCTGGCATCGCGGGCCGCTGATGCAGCCGGGGAAGTACACGGAGCTCTTCTTCCTCGACGAGGCGACGGCGTTCGCCGCCGGCCATCGCCCGTGCGCCTTGTGCCGGCGCGAGGACTATCGGCGGTTCGCCGCGATCTGGTCGGAGCTCCATCCTGGCCCGACCGGCGCGGACGCGATCGACGCCCGCCTGCACGAGGAGCGGCTAGCCGGCCCCTGGCGCGGCGAACCTCTTGACGGAGCGTTTGTCTTGGAGGCCGGCGAGCCGTGGCTCGTGCGCCGCGGCGAGCTGCTGGGCTGGACGCCCGCCGGCTACGTCGAGCGGAAACCGCTCCGGGGCCCCGTGCCGGTGATCACGACGCCCTCGCTCGTCGAGATTCTCCGGCGCGGCTGGGAGGGCGCCGTCCCGCTGCTGCATCCAACCGCGATCTAGCGCTTGGCGCCTGGTGCGGCAACGCCGGTACCCGCAGCGAACGGCTACTTTTGGCAGGTCTGGGACTTCGGCGTCGAAGCAGGCGGTGTCGACCCCCGCAAGGACAACATCGTCGACGGCTGGTCGGCTGTCGACCAGGGCGGCGCGCAGGCGTTCCTCTACCTCGCCTTCGCGCGAGAGGCGCGCTGGGCACGACGTTCGTCACGTTCGAGCTCAACCACGACACCCAACTGTGGAACAACGGGAAAGCGACAATTCCCTGTCGGCGGACCGGCGACATCCTCGTCTCCTACGAGGCGCAGGGCAACGATGTCGACGTCGTCATCCAGCGCTGGGTAACGCTCCCGAACCAGACGGATCCGCTGTCGGGATGCGCGTTGCGTGGTCGGCTCGACGACTTCACGGCCTTCAGCCCGAATGTCGACGCACAAGGCGCGATCAACAATGCGGCGATCGCCGACCCTCCGCTGCCAGGCTTCTGCGAGGAATCGAGCGCTTCGGGCGCCGACGGCTCGCCGGGGACGCTCGACCCCGGCGACACGTGGACGTACCGCTCCTCGCGGAAGACCGCGGCGGCCGGAGTCGACTGCAGGCCGGCCGTCGTCCCGAACTCCGCGACCGCACCGGCATAGCGGGTGGCGTCTCGGTGAGCGATACGTCCGGGATCGAGACGGCGCTCTCGTGTCCATCGCCACCGCCTCCACGCCGCCGTCACCGGTTGTGCCGCCCGGCCCGCGGCCGCCGAACGCGGGCGACGCCGGTCGAGCTGCGTTTGCGCGCGGGGTGAGAGGGTGCATCCGGGGTCGCGTGTCGCGCGCCAACTTCCAGGGGGCTCGCATCGCGAGCATCCGGATCTTCGTGAACGGGCAGTTGCGGCGCAGCCTCACCGTCGCGCCACTCCGGCGGCGGGTGACGCGGCGCGTGAGGCTCGCGGAGGGGCGCTACCGCGTGAGCGCCCGGGTCAGGTTCGAGCGCGGCTCGGGCAGTCCGCCGGTGACTCTTTCGCAGGTGGTCCGGGTCTGCGCGGCGCGCCGCGCGCAACCACCGTTCACCGGATAGGGCAGAGGCCGCTCGCCACGAGCCGGGTTCCGCGCAATACTTCAGCGGTGGCCGTAACTGAGCGCACCAGCGGCGTTCGGACCTTCCTGATCGCCGACATCCGCGGGTACTCGCGCTACACCGAGGAGTGCGGCGACGAGGCTGCCGCGGCCCTGTCGAAGAAATTCGCGAAGATCGTCAACGACGACATCGAGGCCCACGGCGGCGGGCTGGTCGATATGCGCGGGGACGAGGCGCTTGTTGTCTTCACCTCCGCGCGGGCAGCGATCCGTGCGGCCGTCGATCTGCAGG
The DNA here is from genome assembly GCA_050698015.1 of Gaiellaceae bacterium. Classification (GTDB taxonomy): domain Bacteria; phylum Actinomycetota; class Thermoleophilia; order Gaiellales; family Gaiellaceae; genus JACDAN01. Next base: position 63,017 of record JBOHAU010000019.1, read on the forward strand.
CGCAGTTCCGGGAAGCCGCGGACGAGTTCCAAATTCCGCTGCAGGTCGGCATCGGCATCGACTCCGGAGAAGCGGTGCAGCTGGAGGACGGAACCTTTCGCGGATCAGCCCTCAACGTCGCAGCCCGGTTGTGCGGGCGGGCCTCGGGCGGCGAGGTGATCATCAGTGCAGCGACCTCTCGGCTAGCGGGTCGCCTCGGCGGGCTCCACTACAGCGACGGCGAACGCGTGCGCCTCAAGAACATCGCGGAGCCGGTCCACATCCACAAGGTGTATTCGGAGCTCGACGCGCGCCCGACCAACCGCTGGGTCGTTCTGTTCCTGGGGAGGGAGCGTCGGGGGCTCAGCTGGCGGCTCGCAGCGCTCGTCTCGCTGATTGCCGCCGCCACTGTCGTAGCCGTCGTCTACGCGACCGCAGGTGGAGGGGCCGACCCGACGGGGGCTTCGTCGCGGCTACCCGGCCAGGGCAAGCAGGTGGCCGCGACCGGGCTCGCCTCCGTCGTTCCGGCTGCGGTCTGGAAGGACTGCCAGGCGCTGGGTGTGCCCGACACGCGCGCGACCGAGACGGCGGCGTGCGTCCCGGCCGAGGGCGTGCCGGATCGCTGGGAGATCTCCCGGTATCCGAACGGCGACGAGCTAAACATCGCCTACTGGAGCGAGCTCGGAAAGCGCGCGGACATCCGCCGCGACACGGGCAGATGCAACGCCTTGAGCTGGGGCGGCGAGGGCGTGTGGCTGCACGGCCCCGGCAAGCCCGGCGGCCGTTTCTTCTGCTACTTCGACGGCAACGACGCTGTCATCGTGTGGACGCACCGGCGCCTCGACCAACCGAGCCATCTCGACATCCTCGTGACTGCGCGCGCGAGCGGAACCAACCACCCGGGCCTCACCCGCTGGTGGCGCCCGTGGCACCACGAGATCGGCAAGGCCGGCTAGCTCGACTCGATCCTAGTGTCGACGTAGACGGTCCAGTCGGCAACGTCCTCGATCTCGAAGACGCCGTTGAGGACGAACGGGTCGCTTTGCATGACCTCCCGGACTTCCTCCGCGTTCATGCCCTCCCAGAGGGACATCGAGCCGAGCCTGCCGGCGTACGGCCCGCCCATGATGAACACGCCGCGCTCGATCAGATCGTCGATGAACTCGGCGTGTGCGTCCCAGCCCGGCTGCTCCTCCGGCAGTCCGCTCTTCCAGGCCGGGCCCGGCGCGATTCGCAGCACGACGCGTGGGATTCGCAGCGGCATCTCCGAAGTTGTCTAACGGTAAATCGGAAGATTATCATTAGAACGATGTCACTCACGTACAGCTGGCTTGGACAGGAGCTCGCGCTCGATCTCGCCAACACGGTGATCGTGGTGCGGCCCGCCGAAGAGATCGACGGACTCGCAACCACCGCGGAGCTCGCACGCTGGCTCGAGCTGGAGCGCGACCGGCTCGGTGCGGCCCCCGGCTCGGACGCGAGGTTGCGGGACTTCCAGCGCCTGCGGGATGCGGTTCGTTCGCTCCTCACGGCCGCTGCAGAAGGCGTTGAGCTGCCGGCGGCCGCCGTCACCGCAGTGAACCGTGCAAGCGCCGCCGCGCCGTCGTTCGCGCAGCTTCGTCCCCCGGCGGGGGCGGTGGTCGAGGCGCGCGCCAGCACACCCGTTGACGCGATCCTCGGCGCGATCGCGACGTCGGCGGTGGAGCTGCTCGGCGGGCCGCAACGCGAGCTCATCCGGGTATGCAAAGCGCCGCGCTGCGGTCTGTACTTCGTCGCGGGCCGCGCGGGGCAGCAGTGGTGCTCGTCGACATGCGGGAACCGCGCGCGCGTGGCGCGTCACTATGCGCGCCGGGCCCAGCGAGCGGCGAGGGCCTAGAGCGACGCTAGAGTCACGTCGTGCGAATCGTCCTCGCCGCCGTCATCGTGCTCTTTCTCTTCCTGTGGGTGCGGGCTGTCATCGATGTGTTCCGGCGGCCGGACCTCTCCGGGGGAGGCAAGGCGGCGTGGGCCATCGGGATGCTCGTCGTACCGTTCGTGGGGCTCCTGGTCTACACGATGCTCCGACCGGCGGATTCCCAGCTCGCGCAGCGGCGCCGGGGCTAGCTGCTGCGGCTGCGTCCTTCGGCAGCATGACTTTCCGCGACGCTTTTGCGATCCTGCACACGCCCGATCTAGCGCGGGCCGTGGCGTTCTACGTCGAGCGGCTCGGCTTCGAGGAGCGGTATCGGTTCGGCAATTTCGCTGTGGTCGGGTTGGATACCTTCGACCTTGGGCTCACGGAGGTCGAGGAGGTGGAGCCGGCCGGCCGCGTCGCGCTGTGGCTCTACACCGACGACGCGGACACGGAGATCGACCGGCTTCGGGCGGCGGGCGTAGAGGTCGCGCGGAACCCTGAGGACATGGAGTGGGGCGAGCGGATGGGCAGCGTCCGCGACTCCGATGGCAACGAGGTCTTCATCGGCCAGCGCCTCTAGCCCGCCGAAATCAGGACCACTCCGGTCAGGGCAGACGCGACGCCCAGGAGCTGGAGGCGATCGAGCCGCTCCCCGAGGACGAAGGCAGCGAGCGCGACCGTCGTCACGGGATAGAGCGTCGCGAGCACGGAGACGACGCTGACATCGCCGAGGCTGGCCGCCCAGGCGAAGAGCGTGTTGCCGGCCGTGTCGAGCAGCCCGATCAACGCAATCGCGCCGAGGTGGCCGCGAGCGGCCGTGATCGGAGGCCGTAGGACGAGCCAGGCACCGAGGGCGAGCACGGCTACGGTGCACCGGAAGACGAACGCAGCCCAGAGGAAGTCCCGCCCGCTCGCCGCGTGCATCGGCACGTAGTAGCCGCCGAAGCCGATGACGGCCGCGATCGCCCAGGGCACGCCGGCCGCGATGCGGACCTCACCGACATGCCTCTCGAACGACGCGGCAGCGACACCCGCCAGCACGAGGACGAAGCCAAGGAGCTGGAGCTGCGAGACCTCGTCGCCCGTTGCAATGCCGAAGACCACTGGGACGACCGCCCCCACGGCTGCGATCGGCGCGACGACGCTGATCGCTCCGACGGCCATCCCGCGGTAGAACGACGCAAGCCCGAGGGTGCCGAAGAGGCCCGCGAGCGGCGCCCAAAGAACCGAAGCAGGCGGGGGGTTGGCCGCGACAGCGACGACGAGCCCAATCGCGAGGACGCCGGAGACCTGCGCGAGCAGCAGGACGACGAGTGTGGGGACAGCGCGGCTCTTGACCCCGCCGAGAAAGTCGGCGACGCCCCAGGCCACGCTCGCCAGGAGCGCCGCGGCGGCGGTCATGGCTAGAAGCTATCCCTCGGGTAATCCCACGCCGCCGCGCGGGTCACGGCAGTGGCTACTCGTACTGGAGTGCCTCGAGCACGTTCAGCCGCGAGGCGCGCAGCGCGGGGAAGATCGCCGCGATCAGCCCGACGACGAACGCCGCGACGGCGAAGGCGGCGATCTGTGTGACGGGCAGCGAGAAGTCGATGAACTCGACACGCGCGACGAGGAGCGCGCCGAGCACGATGCCGAGCAGGATCCCGATTATGCCGCCCATCAGGGCGATGATCACGCTCTCGTAGCGGATCATCCGGCGCAGCTGGCGGCGTGACATCCCGATCGCGCGCAGCATCCCGATCTCGCGTGTCCGCTCGAACACCGTCAGTACGAGCGTGTTCACGATCCCGAACAGGCTCACGATCACCGACAGGGCGAGCAGGACGAAGAGGATGTTGAGGATCGCGTTCAGCGCCGAGATCTGGTTGTCGATGAACTCCTCGCGCGTCGCGACCTTGGCGCTCGGATAGGCGCGCAGCACTTCCTCCAGTGCGGTGCGGTTCGCCTCCGACTGGCCGCCCTGCATCAGCACGAACGAGTAGAGGTCGCGCGGCTGCTCGTTGAAGCGATCCCAGGTGTCGGCTGAGATCGTGACGCGTCCGAACGGCGACCCGCCGGCGGGCGGGTCGAAGATCCCTCGGACCTCGAAGGTCTGCTTCTGGCCGGTCGGGAAGGTCAGCTCGAAGTTGGACCCCACTCGGAGGTCGTGCTCGTCGGCGTACGAATCGTCCACGAACGCGCCGTTCGCTCCGAGGGAGGAGAGCACCGCCTGCGATCCATCTTTCCAGTCGATCGTGAAGAAGCGCTGCGACTCGGGATCGACCGCGGTCGCGAAGAAGGGGTCGCCGAAGGCGAAGGCGTCGCCGGTGCGGACGCTCGTGACCGCTTCGACTCCCGGCGCCTCGGCGGCCGCTTTCGCGACGGCGACCGGGATTGGCGCGAAGTTGTTCTGCGCCGTCAGGGCGTAGTCGCCCGCCCCCCAGAGCTCGTCCACAGCGTCGCGGAAGGTCGAGACGATCCCCGCAGCGAGCACGGAGACGAGAGTGACCAGCGCGAGCCCGATCATCAGCGCGGAAGCGGTCGAGGCCGTCCGCTGCGGATTGCGGCGGGAGTTGTCGCGGGCGAGCGCGCCGGAGACGCCGCCGATGCGAGACGCCGGCCAGCCGAGGACGCCGGCGATCGGCTGCACGAATCGGACGGAGAGCAGCGAGACGCCGAAGAAGATCAGCAGCGCGCCGAGCCCCATCCAGGTGAGCAGCTGCGTCGTGCCGAGGTCCGGGGCGAAGAGTCCGTAGGAGAGCGCGGCGAACCCGAGCGCAGTGAGCACGATGGATCCGGGCGTTCGGAAGCGGGCCCAGCGGCTCGGCGGAAGCGTTCCGCCCTCGCGGACGGCGGCGAGCGGCGGGACTCGCGTCGCGCGCAGGGCCGGGCGCAGGCTCGCGAGCAAGGTGACGATCACGCCGGCGAGGATCGCGACGACGGCCGTACGCGGTTTGAAGAGCAGCCCCGTGTTGGGCAGGGTGAAGTCGAAGGCCTCGAAGACCGCGAACAGGCCCTCGGCGAGGGCGAGGCCGAGGAAGACGCCCGTGACCGATGCGACCGTCCCCACGACGAGCGCCTCGAGCATCACGGAGCCGAGCACTTGCCGGCGTGAGGCGCCGACCGTTCGTACGGTCGCAAACTCGCGGGTGCGCTGCGCGACGGTGATCGAGAGCGAGTTCGCGATCACGAAGCTGCCGACGAAGAGCGCGATCCCCGCGAAGGCGAGCAAGAAGCCCTGGAGGAACGTAATGAACTCGTTCGTCTCCGACGCCTCCTCGCTCGCCTGCGCCTGGCCTGTCCGCACCTGCGCCGTCGGCGGCAGGACCTCGCGGAGCGCGGCGAGGAGCTGATCGGGCGAGATGTTCGGCTGCGAGGCGACCGCGATCTCGTCGAGACGTCCCTGCTTGCCATAGAGGCGCTGAGCGGTCGGGAGGTCGAAGCCGGCGAGCGTCGCGTCGCCGATCGTCGAGAGCGTCTCGCCGAAGCGAATGACGCCGGAGATCGTGAACGACTGAATCGGTCCCTCCGCCTCGACGCGGATCGGCTCGCCGATGGCGAACTTCTCTTTCTTGGCGGTCGACTCGTCGATGACGATCTCGTTCGACCCGGGCCATTCGCCGCGGACGAGGCGGAGTGGATTGAAGGGAGAGTCGCCGGTCGCGATGCTGAAGCCGATGCTCGGAGCATTGCCGACGATCGCCTCGCCCTTCTTGTCGATCAGGACCGTCGACTCGCTGTCGACGCCGCCCTCGGCGACCTGAACCTCGGGGACGTCGCGAACACGCTCGAGCAGTGAGTCGTCGAGCGTGGGCGCGACGCTGCCGCTTTGGTCGCTCAGGTCGAAGGCGGCCTTGCCGCTGATCACGGCGTCCGACCCCTCGCGCACGTCACTGAAGATCGAGTCGAACGCAGAGTCGATCGAGTCGGTGAGGACGTAGGTGCCGCTGATCATCGCGACGCCGAGCACGATCGCGACCGCAGTCAGGGTCGTCCGCAGCTTCCGACCGAGCAGGCCCTTGAGCGCGAAGCGCACCATCGAACGTCAACGTAGCTCTCGGGCCTTGCTTCGCGCGAGAATCCCGGCGTGAGAGCAGTCGACGAGCTCGAGCGGGGCCGGGAAGCCTACGCCGCGGGGGCCTGGCTCGACGCCTACGAGGCGCTGTCACGCGCGGATGCGGCATCGCCGCTCGAAGCAGCCGACGTCGAGCTGCTCGCGACCTCGGCTGCGATGGTCGGCGAGCGCGACGCGCACTTCTTGTTCCTCGAGCGCCTGCACAAGCTTCGGTTGGACGCGGGTGAGACGGAGCCGGCCGCGAAGGCAGCCGTCGTCCTCGGGATGAACCTCGCGATCGCCGGCGAGGTCGGGCCGGCGATGGGGTGGTTCGGCCGGGCCGAACGTCTCGTCGAACAGGCAGACGCGGATTCCGTCGTTCCCGGCTACTTGCTCCTGCCGGCCGCCTTCCAGCGGATGTCCTCCGGTGACGCCGAGGGCGCGCACCACGCCGCCTCGGCCGCGGCCGCGATCGCGGCGCGGTTCGACGAGCACGATCTCTTTGCGACGGCGACTCATTTCGCCGGCGCGACTCTGATCAAGCAGGGGCGGGTAGACGAGGGGCTTCAGCTGCTCGACGAAGCGATGGTCGCCGTCACCTCGGGAGAGGTCTCGCCGTTCTTCGCCGGCGTTGTCTACTGCGGCGTGATCGCCTCCTGCGAGGAGGCGTTCGAGCCTCGGCGGGCGCACGAGTGGACGAACGCGCTCACTCGTTGGTGCGAGGCGCAGCCCCAGCTCGTGTCGTTCACCGGTCGGTGCCTCGCCCATCGCGCCGGGATCAAGCAGCTCCACGGGGCGTGGGTGGACGCGCTCGAGGAAGCGGTGGTTGCACGCGAACGGTGCGAGCAGGCGATGAACCGCGCCGCAACGGGGCAGGCGTACTACCAGCAGGCCGAGCTCCACCGTCTCCGAGGCGACTTCGCGGCCGCCGAAGCCGCGTATCGCGACGCAAGCCGCTTCGGGCGCGAGCCGCAGCCCGGCCTGGCCCTACTCCGCCTGGGTCAGGGCGAGGCGGAGGCCGCCGAGGCTGCCCTTCGCCGCGCGCTCGCCGAGGCGACGGAGCCGCTCCAGCGCGCCGTTCTCCTGCCGGCCTACGTGGAGGTCGCTCTGGCGCAGGGCGCCGTCGACGACGCGGCTTCCGGGAGCGCAGAGCTCGACGAGATCGACCGCCGCTTCGAACGACCGATGCTTCGCGCGATCGCGGCGCAGGTTCGTGGGTCGGTCGAGCTCGCCCGTGGAGAGCCCCAAGCGGCGCTCCGGTCGCTGCGCGCCGCCTGGCAGGTGTGGGAGGAGCTCGACGCGCCGTACGAGGGCGCACGAGTCCGTCTCCTCGTGGGGCTCGCCTGCCGGGCGCTCGGAGACGAGGACGGCGCCGCACTCGAGTTCGAGGCCGCCCGCGCGGCTTTCGAGGCCCTCGGCGCCGCGCCCGAGCTGGCGCGCGTCGACGCGTTCACGGGCCGTGCGGAGCCCGCTGAGACGCACGGCCTCAGCCCGCGCGAGCTCGAGGTGCTGCGGTTGCTCGCGTCGGGCCGGACGAACCGGGACATCGCGGCTGAGCTCGTCGTGAGCGAGAACACCGTCGCCCGCCACGTCCAGAACATCTTCGCGAAGCTCGGCGTTTCGTCACGCACCGCGGCGACCGCGTTCGCCTTCGAGCATCACCTCGTCTAGTCAGAAATAACCACGCGCTCGGGCCGCTGAAGTTGGTTGATCCAGGCGATGCCGCCGGCGAGGTACCGCCCTACCGTCTCCTCGAGAGGCCGAACAAAGGAGGAAACGGTGAACGCGGACTCGAGCTACGACACGATCGTGATCGGCGGAGGCCAGGCCGGATTGAGCGTCGGCTACCACCTCGCGAAGCGGAAGATGCGGTTCGTCATCCTCGACGAGAACGAGCGCGTCGGTGATGCCTGGCGCAAGCGCTGGGACTCCCTTCGCCTCTTTACGCCCACCCGCTTCAACGGGCTTCCTGGACTGCCGTTCGACGCGCCGAAGTGGTCGTTCCCGACCAAGGACGAGATGGCCGACTACCTCGAGGCTTACGCGGAGCGATTCTCGCTGCCGCTGCGAACCGGCGTGCGAGTCGAAAGCGTCGGGAAGGAGAAGGGACGGTTCATCGTGTCGGTCGACGGCGAGCGGCTGGAGGCGCGGAGCGTCGTCGTCGCCACGGGCGCATTGCGTGTCCCGAAGCTGCCGCAGTTCGCAGCGGAGCTCGACCCGAGGATCGTCCAACTGCACTCGGCCGACTACCGCAACCCGTCGCAGTTGCAGGACGGCGACGTGCTCGTGGTCGGCGTGGGGAACTCCGGCGCCGAGATTGCCTACGAGCTCGCCGAGACCCGTCGTTGCTTGCTCGCCGGGACCAGCAAAGGCGAGATTCCCGTGCAGCACGGCAGCCGCAGGAGCCGCCTGATGTTTCGCGCGATTCGCTTCTTCGGCCACCACGTACTGAGGACGGACACACGCATAGGCCGAAAGGTCGGCCCGAAGATCGCCGCGAACGGCCCGCCGCTCGTCCGTCGCAAGGAGGCCGACTTCGCTGCTGTCGGCATCGAGCGCGTCGCGCGCGTCTCCGGCGTTCAAGACGGGCTGCCCCTGCTCGAGGACGGCCGCGTCCTCGACATGGCGAACGTCCTCTGGTGCACGGGCTTCCGGACGGACTTCAGCTGGATCGACCTCCCGGCGTTCGACAACGATGGGCGGCCGGTGCACGAGCGTGGCGTCGTCGAGTCGGTGCCGGGCTTGTACTTCGCCGGGCTGATCTTCCAGTACTCGCTGACGTCGGACGTGCTTCCGAACGGAGGCCGCGACGCGGAGTACGTCGCGCGGCACATCGCAGCGCGGCAGGCGAAGGAGCCGGCGAGCGCAACGCTCACGCGTGCGACGGCAGGCGCGACGAGCCCGGCCGGCTAGATCGGATTTCGCCGAAGCGGTGCCCCGCCATGCTGGCACGATGGTCCCGTGCGCCGGCTGCTCATCGGACTGACGCTCGCGGCAGTGCTCGCGAGCGCCCTTTCCTCGCCGTCCGCGCGACCGTCCGCCGGCGCGCGCGTCAACCGGTTCGACGAGCGCGCGGCGTGGACGTTCCTGCGGCGTCAGGTCGAGCTCGGGCCTCGCCCGGCCGGCTCGGCCGCTTCGGCCCGGCTCGCCGGGATCCTGCGCGCGTCGATTCCGCGAGGGCGCTACCAGACCGTGCCCGGCGGGCTCCGGAACGTGATCGGGACTGTCCATGGACGCAATCCGCGCCGCGTCGTCGTCGTCGGCGCCCACTACGACACAAAGGACCTGCCCAATTTCGTCGGCGCGAACGACGGCGCCTCGGGGACGGCCGTCGTCCGCCAGCTCGCACGCACGATCAAGCCGCGGCAGGTGCGCCCGACGCTGGTCTTCGTCTTCTTCGACGGGGAGGAGTCGCCGCCGGGCGCACCGCCCGGCGAGTTCGAGCGCTACGGGCTGCGCGGCAGCACGGTCGCGGCGCCCGCGTTCCGGCAGGCCGAGGCCGCGATCGTCCTCGACTTCGTCGGCGACCGTGATCTGGCGATTCCGCGGGAGGGACGTTCCGATCGCCTGCTTTGGGGAAAGCTCCGGGCGGCCGCGCGTGCGACGGGCCACGCGGCCGTCTTCCCTCCGCGCGACCAGGGCGTGGTCCTCGACGACCACGTTCCGTTTCTACGGGCCGGCGTTCCGGCCGTCGACCTGATCGACCTCGACTTCCGCTGCTTTCACCGTCCGTGCGACGACCTCTCGGCCGTCTCCCCGCGCAGCCTCGACGCTGTCGGCGAGACGATGGTCGCGCTTCTGCGGCGGCTCTAGCCACGGAGAGCGATGGCGCAGCGTGAGCAGCGGGTCACCCCGCTGGAGATCTTCTTCGACCTCGTCTTCGTCTACGCGATCACGCAGGTCACGCTTCTCATGTCGGACGATCCGACGTGGAACGGGGTCGGCCGCGGTTTGCTCGTGCTCGCGGCGCTCTGGTGGGCGTGGACCGGCTACGCCTGGCTGACGAACACCCTGGAGCCCGAGGAAGGACTGGTGCGCGCGGGCGTGCTGGCGGCGATGGCTGCGATGCTCGTCGTCGCGCTCGCCGTCCCGGAAGCGTTCGGAGCAAACGCCGTGCTGTTCGGAGTCGCGTACCTGATCGTGCGTCTACTCCAACTGCTGCTCTTTGCGATCGCCGGAAGACGTGACCCAGACCTAGGCCGGGTCGTGCTGCGCAAGGCGCCCTCGGCCACGCTGGGGCCCGTCATCATCGTGGCCGCCGGCTTCTTCGATGGGCCTGCCCAGGCCGCGCTCTGGGTCGTTGCGCTCGCCGTTGACTACCTCGGCGCCTTGATCGGCCACGGCGAGGGCCTGCGCGTTTCGCCGGCGCACTTCGCCGAGCGTTACGGCCTCGTTGTCATCATCGCGCTCGGCGAATCGATCGTCGCGATCGGCGTCGGCGCAGCAGGCGAGGCGGTCACGACCGGGATCGTGGCGGCGGCTGTTCTCGGCATCCTCGTGATTGGTGCGCTGTGGTGGGCGTACTTCGACGTCTACGCCGTCGAAGGGCAACGTGTGCTTTCGCAAGCGAGCGGCGCGGCGCGCTTTCGACTCGCCCGCGACGCCTACAGCTACCTCCATCTGCCCTTGATCGCGGGCATCGTCCTGTTCGCACTCGGCCTTAAGAAGACGATCGAACAGGTCGACGATCCGCTCGAAACCGTCCCGGCCGTAGCGCTCTGCGGCGGGCTGGCACTCTACTTCCTCAGCTACGTCGCGTTCCGGGTCCGCCTGGTCCATCACGTCCGCCGCGCGACGTCGGACACTCCGCCGTGGATCAGTCGCGCCAGGTCGATCACAGCCGTCGCCCTCCTCGCGTTACTCCCCGTCGCTTCCGAGTTCTCGGCTCTCACGACCCTCGCGTTGGCGACCGGCGTGTGCTGTGCGCTGATCGCCTATGACGTGATCCACTACCGCGAGGACCGCCCCCGCGTGCGCGCCGCGCGGCCCTAGGGACGGCGACCAGTTGGAACCCGTGCATCCAGTCCGGCAAAGCGACGCGTTCCGCGCGCTCTCGATGGCGTCGGCGGACCGAGATCATGAACGAGTTCATGAGGCCGGCCCGGGTCGTGCCCTCCTTGCCGCGAAGATAGGGGGCCCGCCGGAGCGAGCCCCTGATCTCCGTCGTTTCCTAGGGCTTGAAGGCGAGGTTCGCGTTCGACGAGACGCCTTGGAAGCCGCCACCCACGGTGTAAATGCGTCCTCCGTGCGAGACGACACCCATCTCGGCCTGTGGCGATGGCATCGGTGTGTCGGTGCTCCACGCGTCGGCAGATACTTTGTAGAACTCGTTCGTCGTCAACTGGACGAAGTTGCTTTGGCCCCCAATCACGTAGAGCCGGTTGCCCTTGGCGGCGGCGCCGTACATCGACGACCGCGCCGTCGGCATGTCCGCCGGGGCGGTGCTCCACGTATCGGTCACCGGGTCATAGGCGTCGACGGCATTCGTGACGGTGGCGGGTGAGAACATGCACCCGCCGAACACGTAGATATCCCCACCGTGTGCAACTGCCGCGAGGTCGGCCCGCGCACTTGGCAGCGGCGCGACGGTGCTCCACGTGTCGGTTTCGATGTCGTACCGTTCTACGGTGGCCAGCGGGGTACCGCTACAGGGGGCTGTTCCCGTGCTCCCACCAATGGCATAGAGAGCGTTGCCCACCACGGCGACGGCAAGGCCTCGCCGAGGAGTCGGCATGCTGGTAAGCGAAACCCAGGTGTCGGTCGTGGGTGTGTACCGGTCGAGGTCATTCAGCGGTCCAGCAGAGCGACCGCCAACCGCGTAGAACTGCCCGCCGTGCGTCGCGGCCGCGCCCTCTGCCCGTGTTGGCAGCGGACCGGGCGTACCGAAGCTCCAGCTGTCGCTGTCGATGTCGTACAGACGGGTCAGGTTCGTGTCGCCACCGGTGAAGCCATAGGCGGCAATGATCTGATTGCCTACTACTCCCGCCTGAAGTCCCTCGGTGGGAGCGGGCAAGGGTGCCAGGGTCGTCCAGGTGCCGAGCGCCGCGGCTACGGAGATCACGGCCAGAGCCGCAATCGCTCCCACGATGCCCACGGTCAACCGCCGCAGGAACTTTGCTGATCGCATGGTTCCTCCTCTCAAGCAGTCGACATTTGCTGCGTCAGTAGCCCGCACCACCTCCTTTCGCGAGGGGGCGCCGAGCGCCGGAGCTCAGAACCGCAGAGAGATCGAACAGTGCCTCGAAAGCCGAGGCGCTTATCCGCAGCAACAGTGTCCGGGCCCGCCGGAAACACGGCACGCACCCTCCGTTGCTTGCCAGGAGTCAATGACAAGCGTACGCCGCACTTCACCAACGGTCAAGCCAGCGAACAAGCAGTCGGTTCTTAGCTGCAGCCGGTGTTCGTGCCGCAGTCGCGGCACGTGTAGCACGAGCCTGTCCGGATCATCCGGCCGCCGCAGCGTGCGCACTCGACTGCGTCGTCCCACTGATTGAAGAGCGCCGTCTGACCCGGCGTTGCGTGCTCCGCCGGCTCCGCGACGTTCACGCCCGGCGTGGTGCCGCCGTTCGCATACGCCGCCGCCATTCGTGCCTTCACCTCGGGCGAGAGGATCCCCGCCTCCTCCTGCTGGTCGGTGGTGAGGAACTTCTTGCCCATCCAGCGGAAGATGTAGTCGACGATCGACTTCGCGACTCGGATGTCCTCGTCGTTCGTCAGGCCGCTCGGCTCGAAGCGCATGTGGCTGAACTTCGACACGTACACCTCGAGCGGCACGCCGTACTGGAGGCCCAGCGAGACCGAGATCATGAACGAGTTCATCAGACCCGCCAGGGTCGTCCCTTCCTTCGCGATGTCGACGAAGATGTCGCCCGGCGTCCCGTCCTCGAACAGGCCGACGTGGATGTAGCCCTCGTAGTCGCCGACGCGGAACTTGCGGCCGACCTCGACGCGATCCTCCGGCAGCCGGCGCCGCCGCGGAGCGGCCACGCCGCCCGGGGCGATGACGGCCAGCCCGGTCGTGTCGCTCTTCCCTGAGAGCGGCTGCGCGACCTTGCAGTTGTCGCGGTAGATCGCGATCGCCTTCACGCCCAGCTTCCATGAGTCGCTGAAGAGCTGCGCGACGTCGTCGACCGAGACGTGCTCCGGCATGTTCACCGTCTTCGAGATCGCGCCGGAGATGAACGGCTGGACCGCGCCCATCATCTTCACGTGGCCCATGTAGTGGATCGCCCGCTCGCCAATCGCGCAGTCGAAGACCGGGTAGTGCTCGGGCTTGACGTACGGCGCGCCGACGACCGAGTTCTTCTCGTCGACGTAGGCCTCGATCTCGGACGCCTCGTCCGGCGAGTAGCCGAGCTTCTCGAGCGCCATCGGGACCGTCTTGTTGACGATCGTGATCTCACCGCCGCCGACGAGCTTCTTCGACTTCACCAGAGAGAAGTCGGGCTCGACACCGGTCGTGTCACAATCCATCATGAAGCTGATCGTCCCCGTCGGCGCCAGCACGGTCGCCTGCGCATTGCGGAAGCCGTTGACCTCGCCGGCATCCAGCGCCTCGTCCCATGCCCGCCTGCTGGCGGAGAGGAGATCCGACGGAACCGAGCCGGAGTGCTCGATGTTTCCGACCGCCGCGCGATGCTTGGCGATCACGCCGATCATCGCGGCCGCGTTCCGCTGGTAGCCCGCGTACGGCCCCATCCGCTTGGCGACCTCCGCCGACTTGCGATACGCACGCCCGGTCATCAGCGCCGTGATCGCAGCAGCGTAGGCCCGACCCTCATCGGAGTCGTACGGCAGGCCGCGCGCCATCAGCAGCGCGCCGAGGTTCGCGTAGCCAAGCCCGAGCTGCCGGTAGGCCTTCGCGTTCTCCTCGATCTCGGGCGTCGGATACGACGAGAACCCGACCAGGATCTCCTGCGCCAGGAAGATCGTGTCGACCGCGTGCTCGAATGCCTCGATGTCGAGCTCGCCGTCCTCGCGGCGGAACTTCATCAGGTTCAGGGACGCGAGGTTGCAGGCCGAGTCGTCGATGTGCATGTACTCCGAGCACGGGTTCGACGCGTTGATCCGGCCCGTGTTCGGGCAGGTGTGCCACGCGTTGATGGTCGTGTCGTACTGGACGCCCGGGTCAGCGCAGCGCCAGGCCGCCTCGGCCATGTCGCGCAGCAGCTTCCGCGCGGAGAGCGTCTCGACGACGGCGCCGTCGGTGCGCGCGGTCAGGTTCCACTCGGCGTCGTTCTCGACCGCTTCCATGAAGCTGTCGGTGACGCGCACGGAGTTGTTCGCGTTCTGGTACTGAATCGACGCCCAGTCGGGCGAGTCCAGTGACATGTCGTAGCCGGCGGCCTCGAGGACGCGCGCCTTCTCCTCTTCCTTGGCCTTGCACCAGATGAACTCCTCGACATCCGGGTGGTCGACGTCGAGGACGACCATCTTGGCCGCGCGCCGCGTCTTGCCACCGGACTTGATCGTCCCCGCCGACGCATCGGCGCCACGCATGAACGAGACCGGCCCTGAAGCGTAGCCGCCCTTGGAGAGCTGCTCCTTCGAGGAGCGCAGCGTCGAGAGGTTCACGCCTGACCCCGAGCCGCCGCGGAAGATCACGCCCTCGCGGCGGATCCAGTCGAGGATTGACTCCATCGAGTCGTCGATCGTGAGGATGAAGCAGGCAGAGCACTGTGGCTTCTCTTCGAATCCAACGTTGAACCACACGGGCGAGTTGAACGCCGCGAGCTGGTTGACCAGGATCGCCTTGAGCTCGTCCTCGAAGGTGAGCGCCTCTTCCTCGTCGGCGAAGTAGTCGCCGTCGCGGCCCCACTGGCCGATGGTCGTGACGATCCGCCCGATCATCTGCTTGACGCTGCGCTCCCGCTCCGGTGAGCCCAACCGGCCTCGGAAGTACTTCTGCGCGACGATGTTCGTGGCCGTCTGGGACCAGAACTTCGGGAACTCGACGTCCTTCTGCTCGAACGCCGGCTTGTCCTTGCCCGGGATGTTGGCGTCGCGAATCTCCCATTCGATCTCCTCGAACGGGTCGCGTCCCGGGATCGTGAACAGGCGCCGGACGCCGAGCTTCGCGTCCTCGTCGACGATGGATTCGGGGGTCTGAACTTTCTCGGCGGATGCCATGCGATTACCTCCGGACAGCTTAGATTTCGGGCTCGTCCGTGGGGCGAGGGCGCTCCGCGGGCGGACCCGAGAAAATAGACCTCGGCCCGGACGGATTAGCTATTCGCGGGAGGAGATGCGGCGCGCCCGCAGCTTCCGGTGCGTGAATCCCGCTGCACCAGCAGCCATCAGCGCAAACGCGAGGCCGGCGAGCACCATCAGCGGCAACGGAATCGAGGAGGCGTCCGTCGTGCCCTTCCCAAGCACGTATGGAATCGGCCCCTCGTCCCGCCCGGGATCCACGTTCGGTTCAGGCTCTTTACCCGTATTCGGTTTGGTCGTAGTAGCTCCGGGCTCTGTGCCGCTAGGTGAGTTGGGGAAGTTCTGGAGGCTACGCACCGCCTCTTGGCGGTACGTATCGAGCTTGTCCAAGATGTCCGTATACGCGCGGATGTCCTCCGGCACGTGCTTCCGCGCTTCGGCGATGCAGCTCGTCGAATAGACGCCGTCGATTCGTCCGTTGTCGACCCAGTCGTCGATCACCCGCTCCCAGCATGGCTTCGCGGCCTGGGCGGGGCCGACGACGGCCACGAAGACTCCCACGACGACCAGTCCCACGGTCGCGAGGAACGCAAGCTTCCGGGCAACCGGGGGCAAAGTCGCACGCGACATCGACAACAGTTTGCACACGCGCCGTGATTCCTACCTCAAGGTCATGTAAACGATTTGTTAGGCCGCCGGTCGCCGGACCTCCGGTGGTAGCTTCGGCGCCAATGCACGCGGGCCTACTACGCCGCGCCGGTGCGCCGGCGGGCCCGCTCCTCCTTCTCGGTGCTGGAGCGCTCGCGGCCCTCGCGCTCTTCGCCGGTGACGGCTCTGCATACGGGCCTCTCGTGGCGATCGGCGGCGTCGCCTTGGCGCTCGCGTCAGCCAGTCTCGCCCTCGGCTTTTCGGGCAGGGTGCCGTGGCCCGAGCTTGACCGTGCGGGGAACGCCTTCGTGCTCCTCCTCGGCGCCTTCGTGCTCTGGAACGGCCTCTCCGTGCTCTGGTCGGTGACGCCGGATCGCAGCTGGGAGTACATGAACCGTGGCGTCGTCTACCTCGCGTTCACGGCGCTCGGCATCTTCGCCGGCGCTTCGGGGGCGAAGGGAACGAGGTCGGTCGCTGCCGGGCTCACCATCCTGCTGGCCGCAGTGATCGCGTGGGCGCTGCTCGGCAAGATCGTCCCCGCGTTCTTTCCGGACGGCGCCCGAATCGCCCGCCTACGTGACCCGATCGGCTACTGGAATGGGCTCGCGCTGCTCGGCGCCGTGGTGCTTCCCCTCGCGGGGTGGGTGGCGGTTCGCCGCGACCATAGGCCGTGGCTGCGGGTTGGCGGGGTCGTCTTGCTGTTCCTGACGACGGTGGCGCTGCTCCTGACGTACTCCCGCGGGGGAGCGATCGTGGCGCTCGTCGCCGTGGCAGTGTTCGTCGCGTTGTGCGCAGAGCGCGCTGAGGCGGTTGCGGCGCTCGTCATCTCGTTTGCGCCGGCGTTCCTGATCGCGGCCTGGGCCTTTTCCGAGCCGGGCCTCGTCGCCGATCAGCAGCCCCGCAACGACCGGATGTGGGCCGGTATCGCCTTTGGCGCGATCCTGGCTCTCGGCGCGGTAGCGGTCGCCCTCGTCGCGGACTTCCTGATCGGCCGCGAGGGGCGACTGCGCTCTCAGATCCCCTGGAGACCCAGCGCGGTGCAGCTGGCGGGCGCGGCGGCAGCCGTGGTCGTGGTGACCGTGCTCGCCGTCAGCGGCGGCCATCCCGTCGCCTGGGCGCGTGACGGGTTTCGGGAGTTCACGAACCCCGTCAGCGGCGCACGGAGCGAGCCAGGGCGCTTCGCCTCGTTTAGCTCCAACAGCCGCTGGACGTGGTGGGAGGAGGCGTGGGAGATCTTCAGCGACGAGCCCGTCGTCGGCGCTGGTGCCGCCTCCTTCTCCATCGCTCGTCGCCCGATTCGCGTGAACACCACGCACACGCTCGAGCCACACAACATCGCGCTGCAGTTCCTCGCCGAGAGCGGTGTCGTCGGTTTCCTCATGTTCGCGGGTGCTGTGGCTGCGGCAGCGGCCGGGATCGTCTCTACGCTACGGAGGCTGGACGGCGCCGACCGAGCCGCGGCGCAGGCTCTGGCAATCGCGCCGCTCGTGTACGTCCTGCACGCGCTGATCGACTACGACTGGGACTTCGTCGCGCTGACGGTGCCGATCATGTTCGTCGTCGGCTTCCTCCTCGCCGTCGGGCGCACGACCCGTCGTAGACGGCACTCTCCGCTCTGGGCCGGGACGAGCGCGCTCGTCGCCGCGGCCCTGCTCGTCTCGTTGGCGTCTCCATGGTTCGCGGGTCGGGAGGTGGGCCAGGCCTATGCCGCCATCGCGGAGCGCGACTACGAGCGAGCGCTCGACGACGCCGCGCTCGCGCGCAGCCTCAACCCCCTCTCGATCGAACCGTTGCTCGCTGGCGCGGCGGCCTACGAGGCTCGCGGCGACGAGCACGCCGCCCATGTCCGTTACGTCGAAGCCGTCGACCTCCAGCCTCGCAACTGGAGGACGTGGTACGAACTCGGCCGATTCGAAGTGGCGACCGACCGAGTCAACCAGGGCATCACCCACCTCCGCCAGGCGCGCGAGCTCGACCCGTTGGGCCCGGCCAACGACCTCCTCGCCGAGATGGGGTTGTGAGGCGTCACGGAGACGTCCTCGTCGGCTCGGCGGCGATGGCGCTCAGCTTCGCCGCGGCGGCCGTGGTTCTCGAACTCTGGAACGCGGACCTGCGCGTGCCCTTCACGTACACGGGCGACGGCACGCTCAACCTCTTCTTCGTCAAGAACGTGCTCGAGAACGCGTGGTACTTCGAGAACTCCCGGGTCGGCGCACCTTCGGGGCTCGAGCTCTACGACTACCCGGTCATCAACGGCGAGACGCTCAACCTGCTCCTCTTCCGCGTGCTCGGGATCGGGACCGGCGACCCCGCGCTGGTCCTCAACCTCTTCTTCCTGCTCACGTTCCCGCTGGCCGCGCTGACGTCGTTCATCGTCCTGCGCCGTCTTGCCGTCTCGCGTGGGATCGCGCTTGTCATCTCTGTCCTCTACGCGCTGCTGCCCTACCACTTCATGCGCGGCGAGGCGCACGTCTTCCTCGTGGCGTACTACGCGGCGCCGCTCGGCGCCTACCTCGCGATCGCAGTCTTCCGCGGCGACAGATTGTTCGGGGGCTGGCGGCCGACGCTGATCACGGCCGCGTTGTGCGCGGTGGTCGCGACGGCTTCGGGCTCGGGCTACTACGCGGTCTTCACGGTGGTGCTCGTGATCGTGGCCGCGGTGCTGCGGTTCGTGGCCAGCCGAGAGCGGGAGGCGCTCATCGCCGGCGGCGCGGTGGTCGCCGCGATCACGGCGGTCTTCCTGCTTCAACTCGCTCCGACGCTCGTCTATCGCGCGGTGAACGGGTCGAACGACGAGGTCGCACGGCGCTACTGGTTCGAGACCGAGAACTACAGCCTGCGACTCACGAACCTCGTGTTGCCGGTCGACGGCCACCGGATCGGCGCGTTCGCGGGCAGGAAGGCCGAGTACGTGGAGAAGGTCCCCCAGAACGAGGCGCGCGCCGCGACGCTCGGGATCGTCGCTTCAGTGGGGTTCCTCTGGCTCGTCGGGGTCGCGCTGGCGGCGGTCGCCGGCGCCGGGCGCCGCTACGACCTTGGCCTGCACGCGGGCCTGGGTGCGCTGACCCTCGCATCGGTCCTCCTCGCCTCGACAGGTGGGTTCGCGACGCTGATCGCCGTCGTCTGGCCGCAGATCCGGGCTTGGAACCGGATCTCGGTCTTCATCGCGTTCTTCTCCTTCGTCGCCGTGGCGGTCATCCTGAGCCGGATAGAGCGGCGGCTCCGCGCTTTCGGGTTCGCAGCGCTGCTGGCGGCGGTCCTCGCCATCGGGCTCTTCGACCAGACCAGCAAGGCCTTCGTTCCGCCCTACGACGCGACGGAGGCCTCCTGGCGAGCCAACGAGACGTTCTTCCCGCTGCTCGAGAAGCGCCTGTCGGAGGAAGCGATGGTCGTCTATCTTCCGCACGAGCCCTTCCCCGAGCCGGAACCCGGGCGGCTGGGCCTGTACGAGCCCGCGAAGGCGTACCTGCACACCAAAGATCTCCGCTGGAGCTGGGGCGCGATGCGTGGCCGACAGGCGGACTGGCTCGGCGAGCTCGCCGGGCGGCCGGCGTCGGAGGTGATCGCCGCAGCGAGAGAGCGCGGCTTCACGGGGCTGCTCGTTGACCGGCTCGCCTACCCCGACGACGGCGCGGGGATCACGAGCGAGCTCCGGGTGCTCGGCGGCGAGGCGCTGCGAAGCGGCGACGGGCGCTTCCTCTTCTACCGCCTCTAGGCCACCACGAGGACGACGTGCGCGCCCATCAGGTTGTGGACGCGGAGGCCGTCGAGCGGTCCGACGATCCTGATCCGCAGGTCGCGCGCGAGCCGCAGCGCTTCGCCTCGGTAGCCCGGGCGGTACATGACGACGCTGCGCATGAAGTCGGTCCGCTTCGCGTTTCCGACCTCGCCGAGCGAGTACCCGCGCGCGCGTACGCGCGAGGCGGCCTCGTGGGCGGCGCCTGGGACGCCGTTGCCGTTCAGCACCATCACCGAGGTGTCCACCCGCCCGAGTCGCGGGGCCGACGAGCCGATCTTCGGCTTCTTCGCAGGCTGCGCGGCGGGAACGCCGAGGGTGCGGTCGCGGGCGGCGTCGTGCAGCTTCTCCGTCAGCGGCTTGCCGAGCAGCACTACCCCGGCGATGAGGATGATCACGAGCTCGACCGCGGCGACGGCGCTCGCGACGAGCGTCGCGGTGCGCCAGGGGCGGACGAGGACTTCGACTGGGACGGGCTGCTCCACGGCGGACGCCTTTTTCGCCCGGAGCCGTCACTATCCTCCCGGCCGTGTTGGTGACTTTCGAAGGGGTAGACGGATCGGGGAAGTCGACGCAGACCGAGCTCCTCGAGGAGTGGCTGCAGAAGGAGGGACGCGACGTCGTCACGACGCGGGAGCCGGGCGGGACGCCGCTCGGTGAGCGCGTGCGCGAGCTCCTGCTCGAGGGCGAGGCGATCGCGCCCTGGACGGAGGCGGCGCTCTTCGCCGCCGCGCGCGCCGAACTCGTCGACCGGGTGATCGGTCCGGCGCTGGCCGAAGGCTCAGTCGTGGTCTGCGACCGCTACCTCGACTCCTCGCTCGCGTACCAGGGGATCGCCCGCGGGCTGGGCGTTGAGCGCGTGCTCGCGTTCAACGTCGAGCCGATCCGCGGGATCCTCCCGGACCTCACGTTCCTGCTCCTCGTCGACGTCGACGAAGCGCGGAAGCGCTCGGCGGCCGCCCGGGACCGGATCGAGCGCGAGGGGGTGGCGTTCCTCAGCCTCGTCGACAACGCGTACCGGCAGCTCGCCGGGCTCTTCCCGCAACGCATCGTCACGATCGACGCAGGCCGACCGGTTCACGACATCGCGAAGGAGGTCCGTGAGCACGTTCAGCAACGTGCCGGAGCAGGCTGAGGCCAAGCAGCTGCTCGGCGCGGCGCTCGAGGATGGGCCCGCGCACGCCTACCTCTTCCACGGACCGCCGGGCGTGGGGAAGCGCGCGGCCGCGGTCTCCTTCGCCGCGGAGCTGCTCGACGAGCACGAGCGCGTCGAGCGGCGGTCGCATCCCGATCTCTACATCCTCGAGCCACTCGGAGACCAGATCCGGATCGATGCAATCCGGGAGCTCCGCCGCGACCTCCACATGCGCCCGTTCGAGGCCGCCCGTCGCGTCTATCTGATCTTCGGCGCCGAGCTGATGAACGACGAGGCGGCGGACGCGCTGCTGAAGGATCTCGAGGAGCCGCCGCCGTACGCGGTGATCGTGCTCGTCGCGGACGACGTCGGGCCGCTGTCGGAGACGATCCGCTCACGGTGCCAGCCCGTCCTCTTCAGGCGGCTCTCGGAGAAGGCGGTGCGCGCCGCGATCGCCGAGCGCGCGCCCGGCCTGAGCCCGAACGAGGAGGCCGCCCTCGCGCGGGTGGCCGCCGGGCGGCTCGATCGCGTGGAGCGCCTGCTCGACCCGAAGGCGACCGAGCGGCGGGCCGAGCTCCTCGAGCTCGCTCGGGCGGTCTACCGCGATCCGTCGTTCGTTCCGGCCCAGGCCGCAAAGGCCGTGATCGAGTCGGCCGGGGAGCGCGCGAACGAGGCGCGCGCCGCGACCGAGCAGGAGCTCGAGGGTCAGGAGCTCCCCGCCCGGGAGGCCGAGCAGTGGCTGCGGAGAGCAGCCCGCGGCGCCGAGCGCGAGGAGCTGCTGCTCGTGCTCGACGAGCTCGGCGCGTGGTATCGCGACCTCGTCGCCGTCGCTGTGGGAGCCGAGCGCGCCGCGATCCACGTCGACCACCTCGACGCGCTCCGCGAGGACGCGACGCCGGAGCGTTCGGCACCGGCCGAGACCTCCGCCGAGCTCGTCCGGCAGACGTGGCGCGAGCTCCAGGAGCTCCAGCTCCAGGCGCCGCTCGCCTTCGAGGCCCTGTTCGTGCAGCTGCGGCGGGCCTTCGCGGGCTCGCCGGTCGCGGTGTGAAGCGAGCCTCGGCGCTCGCCGTCCTGCTCTTCCTCACCGCTTGCGGCGGCGATTCCATTCCGGAGGACAACGAGCCGGACCTGTCCGAGCCCGCCGCGATGACCCTGCGGCTGAGCGATCTGCCCGAGGGATTTCGTTACGGGGAGGATCGCGGCTGCGGCGAGGTCGCGACGACCGAAGGCGAGGAGCCAGAGCTCGACGCATTCCTGATCGAGAGCCGGCCTCGTGCATGTCTCGGCGCTTTCGCCCGGGAGTGGGGCGGCCCGCCGCGGGTCGTCCAGAGCGCGCTCTTCCTCTTCGATTCCGGTGAGGACGCGCAGCGGGCGTGGCAGCTCCGCAAACCGCTCTTCGAGAGCTTCGGCCGGATCCGCGTCACGAAGGAGCGAGGCGGAGGAGCTTTCGACTCCGCGGGCCTGCAGCAGCTCGGCGCAGGCGAGGCGTGGCGCGACGACCGCCTGGTGGTCGTCGTCTACGAGGAGGGTCTGTCGGGCGAGGCCGGGCGGCGGTTCGCGCGTGAGCTCGCCGAGAAGCAGCGGCAGCGGATCGAGTCGCCCTCGAATCCGCAGGAGGAGGACGACCGAGAGATCGGGCTGGACGATCCTGCGATCGCCGTTCCCGTCTACTGGCTGGGGCGCGAGTTCGAGGCGGAAGGGCTTCCGAGGTTGGAGCTCTACCGCGGCGACCACCTGCGTGGCGGCGGCCCCGGGAACGAGGTCAAGATCGACTACACCGGCGAAAGAAGCAGCGTGACGCTCGATCTCTGGAAGCCGGAGGGCTGGCGGCGGTTCAGGCAAACGCGGCTCGGGAAGATCGCGTGGTGCGCAGCCCGCACCTCAGTGGAGGTGACCGGCGGCCGCGCGGAGATCTGCCGAGGGCGGCCGAACCACTGGCGCGCGCAGGTCTACTACGACGAGGTGGTCGTCGCCGTCAACATGCCGTACTGCCACGCCTGCGGCGGGCGGCCAGCGGAGGATCCGTACAACTCGCGCTCGGGGATGGAAGCCGTCGTGCGCGGGCTCAGACGGCGCTAGCCACCGCGGGCCCGTTCTGTTGATACTGGCGCCTCGATGATGATCACGGAGCGCTCCAAGCGTGTGATCCCCTTCCGCCCGCACGACGCGAAGCGGATCGGCGAGGGCTGCTTCTACCTTGACCAGATCGTCTGGCTGAACGGCAGTGAGATCGAGCTCGGCAACCGAGTCGGGTTCAACTACGGCTGCTATGTGAACGGCTTCGGCGGCTTGCGGATCGGCGACCGGACGATCATCGGCCCCTACTCGATGATCCATACCGCCAATCACGAGATGGACCCGGAGCGGCCGTTCGTGGATCAGGGCTGGACGAAGCGTCCCGTCGAGATCGGCGCCGACTGCTGGATCGGGATGGGCGTTTGCATCCTGCCGGGAGCACGGATCGGCGACGGCTGCATCGTCGGGGCGGGCAGCGTCGTCGTCGCCAGCGGGCTCGAGCCGAACCAGATCGCCGTCGGCAATCCAGCCCGTCCGATCAGAAAGCGCTGATGCGCATCCTCTTCCTGCAGCAGCAGCCCTGCGTCCGAGCGCTCAAGTACGCCGCCGCGCTTCGCGCCGTCTTCCCGCGGTTCACGCTCGGCTTTGCCTACCAGGGCCAGACGCTGAGCGAGTGGTACGGCTCCGGCAACGAGCTCTTCGAGCGCTGGTGGAATCTCCGCAGGGAGCCGGCCAAAGGTCTGGAGGCGGCGGTCGAGGAGTTTCGGCCCGACCTCATCCATAGCCACAACCTGCCCGACTCCCTGACGGCGGTCGCACTCGAGCTCTTTGCCGGCCGGGTGCCGGTCGTACACGACGTCCACGACCTGCAGAGCCTCAGGCGAACGCCGTACGAGAACGGCTTTCCGGAGCCGCGCGAGATGCTGGCGCTCGAGCAGCTCGCGGTGGAGCACTGCTCGGCGCTCGTGACGGTCTCGGACGAGCTGCTCGAGGAGATCCGGGCCCGCCACCGCTCCGGGGCGCCGACGCTCGTGTTCCCCAACTACGCGCTGCGGCGCGATCTGCCGTCGGAGTTGCCGCCCCCCGAGCGCCGGAACGGGCAGGTCCCGCGGCTGGTCTACCAGGGGACGCTCTCGACGAACGGCGGTCACTACGACCTGCGCGGGATCTTTCGGGAGCTTGTGCGTGAGGGCCTCTCTCTCGACGTCTATCCGTCGCGCCACGTGCCGGAATACGCCGGACTGGCCGGGGTGCGGCTGCACCCGACGCTGCCGCCGTCCCGACTGCTGGCCGTGCTCCCGGAATTCGACTTCGGCTGGGCCGGCTTCAACGCCGACCTGAACCGGGCCCACCTCGACACCTGTCTCCCGAACAAGGCCTACGAGTACGTCGGCTGCGGCCTGCCCGTGCTCACCCTCGGGCACCGCGCCCTCTCGCGGCTCGTCACCGACGGCAATCTCGGCCTGACCCTCGCGACGCTCGACAACCTCGCGGGGCAGCTGACGGCGCTGGACGTCGTGGAGCTCCGCCGCCGGATCGCTTCAGTCCGTCACGAGCTCACGGTCGAGGCGAACATCCATCGGCTGGTCGACCTGTACGAGGCCGTCGCCTAGCTCTCGACGACCTCCTTGAGCCGCTGGCGCGGCCATCGCAGAGATCGTCCGCTTTGCCGATGCCGCGCGGATCTACGACCGCTTCGGGCTGGCCGGGCTAATCAGCTCGCCGTAGCCGCAAGCCCAGGTAGACCGCGCTCGGCAAGCCGCCGATCACCCAGAGGACGAAGAAGAGCACCTCAAACGTCTCGGACGTGTTCTCCGAGTAGCTGTCGACGATCGCGAGCGTGAGGAAGGGAACCACCGCCAGCAGCGCGAGCGCCGTCCCGATCGTCTTCTCGCGGTTCGACCATGCCCTTGAGATCAGCACCATCGCGATGCCGAAGAGCCAGCCGATGAAGGGAACGACGAGGGTCACCATCGCGGCGACTTCGAGCTTGCCCGCGGGCGCCTGCTCGGCCTCCGGCGCCGGCTCCGCAGCCTCGACGATCTCCTCCGGCGGCCCGAGTCGCTCGAGCACGTTGCGGACCGCGACCTCGCTGGCGGCGTCCTCCTCGCGCAGCGCCGCCTCGATGTGCTCGCGCATCTCCGCGATCAACTCCGCACGACGCGACCGCTGAAGGTGCGCTGCGGCCTCCTCGAGCCGGCTCAGGTGGTCGTCGACGAGCCGGTCGGTCTGCGTGGTGGTCATCCTTCCTCCTTGGTCAAGATCGCATCGACTGAGTCCCGGAACCGGGCCCATTCCTTCGCGAAGTCGTCGAGCGCCTCCCGGCCCGCGTCGGTGAGCTCGTAGTAGCGCCGCGGCGGGCCCGACTCCGACTCGCGCCAGAACGTCGTCACGAGCTCCTCCTTGCGCAGGCGGGTGAGCAGCGGGTAGATCGTCCCCTCGCTGGTGACGAGCCCGTCCACGTCGGAGAGCTCGCGGACGAGCTCGAAGCCGTAGCGGGCACCGCCGCGGAGAAGAGCCAGCACGCAGTACTCGACCGTGCCGCGCCGCAGCTGGGACAGCGACTTGCGTGTCTGAACAGGTTCCATGCACTGCATGGTACCTTGCGATCACTCATCGTGTCAAGACGGCGGCTTTGCGACGCGTGCAAGTCGGCGGGGGGGAGCCGCGGGCTACTCCCGGCTGATACGTCTTAGCGCCGGTGTGGCTGATGGCGCGCGCGTGACGGCGCCTGCAGGAAGCGGATCAGCTCGCCCGCCGTGCGATGTCGGTGGTGTGGGTGGCGAAGCGGCAAATCCGTGTGGACCTCGTATTGGTTCCTTCGCCCTACGCGTGTCCGTGTCAGATAGCCCGCTTGCTCGAGGTCGCCGACGATCTGAGCCGTCGCTCGTTCCGTGATACCGACGGCTGCGGCGATGTCCCGTAGCCGCGCGGTCGGCTCGGCTGCGATGGAGTGGAGCACATGGGCATGGTTGGTCACGAATCGCCATCCATGGTCCTGATCTCGTGAATCTGGTTTTGGAGCGGAATGCACTAGGGTCGATCGCGCAAAGGGAACGTCCTCCAGACGACCGAACGCCTGCGGTGTCGCCCGGTTGACGCTCTCGGTCTGCCAGTACCGAGAAGGGGAGACGGCATTGGGCGAGAGGTCTTGGATCGGACGTTCGGTGCGGTTCGCGTGCCTCGGACTGATCGCCGCGCTCGTGGCGGTCGCAGGGCTCGCGGGCAGCGCCACCCCTGCGCCTCCGCCCGTGGTGATGACGGACGTGTGCGTCAATCCATCCCGCGGACAGATGTCCTTCCCGATCGGTGGTACGTGCCCCGCCGGCTACGCGCTGGTGGCGGTCGATGATCCCGGTGCGACCTTCGCGGCCTGCTACCTGAACTCGAACGGCGCGATCCGCAAGCTGCCGGCCGGATCGGAGTGCACAAGCGCGCCGCGCAGCAAGAAGGAGACGGCGATTACGGTGCCGTCACTGACGGAGGACCTCTACCTGTGCGCGAGCAACTCCGATGGCGCGCTGTTCTTCAAGGGCACGAGCCCGGCGACGTGCAAGTCGGGCCAGTTCCTGGTGGTGATCGAGCAGGCGAACACGCCGCCGGTGGCGAACGACGCGACGGTCTCGGTGAACGAGGACGCGAGCGTGCAGATCACGTTGTCCGCCTCGGACGCGGACGGCCAGAACCTGAGCTTCAGCATCGTGAGCGGGCAGGGGCCGTTGCATGGCGAGCTCGGCGCACTGGTCCCGGTCACCCCCAGCACGGCGACGGTGACGTACACGCCGAGCGCGAACTACTTCGGCCCGGACTCGTTCAAGTTCCGGGCGAACGACGGCTTCGCCAACTCGAACGACGCGACCGTCTCGATCACCGTCATCGGCATCAACGACGCGCCGAGCTTCACGGCGGGCGCGGACCAGACGGTGAACGAGGATGCCAGCGCGCAGACGGTGAACAACTGGGCGACCCTGATCAGTGCAGGCCCGGGTGAGACGCAGACGCTCACGTTCACGGTTTCGAATGACAACAATGCGCTCTTCTCGTCCCAGCCGGCGATCTCGCCGACGGGGACGCTGACGTACACGCCGGCGGCCGACGCGAACGGGTCGGCGACGGTCAGCGTCTTCCTGATGGACGACGGTGGTACCGCGAACGGCGGCGACGACACGAGCGGGACGCAGCAGTTCACGATCACGGTGAACGCCGTCAACGACCCGCCGAGCTTCACCGGCGGCGGCAACGTGACGGTGGCGGAGGACTCGGGCGCCTACAGTGCCGGCTGGGCGACCGCGATCAGCCCCGGCCCGGCGGACGAGTCCGGCCAGACGGTGACGTTCGTCGTGAGCAACGACAACAACGCGCTCTTCTCGGTGCAGCCGGCGATCGCGTCGAACGGGACGCTGAGCTACACGTCTGCCGCGAATGCGAACGGGTCGGCAACGGTCACTGTGACGGCGCAGGACAGCGCCGGCGCCTCGAGCGTGCCCCAGATATTCACGATCACGGTCACGGCGGTGAACGATGCGCCGAGCTTCGACCTGCCGGCGAGCCCGAACCAGACCGTCGTGCAGGACTCGGGGCCGCAGACGGTCGCGGGCTTCGCGACGAACATCTCGGCCGGGCCGAGCGACGAGTCCGGCCAGACGCTCACCTTCAACGTCTCCAACGACAAAAACGCGCTCTTCGCGGCGCAGCCGGCGATCGACGCCTCCGGCGAGCTCACCTTCGAGTCTGCGAGCGGCGCGGCGGGTACGGCCCTCGTCAGCGTCTCGCTGTCCGACGACGGCGGCACCGCCGGCGGCGGCGACGACACGAGCGCGACGCAGCAGTTCACGATTACCGTCGTGCCGCTGAACGCCGCGCCCGTGGCCGCCGGTCAGACGGTCGCGGCGACGGAGGACACCCAGAAGACGATCACGCTGACGGCGACCGACGCGGACGACGATAACCTGAGCTTCTCTATCGTCGCTTCGCCGACGAAGGGCTCGCTCGACACGATCGACCCGGCGGACTGCACGGCCGTGAACACGTGCACTGCGACCGTCGACTACACGCCGGCGGCGAACGAGAACGGCGCCGACAGCTTCACCTTCAAGGCGAACGACAGCACGGTGGACTCGAGCACGGCCACGGTCGGGATCAACATCGCGGCCGTCAACGATGCGCCCAGCTTCAGCTCGGGCGGTGACGTGAGCGTGAACGAGGACTCCGGCGCCTACAGCGCCGGCTGGGCCACGTCGATCAGCCCCGGCCCGAACGAGTCCGGGCAGACGGTGTCCTTCAACGTCTCGAACGACAACAACGCTCTCTTCTCGGCACAGCCGGCCGTCTCGCCTACGGGGGTGTTGACCTTCACTCCGGCCGCGAACGCCTTCGGGTCGGCGACGGTCTCGGTCTTCCTGAGCGACAACGGCGGCACCGCGAACGGCGGCGACGACACGAGCGGCACGCAGCAGTTCACGATCACGGTCACCGGCATCAACGACGCCCCCAGCTTCACGAAGGGCGCCGATCAGACCGTCGCCGAGGACGCGGGCGCACAGAGCGTTACCGGCTGGGCAACAGGCATCAGCCCCGGGCCGAACGAGTCCGGGCAGACGGTGTCCTTCAGCGTCTCGAACGACAACAACGCTCTCTTCTCGGCACAGCCGGCCGTCTCCCCGAGCGGGACGCTGACCTATACACCGGCGGCGAACCAGAACGGCAGCGCGACGATCACGCTGAGGGCCACCGACGACGGCGGCACCGCAAACGGCGGCGTCGACGCGAGCCCGACGCAGACCTTCGGCATCACCGTTACCGCGGTCAACGACCCCCCGGTGGCGCAGGCGAAGAGTTACGGCGCGCAAGCGAACATGAAGATCACGGGACTGAGTGGTCTTCTCAGCGGTGTCACGGACGCCGACGCGGGCGTGAACGGCTGCTCACCGAGCTTCATGGTCGCGTCCGTCGGGCCGACGACCAGCCCGGCCGGCGGCATCGTCTCGAACGTCAATGCGAGCACGGGCACGTTCGACTTCGACCCGCCCCCGGGCGTGACGGGCAACGTCACCTTCAGTTACACCGTGCAGGACAGCGGCTGCCCGGGCACGGCCACCAGCGCCCCGGCCACGATCACGGTCAACGTCGCCGGCCCGGTGGTCTGGTTCGTCAACTCGGCCGTGGGCAGCAACGGCACCGGCACGCTTTCGAGCCCGTTCAACGTCCTCTCGGCGGCCGACGCCGTCGACGCTGCGAACCACGGCATCTTCCTCTACTCGTCGGCGACGAACTACACCGGTGCGCTGACCCTCAACGCGGGCGAGAAATTGATCGGCCAGCCCACCACCGGCACGACGTTCGACTCGATCTTCGGCGTCAGCCCACCGACGGGGACGATCGCGCGGCCGACGCTCGGCAGCGGCACCGTCACCATGACCGGCACCGTGACGCTGGCCAACTCGACGACGCTGCGCGGGCTCGCGCTCTTCACCGGCGCGAGCACCGGCCTGACCGACCCGGCTAGCGCCCTTACCGGCGTCGATGTCGATCAGACCTCGGTCGCGACGACGACAGGCACCGGACTCGCGCTCAGCGACATCGGCGGCACTGTCAAGCTGGCCGCGCTGACGAGCAACGGCGGGACCGGCGCCAACCTGACCGGCAGCAACAGCGGCGCCACCTTCGACTTCACCGGCGTCGCGATCAGCTCCGGCGCCAATCCTGGCCTCGCCGCGACCGGCGGCGGAACCATCAGGGTGACCGGGACGACCAACACGATCGCAACGTCGACCGGCACGGCACTAAACGTCGCAAACACGACGATCGGCTCGAGCGGGCTGACGTTCCAGTCGATCGACTCGGACGGCGGCTCGAGCACCGGGATCATCCTCGACAACACCGGTTCGACCGCGGGCCTCACCGTCACAGGCACGGGCACTGCCGGCTCGGGCGGGACGATCGCGAACAAGACCGGCGCCGACGGCAGCTCGAGCTCGGGCATCGGCATCTACCTCAACAACACGAAGAGCCCGTCGTTCACGCGCATGCAGCTGA
Organism: Gaiellaceae bacterium; assembly: GCA_050698015.1. Lineage (GTDB taxonomy): Bacteria > Actinomycetota > Thermoleophilia > Gaiellales > Gaiellaceae > JACDAN01. The sequence goes on from JBOHAU010000019.1 coordinate 92,643, forward strand.
ACGACTTCCAGAACTTCGCGATCCGCGGTTCGTCGGTCAGCGGGTTTACGCTCGCGGACAGCGTCGTCAGCGGCTCGAACGGCAACAACGCCGCCGTCGATGAGGGCTCGGTCTACTTCACGAACCTCACGGGTTCGGCGAGCCTCTCCGGGAACGCCATCTCGGGCGGCTGGGAGGACAACCTCAACGTCACGAACACGAGCGGGACGCTCGACCGGATCACGGTCTCGGGGCCGAACTGCACGATCGGGCTCAACAGCACGAGCTTCGGCAACGACGGCGTGCACTTCGAGTCTCACAACACCAGCACGGTGTTGAACTCGACCGTGCAGAACTGCACGTTCACTGGAGCCCGCGGCGACTGGTACTTCGCCGCAACGATCGCGAACGGCTCATCGGACGCGGCCTTCGCGAGCAACACGCTCTCGAATGCGCACACGAACACACTCTCGGCCGGCGCACGAGTGGCTGTATCGGCCAACGGTCCCACGACCTTCAACATCCACGACAACACGCTGCAGGGCTCGGTCGGGCACGCAATCCTCGCCAACGCCGCCGCCTCTCAGGCTGTCGCTTCCGGGGGCATCGAGGACAACACGATCGGCGTCCTCGCCGTTCCCAACTCCGGCTCGTCGCAGGCCTCGGGGATCGCTGTCGAATCCTCGAGCGGCGGCGGCGACATGGTCGCACTGGTCGATGGCAACACCGTCCGCCAGTACAACGGCCACGGCATTCTCCTCGAAGCAGGCGATCAGATGGGCAACCCGCTCACGTTCCAGGCGACGGTCACGAACAACGCCGTGGGCACGCCGGGCACGCTCGGGCCGCTCGCCACCGGCTGGAACGGCATCCACCTGAACAACGGCATCCTCGCCGCGGACAACTTCACCTCCTGCGTCGACATCAGGAGCAACTCGGTGGCGGGCTCGGGAGCCGGTGCGATCTCGCCGAACAACAACGACGTCCGGCTCCGCCAGCGCCAGGCGACGACGGTGAGGCTGCCTGGCTATCTCGGCGCGAACAACGACAACGCCGCAGTGCAGACGTTCCTGGGCGCCCAGAACACGCTGGTCACCGTCAATGCGTCGAACACCGTCCCGACCGGCGGCGGCTACATCGGCGGAGCCGCATGCACTCAACCGTCATGAGGAGCAACTGATGGAGCCGTTTCTCGGCGAGATCAGGATCTTCTCATTCGATTACGCACCGCAGGGCTGGGCGCTTGGCAACGGGCAACTCCTGCCGATCAACCAGAATCAGGCGCTGTTCGCGCTGCTCGGGACGACGTACGGCGGCAACGGACAGACGACGTTCGCCCTGCCCGACCTGCGCGGCCGCAGCCAGATTCACTTCGGCGACGGACACACGCTCGGCGAGAGCGCGGGCGAAACGAGCCACGCGCTCTCGATCAGCGAGCTACCGACCCACACCCATCCCTGGCAAGGAAACGCGCAGAACGCGACGAGCAGCGTCGCGATCGGGAACGTCGTCGCCGCCTCGAACAAGCTCTACGCGGCAGCCGGTGCGCTCACGCCGCTCCACCCGTCGAGCGTCCCGAACAGCGGCGGGAGCCAGCCGCACGAGAACATGCAGCCGTACCTGACCGTGACCTTTGCCATAGCGCTGAACGGGATCTTTCCGGCGCGGGACTGAGGAGGAGCGATGGCGTTCGTCGGTGAGATTCGCATCTTCGCAGGCAACTTCGCTCCCGCGGGGTGGCTGTTCTGCGACGGTCAGGTCCTGCCGATCTCGGAGAATGACACGCTCTTTCAACTCATCGGGACGACCTACGGCGGCGACGGCCAGGAGACGTTTGCACTGCCGGACCTCCGCGGCCGGATACCCGTCCACCAGGGCACGCTGCCCGGAGGCCCGGCGTTCGTCACCGGCCAAGCGGGCGGCGCCGAAGAGGTCACGCTGACCGTCAACCAGATGCCCGCCCATTCGCACTCGGCGCTCGCCAGCGCGAACCAGGGGACGCAGGGAAACCCGGCCGGCAACGTGCTCTCGAACTCGCAAGGGGCGAAGCCCTACATCGAGGACGCCCCGACGGGGAACCTCAACCCGCAGTCGATGAGCCCCGTCGGCGGAAGCCAACCGCACACCAACTTCCAGCCGTACATCTGCATCAACTACATCATCTCGCTCTTCGGCCTCTTCCCCCAGCGGAGCTAGGAGACGACAATGGCAGACCCGTTTGTGGCCGAAATCCGGATCTTTGGCTTCAACTTCGCCCCCAGGGGCTGGGCGTTCTGCAACGGCCAGCTGCTGCCGCTCTCGCAGAACACGGCGCTTTTCTCACTGCTCGGGACGATGTACGGCGGCGACGGGAAGTCGACCTTCGCGCTGCCCAACATCCAGGGCAGTTCCGTCATGGAGCCCCGCCAGGGTCCAGGATTGAGCGATCACGTCGAGGGCGAGATGAGCGGGTCACAGACGGTGACGCTGCTCCAATCCGAACTGCCGGCCCACAGCCACGCGATGGGGGCGAGCGCCGACGACGCCGACCTCACGGCGCCGAGCGCCGGTCGCTCGCTGGCGACGTCGCAGGGTGGATTCACCTACGGGCCTGCAGCGAACCTCAGCCCCCTCTCGCCCCAGGCGCTCGCATCCGCGGGCGGCAGCTTGCCGCACAACAATTTCCAGCCCTACCTGACGATCAATTTCTGTATCGCGCTCCAGGGCGTGTTCCCACCGAGGGGCTAGCGATGGAACGGCGGACCTTCCTGAAGCTCGCAACCTCCACGATTGTGGCGGCAACGGGCCGGCTGGCATTTCCATGGGCGGCCGCGGCCGCCGGCCGGGACGTCTCGTACGGCGGATCGCTTTATCGCGCCGGCGGGGCAGGCAAGATCCAGACGAGCGCCGACGGCGGCGCGAGCTGGGTGCTGCACAGCGATCTCGGCGACATGTACTCGATCTCGAAGCTCGTGGTCGACCGCCTCAGTAACCGTCTGCGGCTGACCGTCGGCTACGCCGGCTCCACGTTCCCGCTCGTCCTCGCGCCGGACAAGCGATCGTGGCGCACGGCCTGAGCGACCTGCCGTCCGGGATCACGCTCAGACCCGTCAGCTCGAGCGACCGCGACTTCCTCCTTCAGGTGTACGCGTCCACGCGCGAGGAGGAGCTCGCGCCGGTGCCGTGGACGGACGCCCAGAAGGCCGCGTTCATCGAGCAGCAGTTCGATGCGCAGGACCGTCACTACCGCGCGCACTACGCCGGTGCCAGCCTCGACGTCGTCGAGTGGGACGGCGCTCCGGCGGGTCGCCTCTATGTCGCTCGGTGGAGCGACGAGATCCGCGTCATCGACATCGCGCTACTGCCGGAGTTCCGCGGGCGTGGGATCGGCACGCGGCTCCTGCGCGGTCTGCTGGACGAGGCTGCGCGCGCGCGGCGGCGCCTGAGCATCCACGTAGAGAAGAACAACCCGGCGCTCCGGCTGTACAAACGCCTCGGCTTCGCGCCGGTCGCCGACCGGGGCGTGTACGTGTTGATGGAGGCCACGCCATGACAGCGCCGCGGGTCGCCGCCGCGTCGACGTCTCGGGGGTTCTCGCCGCGCTGGCGAACGCAGGCTCGCGTGCCTGAACGAGAGCTTCGGCTCGAAGCTAGGTGAAGATCGCCTCGTAGCGGACGCCATCGGCGTCGCGGCCGATCGGCACGATGAAGATCCCGAACGTCCCCAGCTGGTCGTGCCGCAGCGGGTAGATCCGCTGCGCCAGCAACGGCTCGTGCGGCCCGAGAAAGACGATCGAGAACGGCGTGCGCGCATCGCTTTCCGGCCCGGCCTCCAAAGGCTTCGCCTCGATCAGCTGGGTCTCGACCTCGCTTCCCTCACCGAGCTCGAGGACGAACCGCTCCCCGAGCCGACCCGAGAAGTCGTCGATCGTGAGACTCTCGAGCATCGGGTCACACACTAGGCGTCGCGGCTGTCGCGGGCGACGAAGTGAACTTCCTCGCGCAGCACCGCGACGCGCTCGCGCGCCTCTTCGCCTCGAAGGCCGACGACAAGTTCGCCGACGTCGAGTGGGAGCCCGGCCTCGGCCTTGACACACTCCGCCCGGAAGAGGGAGACCGGACGTGAACCGGCTACAGTAAGGCGACTGCCGACGTAGCTCAGCTGGTAGAGCACTTCACTCGTAATGAAGGGGTCCGCGGTTCGAGTCCGCGCGTCGGCTCTCTCGATCTCCAGGGACTTTTCGTCTGACGCGCTTGCGGAAGTCCCGGGCTCGGCGCCGGAGGGGTCTACCAGGGGTCTACGGCGAGCGGCGGCACGGCCGTTTTGGATCGCTTCACTGATCGTGATGCGCCTGCGGGCGGCGTCGCGCATCAAGTGTGCGTAGGTGCGCGCGGTGAAGCCGGGGTCTGAGTGGCCGAGGTGCTCGGCGACCTCGTTGAGCGTGCGGCCCTCGTAGAGGAGCAGGGTGGCGCAGGTGTGGCGTAGGTCGTAGCTGCGGAAGTAGGCGACGCCGGCGCGCTCAAGCGCGGGAATCCAGACGCGGCGTCGCCAGTTGTGCCGACGGAGGTGACCACCCTGGCTGTCGGGAAAGACGAGCTCGTGAGGCTGCGGTCGCCCGCGGGCGAGGTAGAGCTCGACGAGCTCGCGCGCGACCGGCTTGAAGAGCTCCGGTTCACGGCCGCGCTGCGACTTCGTCGTGGTGACCTCGCCGGCGGAGATGGCCCTCTGGACGCGCAGGCGCTCTCGTGGACGGCCGCGATCGTCGAGGACGTCGCTCCAGACGAGCGCGTACGCCTCGGCCGGGCGCAGGCCCTCGTAGGCGAGCACGCCGACGAGCGCGGCGTTCTGCGGGTCGAGCTGCGCGCGGATCGCCTCGACCGTTTCCGGCGTGCGCGCATCGATCGTCTCAGCGCGGGTGTGCGCGACACGGCGAACCCCGACGACGGGATTCCAGCCGAGGTGTCGCCATTCCACGGCTCGGTGGAAGACGCCTTGAAGGACGCCAAGCGCGCGGTTGATCGTGGGCGCGCCGGCGCCGTCGACGCGGAGTTGCGCCGCGTAAGTGTCGATCGTCTCGCGCGTAATCTCACGCAAACGCTTGCGGCCGAGGTACGGGACGATCCACTTGTCGAGCAGCGTCGTGTAGGTCTCGAGCGTGTTCGGGCGCAGGTGGGTGACCGCGTAGGTGTCCCACCACTCCACCAGGAACTCCTCGAGCGTCGCGTTCGAGCCGATCACTTCCGAGGCGAGCTGACCGAGCTGGCGAGCGCGGCGGATCGAGGCCTCGAAGAGCTCGGCGTCTCGGCGGCGGTCGAAGGTGCGCTTGCGCCTGGTACTGCCACGCCCACTCTCATACCAGCGAACGACGTAGACGCTCCGGCCATCGCTACGCCTGAGCCGCCCGATGCTCATCCTGTTGCGACCGTAGTCGATCGGCGAAGGAGACGGCGGCGCCGCTCCGAGCGCGGACTGTGTCGACGACCCGGGTCTGGCGGCTCTTCCGCCGGCGCTTGAGTCGTGCGACCAGCCCGCCTAGGTCGAGGGGATCAAAGCGCACCGCCCCGCCGAGGTGGACGGCGGAGAGCTCGCCGCGCTCGACCAGGCGTTGCACGGTACGGGGGTGAATATGGAGCACCTCGGCGGCTTCTCGCGTCGTCAGCAGCGCCGGCCCGCCCGAAACAACCTCCGCCTTGGTCCCGGCATCGTTTGCAGACGCCCGCGCTCGAGGAGAGCCGTCGATCGCTTGCGTACCGTCACGGGCCGGGCTCGGTCCCTCCGTTGCTCCCGGAACCGCGGCTTCCGGTGGGAAGAGTTCGAGCGAGAGCTGACCGTCGCCGCGCATCTTTACCCGAGAGTGTAGCAAAAACGAGTCTGACTGTGAAAACTAGCTCGGTAGCCTGAGTGCGATAAACTTCGATCATGCGCGGCGGATCCGGGAGGCGCGGACGCGGGCCGGTCTCACCCAGAGCGAGCTCTCGGAGCGGACCGGTCGCGACCGGTCGGTCATCGCCCGCTGGGAGCAGGGGTTGATCTCGCCTCCGGTCGAGAGCCTGCTCGCCTGCCTGCATGCCTGCGGCTTCGACCTGCCATTCGTGCTCGTCCCGATCGACAAGAGCGGCGACGAGGAGCTGGGGGAATCGCTGATGCTCCCGCCGAGCGAGCGGGTGGAGCGCATGCTCGGGGAACTGGGGCGACCGCGTGCGCGCAAAGGGCGGTGAGGGGACCGTGGTGAAGCGGACGCCCTCCTTCGATGCCTACGCGCTGCTCGCCGTCCTTCAGGGCCGCCATGTCAGCTTCGTCGTGATCGGTGCCTTCGCGCGTGTGATCCAGGGCACGGGCGAGCTCACCGACGGCCTCGACGTCACGCCTTCGATGCGCGAGGACAACCTCGCCCGGCTCGAGAAGGCGCTCGACGAGCTCGAGGCCCGCCGCGTCGACGGCAAGCAGCTTGAGCTGGCAGACGCTAGCGAGCCGGTGATCGAGCTCGACACCCGCGCCGGCGAGCTCAAGCTCGTCCCCGAGCCAGCGGGCTCCCGCGGCTACGACGACCTGCGCCGACACGCGAGCCGGGAGCCGCTCGGGCGCGGGCTGCGCCCGCAGGTCGCTTCCCCCGGCGACCTCGCGCGAATGCTCGGCGCACTCGGGCGCGAGGAGCAGATTCCGACTCTTCTCCGCCTCCGCCGCCTGATCGAGCTCGAACGCGAGCTCGGCCGCGGCCGCGTCATCGAACGCTGACCAGACGCCCAGCTCGCAACGCCCGCGTACATCAACTACCAGCCTCGATGGCGAGCGACACACACACACAGATGCATCTCGATGCCAATATGGGTCACAGTTTATGTATAGTGTATGGATGTCGCGTCGCCGTCGGCACCGCCGAGCCGAGAAGGAGCGCCGCCGGGCGCAGCCGCCGGCGATCGCACGCGAGGCCACCCGGGTCAAGCGGCTCGCCTACACGCGCAACCAGGCGGCCGAGGCGCTCGGGATCAGCCGCTCCACCTTCAACCGGCGCGTGCTCCCGCACATCGAGACGGTCGAGATGCCGTGGGGAGCGAAGCTCGTCCCGGTCGACGAGCTCGAACGGCTCCTCGCCGAGCGGCGGCGTCCTCCGCGCGAGCGCAGACGCCCCTCGCCGCCCCCCGGTCGTCCCCCAAGCCTGGCGCCGGCTATCGTGAAGCGGATTCGCGCCGACCATGCTGGCGGCCGGAGCCTTGGCCAGATCGCGCGCGACTTGAACGCTAGCCGGACGCCGACCGCGCACGGCGGTCGCCAATGGTGGCCGTCGACGGTAAGAACAGTGCTCGCCCGAGCGAGTCGGCCTGACGGGTCGCAGACGGCGTCGGGCGACGGCGCGACCGAGACGCCTCCGCTTCAGCGTAAGCCTGTCTCCGAAAAGTCCGCAAAGACCGACATTTCCTCGTCGCGCGCTCCTTGAAGGCGTTGATGATCTGCGATACCTAGTTGCCAGAAGGCATCTGGGTCCGTTCTGCGGTCGCGGTTCCCGTACAAACCAGACCTGCGGAGACCGAGGGGGTCATGCCTCGCGCCACTGCCCAAACTGCTGCCCTGCTTGCGCTGCTTGTGCTCGTCGCCTTGGTCGGCTCGGCGAGGGCGGCGACGAACATCTCCGGCACGCTCACCGGCGTCCACACGTGGACTCTTGCCGGCAGTCCTTATGTGCTGACGGGCAACACGACGATTGCGGCCGGCGCGTCGGTCACGATCGAGGCGGGCGTGGTCGTGCAGGGCAACCACCAGCTGCGCACGCTCACGGTAAACGGGACGCTGACGGCGAACGGAACGTCGGCCCAGCCGGTCACCTTCACCTCGACGAGCGACTCCGCTCCCGGGCAGTGGCTCGGGATCGTCTTCAACAGCGGCTCGACCGGCACGCTCAAGTTCGTGAACGCCCGCTACGGCGGCGGTGGCGCCGGCGCGGACACGGCCGGGATGGTGAAGCTGAGCGGCGGCACGGTCACGATCGAGGACTCGACCCTCTCCCAGAGCTCGGTCTCCGGCGTTGCGATCTTCGGCGGCACCAGTGGAACTGCGGCCTCGTTGACGGTGCGCCGCTCGAAGTTCGAGCGCAACGGTTTCTACGCCTCCTCGAACGGCGACGGCCTCAACGTCTTCAACGCGCGCGCCGTGGTCGAGGACTCGGCCTTCTGGTCGAACAAGGAGGACGGGCTCGACTTCGCCGTCACGACGGGGTACACGCCGCAGCCGTCGGAGGTGAGCGGCTCCTCCCTCTACAAGAACGGCGGCTACGGCGTCTACGTCGATCCCTCCGCCGGCATCGAGGCGAAGGCCCCCGACGGCAATATCGCCGGCAAGACCGGCAACGTCGTCTACGACAACGGCAGCTTCGGCTTCTCCGCGACCGAGACCTGGCGGCAGTTCTATATGACCCGCGAGGCACCGCTTGCAGCCGGTGTCGATTGGACCGGCACCTACTGGGGCGAGGTCTCCCACGTCGCCTGCTCGCTCGGCACGCAGCGCGGGCACTTGAGCTATGGAGCGCCGGATCCGAACCCGGCTTCGGCCACCCCCGTCGCCCGCGGGCCGATCTCGCACAAGCTGGAGATCCAGGGCAGCCCGTTCTCCTGGTGCGCGAACGACCACGTCGACGTCAACCCGGCTGCAGCCGAGCCGCCGCCCGTCTACTTCCCGCCGCCGCCGCCGATCATGGGCGGGCTTCTGCTCGAGCAAACGCTCGGCTGCACCGACTGCGACGTCGCCGATCCACAGTTCGCGCTCTCGCTCGACAGCGGCGGCAGCCCGCTCGCCTACACCGACAACCCGGTGAATACCGCCTCGGGGTCGCTGACCGAGACGGCGACCGATCTCCGCCTCGCCGGCCCCGGGATCCCGTTCGCCTGGACGCGCTCGTACAACTCTCGTGACACGACGACGGGCGCGCTCGGCACCGGCTGGGCGCATCCCTTCGAGGCGAAGATCACGGTGCTGAGCGCGACGGAGCTGGAGTACCGCGCCGGCTCGGGGCAGCGGACGAGGTTCACGAAGAACTCCGGCGGAACCGGTGCGGCCACCTTCGGTGCCAAGGGTTTCGACGGCACGTTCAAGCGCCTGGCCGATAGCTCGTACGAGGTTACGACCCGCGATCAGCGCAAGTTCAGCTTCGATCTCAACGGCAAGCTGACGGCAATCAAGCCGCGCTTCGGCCCGGCGACGACGCTCGCCTACACGAGCGGGAAGCTCTCCTCGATCACCGATTCCGCGGGACGCGCGATCACGATCACGTACACGGTCGCCGACCCGTCGCTGATCGAGCGCGTCACCCTCCCCGACGGACGCTACGTCGAGTACGGGTACACAAGCGGCCGGTTGACGAGCGTGCGCGACCCGCGCGGCAAGGTCTGGACGCTCGGCTACGACGCGAGCAACCGGCTGACGAGCATCCAGGATCCCCGCGGCCGCTACGAGCTCCAAAACGTCGTCTACGACGGCAGCAACCGGGTCACGAGCGAGCAGAACGGCACCGGCGACACGGTCTCCTACGCCTACACGCAGAGCGGCGACTACGACCTCACGACTGTGACGATTCCCGGTCGCGGCGATTGGGTCTACAAGCACCGCGGCTACATGCTCTTCAGTGTCACCGATCCACTCAGCCGGACGACGATCTTCAGGTACGACGGCCAGGCGCGGACGGCAGCCGAGAAGAACGCCCGTGGGTACACGACGCAGTACAAGTACGACGAGCGCGGCAACGTCGTCAAGGAGATCGCGCCGAGCAGTCTCGGCACGGTGACGCGCACCTTCAACGCGTCCAACGACCTTCTGACCGAGCAGGACGCCCGCCTCAACACGACCACCTACGACTATGCGACGAGCGGGAACGCCGACTACCAGGTCGGACAGCTGAAGACGATTACCGACCGCGAGGGCGGCGTCACCACCTTCAAGTACTGGACGACGCCGCCGATCAAGGCCGGCCAGCTCAAAAGCGTCCAGAACCCGCGCCTGAAGACGACCAGCTACGACTACGACGCCGCCGGGAACCTGAGCAAGGTCACGAGCCCGCTCGGCTTCAAGACGACAATGAGCTACGACGGCTCCGGGCGGCTGGAGA